>JAEUJX010000531.1 GCA_016794545.1 Myxococcales bacterium
GAGCTCGGTCCGCGACGCGGCGGCGACGCTCGTCATCTGCGGTGAGCTCGCCGTGGTGGCCGCCAAGTACACCACGCGCAACGCGGAGCGGTTCGCCACGCTCGAGGCGGGTCACGCCGCCCAGAACGTGCTGCTCGCCGCGACGGCGCTCGACCTGGCGGCCGTCCCGATCGGCGCCTTCGACGAGCGCGAGGTGCGCCGCGTCCTCGCACTTGGAGACCGCCGCACGCCGTTGTACCTGATCGCCATCGGCCCCCGCGCTCGATGAGCGCCCGCGGCACGTCAGCACGCGGTGGCGGTCGACGAGCGTGGCCGGGTGACGGCGCCGTCGAACAGCGCGCACAGCTCCTCGTGCTGGCGGCGCGCGTCGGCCTTGCCGAGCGCGATGAGCTCGGTCGCGAAGCCGCCGTCGAACAGCAGGTACGACAGCAGATCCCCGGAACGCGTGGCGCCCGCCTCGGCGAGACACCGCATCACGCTCGCGACGACCCCGCGCTCGCGGCGCGCCAGCTCGCCACCGCCCGCGTACTCCGCGGCGAGGCGCGCGAGGTCGGCCGAGGGCTCGATCCGGAGGGCCGCGACCTCGTGCAGCGGAGCGTGACCGCCGCGCGCGAGCTCGGCGTTGAGGTCCGCCTCGAACGCCGGACCGTATCGATGGCGGCCGGCGCGCAGCACGGCACTGAGGTGCTCGAGGCGCGCGAGGTCCGCCTCGGTCCGGTCGACGAACAGCGCGTTGAGGGCCTTGCCCGCGAGATAGAGCGGCGAGCTCGAGGCCTCCCGGCGCGCCTGCTCGTCCTGCGCGCTCCCCACGGGCGCCAGCGGGTTGATGACGAGCAGCCGCCGCGCGCCGAGATGAATGCTCGGCGACATCGGCACGAGCTGGCGGAGGCCACCATCGCAGTAAAGATCGCCGTCGACGGTGACCGGCGGGAACAGCAGCGGGATCGCGGCCGAGGCCATCACGTGCTCGCGCGTCAACGTCGCCGGCACTGCGATCCCTCCCTCGCCCTGCCACGGCGGAAGCGGCCGCGCCGAGCGGTAGAACACGGTCGAGCGGCCGGACGCGACATGCGTCGCGGAGATCGCGACCGCCCCGAGGACACCGCTCGTCAGGTGCGCCTCGATCCGCTCGATCGGCAGGACGTCCTCCAGCAGCTTCGCGATCGGACGAGGATCGAGCAAGCCACCTCGTGCCCGCCCGGTCTTCAGCGCGCGCGCCAGCCGCGAGGTCACGTCCGTCGCTTCGAGCGCGTAGCGCACGATCTCGAGCGCGGAGGGTCTCAGCACCTGCCCGAGCCGCAGCCCCGACCAGGCGTCGCATGCGCGGGCGGCCCCCACCGCCGGATCGTCGGCGAACGCCGCGATCGCCGCGGCGTTGATCGCACCCGCCGAGGTGCCCGACACGATGTCGAACACGCGCGGGCGACCGATGTCTCGCGCGACCGCGCCGAGGACGTGGCACAGGACTCCGGCCTCGTATGCGCCGAGCGCGGCGGCGCCGGCGAGGACGATCCCGGCCGACGTCGTCATGTCACGCGACCGCTCGTCGGACGAGCTGCGCGAGCACCTGACACGCATCGACCGCGGTGAAGATGCCCTCGACGCCGTCCCGGCCCATCACCACCACCGATCCGTACTTGTGCTCGCCCATGATCTCGGCGACTTCGTCCAGCGCCGTATCGCCGGTGACGACGAACGGATGCTCGACCATGGCGTCCTCGACCTGCGCGTCCTCCGGCGAGGCCTCGGTGAGCGTCTCGATCAGGTGAAGGTCTCGCTCGCTGACGACCCCGCACAGCTCGCCCTTGTCATCGACGACGGGCAAGTGCCGGATCGCGTGCTCGCGCATCAACCGATGGGCGTCGGCCAGGGTCGCCGCCCGCCCGACGGTTACGGGTTTGGCGGTCATGAACCGCGAGATGGGTGGCATCAGCATGACCGACGCTATTGCATCGGTCGCGCCAACCCGAGGCTCGACGAGCGGCGGTCGCGCTGCATCGCGTGTTTCCAGCGCGACGCACGTCTTGCACCCGACCGCAGAGCGCCGCGCGCCGTCTGCGACGTCTGCGAGGCGCGTCAGTCGCTCGCGCGCTTCAGGATCAGGAACGCCACGCGGCGGTTCTTCGCCCAGGCCGCTTCGTTCGAGCGGCGATCGACGGGCTGCGTCTCGCCGTAGCCCTGCGCCGAGAGGCGCTTGGCGTCGACGCCCTTGTCGATCAGGTACTTCTCGACGGCGTGCGCGCGGCGATCGGAGAGATCGAGGTTGTACGCGTCGTCGCCGCGCTCGTCGGTGTGGCCCTGCACCTCGATGAGCTGGATCGACGGGTTGCCCTGAAGCGTCGCCGCGACCGCGTCGAGGATCGGATACGAGACCGGCTTGATGATCGCCTTGTTGTATTCGAAGTAGACCATGTCGAGGATCTCGATCGCGGTGTCGGTCACGACCACGCGGCCGCGGTCGGGGCAGCCGTCCTCGTCATCCGTGCCGTTGTAGGTCTCGGGCTCGTTCGGGCACTTGTCGTCCTTGTCGAGGATGCGGTCCTTGTCGTTGTCGAGATCGGGGCAGCCGTCCTCGTCCTCGAAGCCGTCCTTGTCCTCGGGGTCGTTCGGGCACAGGTCGTCGACGTCGAGGATGCCGTCCTGATCGTTGTCCGGATCGGGGCAGCCGTCCTCGTCCTGGAACTGGTCGAAGTCCTCCGGGTCATCCGGGCACTTGTCGACGTTGTCGAGGATGCCGTCGCCGTCGCGATCGTTCTTGTCGCCTTCGGGGCAGCCGTCCTCGTCCTGGAAGCCGTCCTTGTCCTCGGGGATCAGCGGGCACTTGTCATCCTCGTCGAGGATGCCGTCGCGATCGTTGTCGGGCTCGGGGCAGCCGTCCTCGTCCTCGAAGTCGTCGAAGTCCTCCGGATCGTCGGGGCACTTGTCGACGTCGTCCTTGAGACCGTCGCCGTCGCGGTCGCCGATGTTCGGCTCGAACACGATGCCGATCATCGCGCGGAGATCCGGGTTCGCGCCCTTCTTGGGCTGGAGGCCGGTGCCCGCGCCGAGCGAGAGGAACGAGTTGCGCGCGAGGTAGAGCTTCACGCCCGCGAGCGCCTCCATCGGCTGGTAGTTCTCCTTGTCGCCGATCGGGATCGAGCCGAACACCTCGCCCACGACGTCGAAGCGCTGCTTCGAGATCGCGTAGGCGATGCCGACGCCGAACGGGATCTCGGTACCCGCGGTGATCGTCTCGCCGGTCACCGGCGCGGGCTGGCCGCTCGGGTGCGTCGAGTCGTTCTGCGTGAACGACGTCGTCGGACGCAGGCGGATGCCGGCGTTGAGCGCGAGGCGGAGGCGGCCCTGGCGGCCGAACTCCTTGTCGAGGATGCCCATGATCTGGGGCACCACCTTCTCCTCGGCGAGCCACTTGCCCTTCGAGTCACCGACGGCGCCGAGATACACGCTCGCGACCAGGCCGAGGCCGACGTGCGGCGGGCGGCTGGTCTTGAGAAAGCGCGTCTTGAAGTGGAAGCCGATGTTGCCGAGACCCTGACCGTCGATCTTGAAGGCCTGATCGTCGTTGGGATCGTTCGGATCGCCGACCGAGTCCGGACCGCGATCGCCGTTCATGATGCGCAGCGGGGCGCTGATACCGAACTCGAGCTCGGCGGGGCCGGCCTTGATGCCGAACGCGCCGATCAGGGTCGCGGTGATGATGTTCGTGACCTGATAGTTCGGGCCACTGTCGTCGCCGAAGTTCAGGAGCTTGTAGCCCCAGTCCAGCGAGCCGAGGCCGAACGAGAACTCCTTGTGCCCGAGCACCTGCGAGGCGTTCACCGTCAGGTAGCCGCGCGAGTCCATCGCCGGGCGGAAGCCCGAGATGTCGATGTTGCCTGCGGAGTCCGCGACCGCCGTGCGCGTCCCCGCGCCAACGATCGCCAGACCGAGCAGAGAGACGAAGCAAGCGCGGGTCAAACGGACGAGCATGACGCCTCCGGGAGCTAGACCCTGGGTACACCAGGTCTGCCAGCCGGGTCAAACAAGCGGCACCATTAGAGATCCGCTCCCCCGCGGGAACGTCACGTCAGGGCAGCTGGATGCCGTTGCGCACGCAGATCTGGACGATGCCGGTCGTGGTCGAGGGCGGCAGCCGCGGGTAGTAGGCCTTGGCCTTCGCCGCGTTCTTCGAGCGGCACGCCGCCATGAACGCGAGGCGCATCAGCGACGCATCCGGGCGGCACTTCATCGACGCCTCGAAGTTCGCGAGCGCCGCGGCGTCCATGCCGGTCGACAGGTTGTCCTCGCCCTTCGCCTTGAGCGCGTCCGCATCGCACTTCTCGGGCGGCGGGTTGGTCGTCGTCGTCGTGGTGTTGTTGGTGGTGGTCGTCGTGGTGTTCGGGTTGGTCTTCGGCCCGTCGGGCTTCGCGACCACCTCCGGCTTGCAGCGCAGGCTGCCGATCCGGCCATCCGTGCCCTCGCGGCCGGCCTTGGCAACCAGGCGGTCGAACTCGGTGCACTTGTGATCCGCGGCGAGGGACTTCGCGGCCGCCTCGACCTCGGACGCAGCATCGGCGACGGCGCTGTCGTACGAGGCCTTCGCTTCAGTGCGGTAGACGGAGTCGGCCGGGATCTTGGCCAGCTCGTCGCGGGCGCGGCGGTAGTCGCTCTTCTTCAGCGCATCGGTCATCAGGCGCTGGGCCGTGTCGGCCTTGTTCTCCATGACGCCCTTCGCGCGGAGCTGCTTCGCCGTCGCCGGGTCGGCGCTCGCGAGCCGATCGGTGCACTGCACGAGGTCGGGCCACTTCTTGTCGGCCGCGAGCTTGAGGCACTCGATCTTGATGTCGTCCGCGCTCGTCGTCGCGGTGTTGTTCGTCGTCGTGTTCGGGTTCGTCGTCGTGTTGTTGTTCGGCGTCTGCGTGTCGCTGCCGCCGCCCGGGTTCGTGGCGACCTCGATGTCGCTGCCGCCGCCCGCGGCGTTCGTGGTGGTGTTGTTCGGCGTCTGCGTGTCGCTGCCGCCGCCGTTGTTCGTGGCGGCGACCTGCGTGTCGCTGCCGTCGCCGGTGCCGAGCGAGCCGCCCGTGCCGGACCCCGCGTTGGCCTTGGTCTCGCTCCCGCCGCCGCCCTTCATCACGAAGAAGATGCCGATGCCGCCGAGCAGCAGCACGCCGAGCACGATCGCGACGAGCAGGCCCTTCTTGCCGCCCGCGTCGGGGACGTCGGTGACGACCGCGTCGCGCGCGAACACGAAGTCCTCGCCCGGCTCGACGAAGCGCAGCCGCACGTGGCCGAGATCGACGACATCGCCGCGCCGCAGCTCGACCTTGCCGTAGTCCTGGCCGTTGACCCGCACGCCGTTCGACGACTGCAGGTCGCTGATGGTGTAGCGCCCGGTGTCGGGCTCGCGCACGAGCTTCGCGTGGTTGCGCGAGATCGAGCGGTGGTTGATGACGATGTCGTTCTCGTCGGTGCGGCCGATGATCATCTGCGGCCGGCTGAGCTCGAACTCCTTGCCGGCGAAGTTCGACGACAGCACGACGAGCTTGCCGTACCCGACAGGCGCGGTGAGCGCGGCGACGGCGGCGGCGGAGGCGACCGGGCGTCCTGCCGGATCGGTGTCCGCGATCGCGACCATCGTGCGGTTCGGGCTGCCGACCAGCTGCTGGTTCGCCGCGAGCCCGGCGGCCGAGACCGGCGGCTGGGCGGGAGGCGTGGCGCCGGCGGCCTGCGCCGGGACGCCCATCGGGAGCGTCGGCGTCGGGCTCGGCGACACCGCCGGCATGATGTCCGTCGCGGTCTGCGTGTCGATCCGCTCGATCGGCATCGTGCGCGCGTCGTCGACCTGCTCGACCCCTTCGGCCTTCAGGTACAGCTTGTAGTCGCCGATCTGGACCTGGTCCGAGACCCGGAGGTTCACGCGCTCGGCGATCCGGGCGTTGTTGACCCGGATCCCGTTGTAACTGCCGAGGTCCTCGATGTGGACCTCGCCGTTGTTGCGCGAGATCTTCGCGTGGCGCCGCGACACGTTCCGCTCGGTCAGCCGGATCGTGTTGCCTTCCTTGCGTCCGATCGTGATCTCGTCACGGATCAGAGGGACGACCGTCGTCTTTCCCTCGTCATCCTGGATCACCAGCTTGAACATCGTCGGCTTTCGTCCCCGCGTTCGGTGTCAGCGTCGAGTGACGCCAACGTTCCATTGGTTGTACCAGTCCAAGCTTCCGCAGATCTAGCGAGGTGCCGACTACTTGCTGCCGCCGCGTGCTTGCCGCGCAAGCTTGATGGCGGTTGCCAGCTGTGGATCGTCGTTCCCCGTCTCGGTAATTGTGGCACCAGTCCCCGGGCCCGCGCCACTGCCGCTTCCACCGCCGACGACGATCTCCTCGGGAGTGAACGCTTCGACCTTCACATCCGGGACCAAGCCCTTTGATTCCAGCGAGTTGCCCTTCGGTGTGAAGTACCGAGCGGTGGTCAGCTTGAGACCCGCGCCGTCCTCGAGATCGAAGAACGTCTGCACGGTTCCCTTTCCGTACGTCGGCCACCCGACGAGCTTGGCGCGTCCGTTGTCGCGCAACGCCGCGGCGAGGATCTCGGCCGCGCTCGCGGTGCCTTGATCGACGACCACGATCACCGGCGTCTGGGTCGCGAGCCCGCCCTTGTGCGCGCTCTGGTTCTCCGTGCTCGCGCGGCCGCGGATCTGCACGATCGTGCCCGCGTCGAGGAACTGGTCGGCGACGAGGATCGACTGATCGACCAGGCCGCCCGGATCGTTCCGGAGATCGAGCACGAGCGCCTCGAGCGCGCCTTGCTGCTTCAGGTGCGCGAGCGCCGCGGCGGCGTCCGCAGACGTCGCCTCGGAGAACCGCGTGATCGCGAGGTAGCCGATGCCCTTCTCGATCACGCGGTGCTTCACGCTCGGCTGCTTCACCTGCGCGCGCACGAGCGTGAACGTCTTCGGGTCCTTCCAACCGACGCGCAGGATGCCGACCGTGACGCGCGTGCCCGATGCGCCGCGCAGCTTGGTCTCCCACGCGCCGGCCTCCTTGAGCTCCTTGCCGGGCTCGGCCGTCGGCGCGCTGTCGACGGAGGTGACGAGGTCGTCGACCAGCACGCCGGCGACGGCGGCCGGCGAGCCCTCGAGCACCTCGTCGACGATCGGATACGGCGGCGTGCGCGGGCGTGCGTCGTCGATCTCGCCGGGCCCGAGCGTCAGTCCGACGCCGCCGAACTCGCCCTCGGTGTCCTGCCGCAGGTGCTGGTAGCGCGTCGGCGGTAGGAACGTCGAGTGGACGTCGAGGTTGTGCAGCATGCCGCGCGCCGCGTCGTACAGCAGCTTCTTCTCGTCGACCGGATCGACGTAGCTCGTCTGCACCGTCGAGAGCGCCTGCGCGAACGCGTCGAGCGCCTTGAACCGCGCGACGTCCCGGGGCAGCGCATCGGCGCCGATCGCGAGCGCGAACACGGTGCCCGCGGCGAACGCGGCGAGATGACTGGCGCGCGACACGCGAGAAGTCTAGCGCGGTTTCTTCCGGGGCTTCTCGAACAGCGGCGCGGGATCGATCGGCAGCCCGCCGGGCCCGATCTTCACGCGCACCTCGAGATAGACGCGGTACCGCGCGGCGTGCCCGATCCGGTCGCCCTGCTTGATCGTCGCTCCGACGGGGACGATCAGGTCGGCGAGCTTCGCCACGACCGTGAAGTAGTCACCGTGATCGAGGATCACGCCCTCGTCGAGCCCGCGGATCGGGCCGGCGTAGCGGACGGTGCCGTCGGCGGGCGCGATCACGTTCGCGCGTGTCTCGACCTCGAGATCGATCCCGCGGCGCGACAGCGTGGCGCGCGAGCGATCGTGCGCGAGCGTCCCGAACTCGCGCGCGACCGTGCCCTGGGCCGGGCGCACGAGCTCGGTCGGCAGCGTGATCGTCGGCAGCGCGCGCGCATCGGCGGCGATGCGCTGCCGGGCCCCCGCGAGCTGCTTCGCCTCGTCGGCGAGCAGGCTGCGCTCGGCGTTGTCGCGATCGACGAGCAGGCGAGCGGCCGCACGCCGGCGGGCCGCGGCCATGCGCTCGGAGGGCGTCGCGCTCGCGCGCATCGGTGCGCGCACGAGGCGGTAGGCGGCCCGCAGGCGATCGAGCCTGATCTGATCGGCGCCGGCGAGCTTCTCGGCCACGGTCGCGATCGTCCGGTCGATCGTCTGCTGCTCCTCGGCGAGCCGCGCGGCCAGCGCCGCGCGCGGATCCACGACGGCCGGCGCGGGCTGCGCGTGCGCGGCGCCGCAGAGGATCGCGACGATCAGGCTAGCGAGACGCACGCGACGCTCCGGCCAGCGCTCCGCCGACGAGCCCGAGGGCCGCCCCGGCGGCCACGAACAGGACGAGCTCGATCGCCTCCGGGACGATCAGCTCGACCGCGCCGAGCGAGGGCTCGAGCCCGGCGATGATCGCGTCGCCGTAGACGTGCAGGCCGAGGAGCAGCGCGCCGATCGAGAGCACCGCCGCGAGCGCGCCGTGGATCGCGCCCGCGAGTGCGGTCGGGATCACGAAGAACGTCGGGCGCGCGCCGAGCAGCTCGGCGACCGCGAGCTCGTTGCGCGTGCGATCGAGGCGGACGCGAATCGCCGCCAGCACGATGATCAGCGCGAGCCCCGCGAACATCGCCGCGCCCCCCCACGCGACGTAGCGGATCGCGTGCAGCGCCGCGGCCGTCTTGTCATCGGCGCCGTCCTCGACCGTCACGCCGTCGACGCCCGGCGCGCCGCGCAGCGCGCGGACCGTCGGGCTGATCGCGACGACGTCGCGCACGCCCGGCGCGAGCGTGACCTCCACGGAGGCCGGCAGGCTGCCGACGTCGACGCCCTCGAGCAGCGTGGTGTCCGCGCCGAGCGCGACCTGCAGCCGCTTCGCGCTCTCCTCGGGCGACACCAGCTCGGCGCGCTCCACGCCGGGCAGCGCGCGCAGCTCGGTCATCAGCTCCTGGGCACGCGACTCGGCGACACCCTCGCCGAGGTACACGACCATGCTCGCGCTCTCGCCCGGCCGGTGCGCCCAGCGATCGACGTTCGTCGCACCGACGACCGCGACCGCGACCGCGAACAGCGCGCAGGTGAGCGCGAGTAGCGTCCACAGCGCCGCGCGCGGCCGCTCCGCGACGAGCCCTCCGGTCCGCCGCAGCGCGCTGATCACGCGTGGGATCACGTCTCCTCGTCCGCCGCGCCGGGACCGAACGCGGCGTAGCCGCGCCGGTGATCGAACGGGCCCGTCGCGCGATCGAACACCGCCTCGGGCGGAGGCCCGGGATCGGGCTCCATCGTGGCGTCGCTGAGATCGAAGTCGCGGCGGCGCACGTGGCGGGGAGCCATCGCGCGGATCTTGCGGAGCGTGCGCATCTTCATCGGGCACCTGCCGTGCGAGCGGTGATCGGGAACCGGACGAGGTTGGGGATCGCGCTGTCGTCGTCGAGCTCGTCGTCCGTCTGGATCGGGGTCGGGACGCTGTCGATCGCCACGAGCACGTCGTCGATCGCCTGATCGGCGAGCTCCTCCATCGAGACGAGCCGGCCGTCGATCAGCGCCATCTGCTTCCACTTGTTGCGGTCGGCGATCGCGCGCAGCGCCGGATCGCGGCCGAACACGAGCACGCTCGCACCGCGGCCGGCCGCCGCCTCGTAGAACGCCTCGCACACGCGCTCGGCGCCCTCGGCGTCCTGCCAGCTCGTCGGATGATCCGCGAGGATCAACTCGGGGTCGCGCACGAGCGCGCGCGCCACCGCGACGCGCTGGCGCGCCGATGCGGACATGCAGTCGACCGGCAGCGAGGCCTCGTCCTCGAGGCCCATCGCGGCGAGCACCTCGGCGGCCCGCGCGATCGACGCGGCGCGCGGCACGCCGTCGATCTCGAGCGGCAGCACGACGTTCAGCTGCGCGCTGCGATCCTCGAGCAGGCACAGGTCCTGCGGCACGATGCCGATGCGCCGCCGGAGCAGGCGCAGCGAGCTGCGCCGCAGCTTCGCGACGTCGCGCCCGAACACCTCGACGTGGCCCTCCGCGCACGGGACCTCGCCGAGTGCCGCGGCGATGATCCGCGACGTACCGACGCCCGCGGCGCCGACGATCACCACGACCTCGCCATGTCCCAGTCCGAGGCGCGCGTTCGTCACCAGCGGCGGCGACGACGCACCCCGGGGGTGGTCGAGTCGGACATCCACCAGCTCGATCCTCATTGTCATCGGTCGTACAGGACCCGATCCGCGAGCGCAAAAAACCGGCCTTCGGTAGGATGGCCGCATGCAGCGTTCGCTCGTGCTTCTCGCGCTCTGCGCGTGCCGCCCGGGCGACACCGATCGACTGCTCGAAGAGACGCGCAACACGGTCGCCGATCAGCAGCGCCGCCTCACCGAGCTCGAGGCGAAGGGTGCGGTCGACGCGAAGAAGGTCGCCGACGAGATCCTCGCGCGCGGCAAGGAGGCGGGCATCTACGGCCCGCCTGGCCCCGCGGGTCCTGCCGGTCCACCTGGCCCGCCGGGTCCGGCCGGACCTTTCGGGCTCGGCCCGCCGGGCCCCGAAGGTCCGCGCGGTCCGCAAGGCAACCCGGGTCCGCCCGGTCCGGAAGGACTGCAGGGCGTCGCCGGCAATCCCGGCGTGCAGGGCATCCAGGGCCAGCCCGGCGCCCAGGGTCCGAAGGGTCCGCCGGGCCCGTCGGGCGCGTACGGATCGAAGGGCGACATCGAGCGCAAGGAGGCGCGGATCTCCGTCGGCGCCGGCCTCGTCGCCACCGCGGTCGCGACCTGCGGCCGCTCCGTCGACATCGTGATCACCGGCGGCTGCTACGCCGATCCGCAGTGGATGGCGCAGCTCGTCGCGGCGCGGCCGCTCGCGATGATGGACCTCGGCACGGCCTCGGGCTGGCGCTGCGACTACCGCAACACGTCGCCCTCCACGACGATCGAGGTGGTGGCCGAGGTGTACTGCGTTCGTCCGCGCGAGGAGTGATCGCGATCGAGGCAGAACTCCACGCCGGCTGTGACGAGCTGGCGCGTGAACGCGTGTGGACACGGTCCTGTCAGCGAAGCCAGCGCGCATCACTCGCGACGCGCGCGTGCCGGACGACCTGCGCGCCCCACCTACACGGCCGACGAGCGCACGCGGCTTGCGCCATCTCCCGCGCTGACAGGTCCAGCCTGCGCATGTCGCGCAGCGCGCTGGCACCACGCGTGAACTAGGTGGATCCACCCCCGCAACGCGGTCATCACCGAGGAGGCGCCATACCCAGAAGCGAACCCACGTCTGCCAAAGAACTTACTCCTCGACCAGCGCCGTGCTCGATGCCCTCATCGTGCGGCGCTGATCGTATTTCCGGAGCCGGTCAGGAGAGCCGCAGATCGGCCTCGTACGGCCGGACAAATCGTGTTGCACAATTCGCGCATTAATTAGGTCGGACCTAATATCGCGGGCGGCTTCCTAGTAGCAGACGAGGCCGTGCGACGAGGCGGGCCTCAGGCCGATCGGCAGCGCGTCGGTCGTCTTCTCGGCGGCGTCCAGGTAGATCCGGACGCCGTTCGGCGCGGTGCTCGGCGGCGGCGGGTTGTCGGCGACGACCATCTCGCCGCCGGGGCAGATCGTGACGTCGCTGATCACCTGGGCCATCGCGGTCATCGCCGCGGTGTCGAGCGCGCCGGCCGCGAGGTCGTAGTCGCGGACGTTGCCCTGCGGGTAGTCGGAGACGGCGACGCGCGCGTGGTTGCCCTGGAACGCGACGCGGCTCGCGAACGCGAAGCCGCCGAGCACGGCGTTATCGACCATGCAGCCGGCGGAGGCCGGCGTGCCGGCGGTGACGATGCGCTCGATGCAGCCCATGCCCGTGCCGAAGTCGATGGTCGGCAGGAGGAGGTCGCCGCCGTTCGGCGCGCCGAGGGGGATCTGCTCGAACAGCGCGATCGGGTTCTTGGTGGTGAGGGTGATCGAGCCGTCGACCGTGCCGGTCGACGGATTCACGAGGTAGACCTTGCCCGGGCCCCGCGGCGGCAGGAACTGGTTGGTGTCGTCGAGCAGGCCGCACGCGAAGTACAGCTTGCTGCCCGCGTAGAACACCGAGCTGCAGTTCGGCTTGCCGTCGGGATCGTCGGCCGACAGGTCGATCTCGGTGATCACGTTCGAGCCGCGCGTGAGGATCACGCCGCCCTTGTTGCCGAGCGTCGCGACGAACAGCTTCTCGCCGATCGCGACGACGTCCTGCGGGTTCGTGCTCGGACCGGTGCCGAGCTGCTCGACGAGCGAGTAGTCGCTGGCCGAGAGGATCGTCACGTTGTTGCCGCTCGCGCGGTTCACCACGAACAGCTCGTCGCCCTTGTGGCGGAGCACCGGGTCCTCGCCGATCGCGCCCTGCGGGGCGACGTTCATCGTCACCGTCTTCGTCGCGAGGTCGATCGCGCTCATCACGCCCGGATTCCCCGCGACGAAGTTGCCCGCGACGATCACGGCGCGCGGCGGCTGCGGCGCGGCGTCGGCGCCCGGCGCGTTCGAGCCGGCGTCGGGCGGCGCGTCGAGGTTGTCGCCGCAAGCAGCGGCAGTGGCGAGCAGAACAAGAGCGAGCTTTCGGTTCATTCGGTCCTCGTTGCGTTAGTGCGTGACGTCCACGGACAGGTAGAAGCTGCGGCCGGGCAGCGGGAACCCGGCGACGTCGGTGAGCGGTGTGGGCGTGCGGCGATCGAGCTGGAGGTACGCGATACGCACGTCGGCGACGTTCTGCACCGCGAGCGCGACCGCGAGGCCGCGCACGACCTCGACGCGCGCCCCGGTGCCGATCAGCAGGCGGCGCGGCGTGATGCCGAGGCTCGCCGGATCGAGGAAGCTCTGCGCCTGGTACGAGCCATCGATCCAGACGGAGCCCGTGCGGCCGAGCACGCGGCGCTCGGCGTCGGCGCGGCCGTAGGCGACGTGGTTCGGGCGGCGAGGCACCGGCTTGCCGTCGAGGTTGACGTCGCTGGACATCTGCTCGGTCTCGAGGCGCGTGTAGCTCGCGGTCAGCGACAGCGTGCGCGCGAGGCGCAGCGACGCGATCAGCTCCGCGCCGTACGCCTGCGTGTCGCCGATGTTCGCGGCGCGCGTGACGAAGCCGGCCGTCGTGATGAACGCGATCGTGTCGTGGGCGCGGCTCGCGAACACGTCGGCCTGGACGAGCACCCGATCGATGTCGCCGCCGCCCACCGCGCGCGCCGGCGCCCACACGACGCCGAGGTCGCTCGCGGGCCCGCGCTCGGCCTTCAGGTCGGGCGCGCCGAGGATGAAGCCGCGGTTGCCGAACACCTCGAGCAGTGTGGGCAGCCGCGTGTAGAGGCCGGTCGAGCCCTTGATCGCGAGGTCGTCGGTGACGGTGAGTAGCGCGGTGACGCGCGGGCTCGGCACGACGTCCCAGCGCGACGGGACGGCGAGGCCGGCCGTCGGCCCGACGCTGATCGGCGTGGGCTCCGAGTACAGCGCGTCGAGCCGCAGCGCCGGCGTGACGACGAGCTGCGGCGCGAGGTGGAGGTCGATGCTCGCCATCGCGGCGCCGCCGGCGCGCACGCCGTCGACCGCCTCCATCTCCGACGCGTCGTCGCGATCGGTGAAGCCATCGGCGCGCAGCTCGGCGCCGAGCGCGAGCTCTTGAGCGCCGAGCGCGCGGCGCATCGACGAGGACACGCCCATCGCGATCGTCGTGTACGACCGTTCGGCGCGGCCGAGACCGAGCTCGCCGTCGGGATCGCGCAGCTTCTGCCGCTCGAGCAGGAGGAAGCCGCCGATCCGCCCGGCCCACGTCGCGAGCTGGGCGGGGATGCTCGCGTCGAGGATGCCGTCGAACGTCGACAGCCTCGCGCTGTCCGCCGGCTGTGCCGTCGAGCCCGGCAGGCCCTGGCGCTTGAAGGCGAGGCGCAGGCCCACGCCGAACAGCGCGTCGGGCGCGCCGATGCGCGACGTCGCATCGATCTGATCGAAGCCGTTGTTGCCGCGCGTCTTGAAGCCGTCGTCGGCCTTGTTGAGCAGCGTGCCGTTGTCGTCGAAGTACGTGTAGTCCCCGGTCGCGCCCTGGTAGCCGATCGTCGTCGACGACTCGATCTGGCCGCCGACGTGCTCGTCGCCGTAGCGCGCGCGAAGGTGCCGCGCGCCGTACGAGCCCACGCCCGCGGTCGCGGTCCAGCGCTCGCCGCGCGGTCCGCGGCCGAGCTTCGTGACGAGATCGACCGCCCCGCCGATGCCGGCGCCGCCGAGCTCGACGGGAACGGCACCGCGGTAGAACCGGACCTCGCCGAACGCATCGAGCGGGAACCGACCGAGGTCGGTGGTGACCGCGGCGAGCTTCGCGAGCGGCACGCCGTCGATCAGCACGGCGGTGTGCCCGGGCGCCGCGCCGCGCACGCTGATCGATTGATACGCGCCGAGGCCGCCGAGGCTCGAGGCGATCGCGCCGGCGCTCGTCGCCACGGCGTCCGCGACCGAGGCGGTCGCCGCGTGATCGCCGGGGTGCAGCACGGTGACGAACGGCGCCTCGCCGAGCGCGCGGTCGCGGTCGCGCGCTGCGTGATCGGGCGCGGGCGCGATCACGAAGATCGTCTCCTCGCCCGTGGTGACGACCGGCTCCTTGTCATCGGCACGCGTCACCGCGCCGGCACTGGCCAGCACGACGAACGCGCACGATGTGTAGAGCAGCTTGGTCATGGTCACCCCACGTGACGTGGGCGTGACCGACGCGGCGATAACGCGTGCTTCACACCCGAAGTTGCGACGGTGAGGTGTCCTGACTTCCGGTTCGTCCTAGGCGGCGCCTTCCCAGTTTCCCAGTGGCGT
The DNA here is from genome assembly GCA_016794545.1 of Myxococcales bacterium. Lineage (GTDB taxonomy): Bacteria > Myxococcota_A > Polyangia > Haliangiales > Haliangiaceae > JABFXX01. Next base: position 14,795 of record JAEUJX010000531.1, read on the forward strand.
CTTGCCGCTTCGTCCCCGGTCACAGTAGCGGGGGCTGTGCCAGCGTCTCACTGGCTTCCCTGCATCCGTCGGTGGTTATCGCCGTCGCGTCTGCTTCGTCTGCCTGCCTCCGAGGCGGGTCGTACTGTATCCTGGGCACATGTACAAGCGGATCGTGGTCGCGGTCCTGCTGGCCGCAGCAGCGTGTGGAGATGACGGCGGCTCGGTGAATCCCGATGCGCCCGGCGGCGGTGGAGGCGATGGCGGGAACAATCCGGGCGCGGGTGAGCCCGCCAACCTGACGGGCATCACCGCGGCTCACAACGCGGTTCGCGCGATGGTGCAGACCTCGCCCGCACTCCAGCCGATGACGTGGAACAAGGAGCTCGCCGCGACGGCCGCGGCGTGGGTGGCGATGTGCAAGGACACGGACGGCAACGGCCTCATCGATCACAACGCGAATCGATCGGTCGGCCATCCGTACTACGTCGGCGAGAACGTGTTCGGCGGCAGCGGCAACGTCACCGGGCAGCAGGCCGTGGATCTGTGGGCCTCGGAGAAGGCGAACTACAACTACGCGAACAACAGCTGCAGCGGCGTCTGCGGCCACTACACGCAGATCGTGTGGCGCACGTCGGTCGAGGTCGGCTGTGCGATGGGGACGTGCCCGAGCCTGCAGTACAAGAACGTGGTCGTCTGCAACTACGGCCCCGGCGGCAACAGCGGCGGCAAACCCTACTGAGATCGGCGCGTCACTTCGCGCCGACGATCTGGTCGCGCATCGCCTCGACGATCGCGAGCAGATCCTTCGCCTCGGGCTCGGCGACCTTGAACTTCTCGAGCGACCTCTTCAGGTCCTCGACGAACGCGTCCCAGTGCTCGGGCTTGATCGCCATGCCGTCGTGCATGGTCCTCATGTCGCGTCCGGTGTACTTGCACGGCCCGCCCGCGAGCTCGCACAGCTGATCCACCAGCTTCTGGCGCAGCCCCTGCGTGTCGACGCCCTGGAAGAACGGTGCGATCCGCCTGTCGGCCGCGACGTTCGCGAGGAAGTCCTCGACGAGGCCGATCAGCGCGTCGCGCCCGCCCAGCCGGTCGTAGAGCGTCTTCGGCGCGGCCGCGGACCCTGCACCCGGCCCGGTCGCGCCCTTCGGGCCGCACGCCCCGAGCATCACCATCAACAGGAGCACCGCGAGGCGCATGGGGCACGAGTATACACACCGCGTAGATCGCCGGCGCGCGCCGTGCGTTGACAGCGCGCATGACACGCACAGCTTGGACGTTGCTCGCGCTCGCGGGCTTGGGTGGAACCGCGCTGGCCGAGCAGGAAGACGGCGGCCGCACCGGCGGCGTCGAGGCACTCGCGCTGACCCACGGCTCGCACCGCGGCATCTCGCAGGATTACCTGGTGAGGCCGAGCGGCGGCGAGCTGTCCGCGCAGATCCGGCTCGTGATGAGCGAGCCGTCGCTCGGACCTGCGACGGAGCCCTTGCGGCTCACCGACCTCGGGCTGTTCGACATCTCCGGACGGTGGTCGCTGCTCTCGAAGCTCGAGGTGTCCGCCGCGGTCACGCTCGTGCCGAAGCAGCCGAGCTACACCGACGAGAAACCGTGGCAGAGCGTCGCTCTCGGGCTGCGCAGCCCGCTCGGGCGCAAGGTCGCGGTGTCGCTGACCGGTGCGGGCGGCCACCTGCTCGATCACACCGGCATGTGGACGCGCGAGGCGCTGATGATCGAGTGGCGCAAGCCGATCGCGCAGGTGCTCGACTTCGGCGTCAGCGGCGGCATGGACGCGATCACGCTGTCCGACAAGGGCAGCCGCAGCGGTCTGTTCAGCGAGGTCGTGGTCGCGACGAGCGCGCTGTTCCGCGAGCCGAGCGGTCACTGGGGCGGGTGGGTCGGTGTCGCGTACGCGCTGCCGGTGTTCACGCGCGGCGGTGATCCGACCACCGGCATGGATCTCGATCCGCAGCCCCGGCTCGATCTCCGGCTCGGCAACGTCCTGTCGATCACCAAGGAGTGGGACCTGTTCGCGGAGATCGCGATCGTCGACCGCGGCGATCTGTCCAATCCGCAGACACGACTCCCGATCCTCGACGGCGGCTTCGATCAGCAACAGGTGATGCTCGGCGTCACCCGCCACATCGAAGGCCCGAAGCGGCGGAATCGCGATCCGCTCCAGCTCTCTCGGGCCGAGTAGATCCCGACCCGGGTGGGTCTCCGAACACCCGGGGCGAGTCCAGTGATCCCCGAGACTTGATGGGTGCGGGCGTGGGCCCGCGGGTTGCGAGGAGGCGGGCCATGCAGGCCACCTCCGCGCGGGATCAGCTGATCGTCGAGCACACCGTGATCGCCCGGCGGATCGCCCTCAAGCTGGCACGGCGGTGCCCCGACTGGGTCACGCGCGAGGACATCGTCGCGGCCGGCATGCTCGGGCTGACCGAGGCCGCCGCGCGCTACGACGGATCGCGCGCCGAGCCGTTCCTCGCGTTCGCGGAGCTCCGCATCCGCGGCGCCGTGCTGGACGAGCTGCGGCGCGGCGACCTGCTGCCGCGCCGGGTGCGCCAGTCGGCGCGCAAGGTCGCGAGCGCGATCCGCGACCTCGAGGCCGCGGGCGAGCCGGCGAGCGACGCGCGCGTGGCGATGAAGCTCGGCGTGTCGCTCGACAAGTACCGCACGGACCTCGCGCACCTCGTGCAGATCGAGGTCGAGGCGCTCGACGAGCGCTCGCCTCAGCTCCGCACCGCCGCCGCCGCGGATCCCGAGCACGAGGCGGCGCGCCGCCAGGAGCTCGGCCGCGTCAAGGCGGCCCTCGCGACGATGGAGTCGCGCGACGTGACGATCCTCGGCCTCCACTACGTCGAGGAGCTCACGTTCCAGGAGATCTCGAAGACGCTCGGCGTCACGCCGTCGCGCGTGTGCCAGCTGATGTGGCGCGCGGTCGAGCGCTTGCGGACGGCCCTCGGCGTCGCAGCGGCCGCCGTGCGCTCGGTTGCAGCCGCCGCGTGATGGGTCTAGCCTGTGGCCGCTGTCCATGGGCGAAGAAGTCGGCCGCGCGAAGGTGATGGTGGTGGAGGACGACGCGGAGGTCGGCAAGGCCGTCTCGCGCAAGCTCACCTCCGACGGCCACGAGGTCGAGGTCACCGAGGATCCCCGCCCGGTGCTCGAGCGCCTGCACGCGGGCGCCGACTGGGACGTCGTGATCCTCGATGTCGGGTTGCCCGGCATGAGCGGCATCGACGTGCTGCACGAGCTCAAGAAGGCGGGCTCGTTCGCCTCGGTCATCATGCTGACCGGCGACAACAGCGCGCAGACCGCGACGACCTGCATGCGCGCCGGCGCGTTCTACTACCTGACCAAGCCATTCCGTCCGTACGAGCTCGGCGCGATGACGGAGTCGGCCGCGCGCTACTCGTCGCTGCGCCGCCAGCTCGCGGCGGCGAGGATCCCGGGCGCGCTCGATCACTCGACCGATCGACTGCTCGTCGGCACCTCGGCCGCGATGCGCAAGCTGCGCTCGGCGCTCGAGCGGCTCGCGAGCCAGGACGTCTCGATCCTGATCCAGGGCGAGAGCGGCACCGGCAAGGAGCTGGTCGCGCGCGCGCTGCACGAGCGCGGGATGCGCGGGGCACGGCGGTTCGTCGCGCTCAACTGCGGCGCGATCCCCGAGACGCTGATCGACAGCGAGCTGTTCGGCCACGCGAAGGGTGCGTTCACCGGCGCGACGGCCGACCGCCCCGGCGTGTTCGTCGAGGCCGACGGCGGCACGCTATTTCTCGACGAGATCGGCGACATGCCGCTCGCGGTGCAGGCGCGCCTCCTGCGCGTGCTGCAGGAGGGCGAGGTGCGCCCCGTCGGCTCGAACCTCGAGCGCAAGGTCGACGTGCGCGTGATCGCCGCGACGCACGTGGACCTCGCGGTCGCCGTCGAGAAGCAGAGGTTCCGGCAGGATCTGTTCTACCGGCTCAACGTCGTCGTCCTCCAGGTGCCGCCGCTGCGCGAGCGCCTCGACGATCTGCCGCTGCTCGCGGCGCACTTCCTCAAGAAGCACGGCGGGACCAAGCCGCCGGCGCTGTCGCCCGAGGCCCTCGATGCGATGACCGGCTATGGCTGGCCCGGCAACGTGCGCGAGCTCGAGAACGCGATCATGCACGCGGTCGCGCTGCACCACGGCGAGGTGATCGTGCCCGACTCGCTGCCGAGCGCGATCACGCGCAGCAGCGCGTCCTCCCAGTCGATGCCGGTGTCGATGGCGCGCGAGGACGGCGAGCTCGAGCCGCTGACCGAGGCGAAGCGGCGCGCGACGGCTGCGTTCGAGAAGCGCTACCTGATCACGGCGATGGAGCGTGCGAAGGGCTCGGTCTCCGAGGCCGCGCGGCTCGCCGGCCTCGACCGCACGAACTTCCGGCGCCTGCTCCAGCGCCACGGGCTCGAGGCGACGACGTTCAAGGCGTAGACGCCGCCAGAATTGCCTGTTTCCTGTTGCCTGTTCTGTGTTCGGTGTTGGCCTGGCTCGCGAACGCCGGAAGCGTCGCGGGCTCGGACGGTGGCGAGCGACGCACGCAGAGTCGAGCACAGCTCCTCGACCCAGCGGATGGACGTCGCCGCCTCTCAGGACCCGAGACGGTCTCGTTGGCGCGTCGGAACGCTGCGACCGAACGCGAGCGGGGACCCAGCGTGCTCGCGCACGCGCGCCGAGCCCTCATGCCGCAAACCGAACGCCGCCCGACAACACCGAACACAGAACAGGCAACAGCGAACGGGGATCGCGCAACAGCCGAGCGCCGAGCGGGCCGATCTAGGTGGCGTGCTCGACCTTCGGCGCCTTCGGCGCCTTCGGCTTGACCTTGTAGGTCGCGAGGAACGCGAGGCCCTTGAGGCCGCGCACCGCCCAGAACAGCACCACGAAGCCGACGACGAGGAACGCCGGACCGGCCATCAGCATCTTGCCCCACGAGATGGCCTCGGCGCTCATCGCATCGCCCATCACGCTGTCGTTGATCTTGTCGAGGATCAGCGCCGCCGTGATCATGAACAGCCACGGGTAGACCACCACGAGCAGCACCGACGGTACGCCCCACTTGAAGAAGCGCGTGTGGTTCGAGATCGGCGTGCCCTCGTTGAACCGCGCCTGGAAGATCTTCTGCGTCTTGCCGAGGAAGAACGCGCTCGACAGGATCAACGTCGCGAGGTTGAGGACGAGGAACAAGATCACCGCGAACAGCGTCACGAACACGAGGCCGCTCGAGGCGCCCTCGGCGAACTGCAGGTACGTGACCGTGAGGCTGAAGTAGGTGAGGAACGCATCGAGCGCGGGCTTCACGACCTGGCCGAGCACCCAGCCCGAGAGCAGCGTGATCGTGACAAGGAAGCCGATGGTGCACAGCGACGCGAGGAGCTCGCCCTTCACGCGCCGGAGCGAGCCCGCCACGATCTCCCTCCCGACCCCGGCCTCGCCCGCCGCCGCCTTCGCCGGGAGCTTCACGATCTCGACGAGCGTCGGCTTGATCGCGAGCACGAACAGGATCAGCGTGACCAGCGTCAGGACGATCGGCAGCGCCTTGAACAGGAAGTCGACCTTCTTGAACATCTTCGCGACGCTGAGGAACACCTTCGCGTCCTGGACGATCCGGATGCCGTTCTCGAGCAGCTGCACGGCGGGCTGCTCCTCGGGGTTGTTCCGGAACTGCTCGATGGTGGGCATGAACAGCTCCTTGCCCATCACGATGTAGTCCTCGGCGTGCTCGTCGAGCGTGTCGAACGTGCCCGTCGCGATCGCGACGGCCGGGTTCGTGTGCTTCGCCAGCGCCGTCTGCACCGTGCGCAGGCCGTAGAGCACGCCGCCGAACAGGTTGACGGTGACGATGAACGTGACCGCCGCGAGCGCGGAGTACTTGAAGAGGTTGCCGCCCTGCCCCGGGTACTTCTTGTTCAGGAACAGCGGCATCAGGAGGAGGAGGAGGCCGAGCCCGGAGACGCCGAACACGACCAGCGAGAACGTGCGCATCTTCTTGTCGGTCGAGCGCGCGATCTTCTTCATCATCTTCTCGAGGACGATCTTCTTCGCGATGCGCACGCCCTGCTGGAACTGCTCGACCGTCATCGACGGCGCGAGCTCGCGGTCGTTCGGGCGCGCCTCGAGCGCCTTGTCGTCGGGCGCGTTCGGGATGTCGTCGAAGAACTCGGCGAACTCCTTGCGCTCCGCGATCTCCTCCGCGTCCATGTGACCGTCGCCGTCGGAGTCGAACGGCGAGGTGGGCGGATCCTCCTGCTCGGCATCCGGTACGCCGTCGTTGTCGATGTCGCCGTCGTCCTGCGCGTCGGGCACGCCGTCGCCGTCGGCGTCGGCCGCGTTGACGTCGACGTCGGCCTCCATGATCTGCTCGTCCATGTCGGAGACGCCGTCGCCGTCCGTGTCCTCCTTGGCATCGGGCGTCCCGTCGCCGTCGGAGTCCTCGGTCGCATCGGGCTTGCCATCCCCGTCGGCGTCGCCCGCGGTGACGTGCACCGGCTTCTCGAGCGCGTCGGGCGTGCCGTCGCCGTCGGCGTCCGCGGAGCCCGCGGTTGCTCCATCCGGCTTGCCGTCGCCATCCGCATCCGCCGAGCCCGCGCCCGCCGTGTCGGGCTTGCCATCGCCGTCGGCGTCCGCGGAGCCCGCGGCTGCTCCATCCGGCTTGCCGTCGCCGTCGGCGTCCGCGGAGCCCGCGGCCGCTCCATCCGGCTTGCCGTCGCCGTCGGCGTCCGCGGAGCCGCCGCGCGCAGCGGTGTCGGGCTTCCCGTCGCCATCCGCATCCGCCGAGCCGCCGCCGGCCGCAGGTGCCGGACCGGCCTTGCCGTCGCCGTCGTCCGCCGAGCCTTGTTCGGTTGGCGTTGCCGGGGGCTGATCCTCGTCCTCGGCGCGTGACCGCGAGGCGAACAGCACCAATCCCAGGACCACGATGAACGCGACCAGACCCGTGCGGAGACGCATGTTTGGCCGTCGGTAGCCCAGGCTCACGGGGGCGGTCAAGACATCTTCGGCCATCCCCTTGCGCGATGTGGTGGGTGACACGATGGTGTCGCGCATGGCGCAGGACCTCGCGGGCAAGACCTATATCGTCACGGGAGCGAACACCGGCATCGGCAAGGTGACCGCGAAGGAGCTGGCCCGGCGCGGTGCGCGCGTGGTGCTCGCGTGCCGCTCGAAGAGCAAGACCGAGCCGGTGATCGAGGAGATCAAGCAGGAGACCGGCAACCAGCAGGTCGACTTCGTCGCGCTCGATCTCTCGGATCTGAAGAGCGTGCGCGCGTGCGCCGAGCAGCTGCTCGCGAAGGAGCCGAAGATCCACGGCCTCATCAACAACGCCGGCCTCGTCGCGAAGCGCGGTGCGAAGACCGTCGATGGCTACCAGATGACGTTCGGCACGAATCACCTCGGCCACTACCTGCTGACGCGCCTTCTCCTCGACCGCATGAAGCAGACCGGCGAGGCGCGCATCGTCAACGTCGCGAGCCACTCGCACTACCGCGCGAAGGACATCGACTGGGCCGCGGTGACGCGCGCGAACCAGACGATCGTCGGCATGAAGGAGTACGAGGTCAGCAAGCTCGCGAACGTGCTGTTCACGAAGGAGCTCGCGCGCCGGCTCGAGGGCAGCAAGGTCACCGCTTACGCGGTGCATCCGGGCACGGTCGCGACCGACGTCTGGCGCCGCGTCCCGCCTCCGTTCCGGTGGATCATGAAGAAGTGGATGATCACGCCCGAGGAGGGCGCGACGTCGACGCTCGTGTGCGCGACCGACCCGGACCTCGCCGCGCAGACCGGCCGCTACTACACCGTCGGCGGCAAGGAGAAGCGCCCGAACAAGGTCGCCGACGACACGCAGCTCGCCTCCGCCCTGTGGACGAAGAGCGCCGAGTGGACGGAATTGCCCGCGTGATACGCTGAGCACGTGCTGCTCCCCCTCCTCGCGGTGCTCACGCAGATGCACTACGAGGGCGACGTCCCGCCGGGTGGCGGCGACTACGCGGACGTGCAGTTCGCGGTGCCGCCGGGCACCGTCGAGATCCAGATCAGCCACACCGATGGCTCCGACTTCGTGATCCTCGACTGGGGCGTGTGGAGTCCCGAGGGGTTTCGCGGCTGGGGCGGCGGCAACACCGAAGACGCGATCATCGGCGTCGAGCAGTCGTCGCGCAGCTACCTGCCGGGGCCGATCACGCCGGGCATGTGGACGGTGTCGATCGGAAAGGCGAAGCTCGATCCGGCGACCGGTGGCCACTACGCCATCGACGTCACGTGCCGCGACAATGCGACGCTGCCCGTGTTGCCGAAGGCGCCGTTCGCGCCGGCGGTGCTGTCGCAAGAGCGCCGCTGGTACAAGGGCGACTTCCACGTCCACTCGGTCGAGAGCGGCGATGCGAGCGCGACGTTCCCGCAGATCGCGACGCTCGCGAAGAGCCGCGGTCTCGACTTCGTCAACCTCAGCGACCACAACACCAGCTCGCAGCACGCGCTGATCGCGGCGTTCCAGCCGATGTCACCGGACGTGCTGTTCCTGCGCGGCGCCGAGATCACGACGTACGCGGGCCACGGCAACTCGGTCGGCACCAGCGCGTACATCGATCACCGCATCGGCAAGGACGGCCGCAAGGTCGGCGGCATCCTCGACGAGGTCGCCGCGCAGGACGGCATCTTCATCGTCAACCACCCGACGCTCGATCTCGGCGGCGCGTGCATCGGCTGCGCGTGGCGCCACGCCGACACCGACTGGAGCAGGGTCGCCGGCCTCGAGGTCATCACGGGCAAGTGGGAGTTCGTCGAGCGCGCGTTCACGCCGAGCGCGATCGCGCTGTGGGACGAGCAGCTCGACGCCGGCCACAAGATCGCCGCGATCGGCGGCAGCGACGACCACCGCGCGGGCATGGACACCAGCGCGACCGGCACGCCGATCGGCAGCCCGACCACGCTGGTCTACGCCGACAACCTCTCCGAGGCCGCGATCGTCGACGCCGTCCGCCACGGCCGCACGATCGTGCAGCTGCGTGGCCCCGACGATCCGCTGGTCGAGGTCACGCTGTCGGGGCACCCGATCGGCGACGAGGAGCACACTGTCCAGAGCGCGGCGCTCGAGATCCACGTCACCGGTGGCGCCGGCATGTTCGCGCAGGTGTGGCGCGACGGCGAGAAGGTGAAGCAGCTCGACGTCGCGCGCGACGATCAGACGCTGAAGTACACCGACGAGGATGGCGGCCACCACCGCTATCGGATCGAGCTGGTCGACGACGGCAATCAGCGCATCGTCGTGACGAGCCACCTCTACGCGAACGTCACGCCGATGGGCTCGTGCGGCTGTGCGAGCGGCTCGTCGCCGGGCCCGCTGACCTCGCTGCTGATGCTCGTCGGGCTCACCGCTATTGCGGCGCGACCGCGAGGCGCTCGAGCTGGCGGTGGTCGATCGCGCCGGCGCGCTGCCGCAGCAGCCGACCACCGCTGAACACCGCGAAGTTCGGGATCGACGACACGCTGTAGCGCTGCGACAGCTCGGGCTGCGCGTCGGTGTCGACCTTGAGCACGAGCGCCTTGCCCGCGAGGTTGTGGGCCGCCTTCTTGACCTCGGGCGCGACGGTCCGGCACGGACCGCACCAGTTCGCCCAGAAGTCGACGAGCACCGGGACGCGCGCGCCGGCGACGATCTCGTCGAACTGCGTGTCGGAGGTGATCTCGATCGGCGTCGAATGAGGCGGAAGGGTGTGGCCGCACTTCCCGCACTTCCCGGTGTCCGCCAGGTGGCGGATCGGGATCCGGTTGATGGCCTTGCACTCGGAGCACACGCGCCGCATACGGGGATGTTACCGTGCCCGCCGTGGCGAAGAGCAAGGGAGCCGTGAAGAAGGCGTCTGCGCCGAAACCGGGGAAGCGTGCGGCGGCGCCCACGAAGCCGGCGCCAGCGGCGAAGCCCGGGAACGCCGCGACGCCCACTCCGTCGGCGAGGCCCGGGAAGGCCGCGACGCCCGCTCCGTCGGCGAGGCCCGGAAAGGCCGCGACGCCCGCTCCGTCGGCGACGCCCGGAAAGGCCGCGACGCCCGCTCCGTCGGCGAGGCTCGGGACGGCCGCGACGCCCGCGCCGGCGGCGAGGCCCGGGAAGGCCGCGACGCCCGCTCCGTCGGCGAGGCCCGGGAAGGCCGCGACGCCCGCGCAACCAGCGAAATCCGGGAAGGCCGCGCCTGGGAAGCCGGGGAAGAAGGTCGAGGAGCCTCCGAGGCCGAAGCTGCCGCAGGTCGCGGTCAAGCCGAAGCGCCCGGGCCGGCCGTCGCTGCCGCTGCCACCGCCGCCACCTCCGCCGCCCGCGCACCGCGACGAGCTGATCGCGCCGCGCGATGTCGGTCGTCTGTTGCGCTACGGCGAGCAGTTCGGTCCGCACAAGATCGACGTGCGCATGCTCCCGCTCCAGCTCCCCGGCGGCTCCGGCGCGCTCGCCGTCATGGATCCGGCCGCGCCGAAGAGCTGGCGCGTCTACGATCGCCCGGTCCCCGCGCCCGGCCAGTTCCGCGTGATGCTCTCGGTCGCGCACTCGAGCGACAAGGGCGGTGACAAGGAGCGCCTCGCCGCGATCGTCATCCACGTCGGCCGGCCGCCGATCGACAAGTGGACCGTCGCCCACTACAAGGGCCAGAAGAAGCCGAAGTCCCCCGACGACCTGCCGCGCATCACCGTCACGAGCGGCTGGGTCGTGCTGCTCGACGCTGGCAACGGCGCCTCGCCCGGCCCGATCGCCCTGCCCGCCCCCAACGGTATCCAGCCCATCGAGGTCCCGCTCACCGACGGCCGCCGCGCCCTCGCCCTGCCCTGCGGCAACGGCGAGCTCGCCGCCTACTGGGCCGTCGACGCCACCGACAAGCCGGTGTGCCTCGTCGTCGACTTCGAGGTCTTCACGCAGAAGGACTGGAAGTCGAAGCCGAGCGGTTAGCCTTATTAGGTCCGACCGAATTAATGCGCTTCGTGTGCAACTCGATCTGTCCGGGCCGGACTTACTTGAGCGTGCCGCCGAGTGACTTGATCGCGGCCTCCGCGTCGGCCTTGAGGCAGCTGTTCGTGTTGCTGCTGTTGAAGCCGAGCAGACCGCCGCGCATGCGGTAGCGCGCGGCGCGGAGCGGCTTGATGGCGCGCTCGTCGCCGAGGTCGACGAGGCCGGGGATCGCGGCCTTGCGATCCGTGCAGGTCTTACCCTTCTCGAGGTCGTGGAGCAGCGCCTTCAAGCGCTGATCCTTCTCGGCCGGATCGACGAGCGAGGGCAGCTTCGGGAACCGCTCCTCCTCCGTGGTCTTCTCGGGCTCCTTCGCCTTCGGCTCGACGGTCTTCGCCTTCGGCTTCGGTTCGGTCGCGGGCTTGTCGGCGAGCGGGTCGGCGGGCGGCGGTGGACTCTTGCGGCTCATGGCGAGCGCGATGATCGCGATCAGGCCACACCCGGCGATCACGAGCGCGGCGACGCGGAGCCAGTTGCGCGGCAAGGGCGGCGCGGCGTCGAGCGAGATCATCCGCGTCGGCGAGGCGGTCGTCGGCGGTGGGGCGATCGCCGGCTCCGACTTCCTGTCGGTCAGCAGGATCATCGTGTTGTCGTGACCCGCGGGCTCGGGCGAGGGCGTGAGCGGAGAGAGCGTGCCGGGCGGCGGCGTGTGATGCGAGATCGCGCCGGGCAGCGGCGTGTGCGGCGACCCGGCGCCCCCCGGTGACGGCGCCCCCGGCGGCGGCGTGTGGAACGAAGCGGTCGGTGCGCTGCCCATCGCCTCCGGCGCGTGCTGCGGGACGATCGGCGCGCTGCCGAGGCGCGCGCTCGCGATCACCGCGTCGAGGTGGGCGATGTAGTCGTCGGCGCTGCCGATGCGCGTCGCCGAGGTCTTGATCAGGCCGTGCTGGATCACGTCCTCGAGTAGCGCGGGCACGGGCACGTCGGGCGCGACGTCGGCGATCCGCGGCGGCTCGCGGCTGACGTGCGCGCCGAGCATCGCGAGCGGGTCCTTGTCCTCGAACGGCGCGCGGCCGGTGATCATCTCGAACAGCACGATCGTCGCGGAGTAGAGGTCCGACGCGGGCGTGATCAGGCCGCCGACCGCCTGCTCGGGCGACAGGTACGCGGGCGTGCCGACGGTGAGACCGGCGCGCGTCGCGACCGGATCGTCGGGATCGCCCGCGTAGAGCTTCGCGATGCCGAAGTCGAGGATCTTGACGACGAGCTCGCCGTCCTTGCGCGTCAGGAACACGTTGTCGGGCTTGATGTCGCGGTGCACGACGCCACGCTCGTGCGCGTGCTTCAGGCCGTGCAGCACACCGCGCAGGATCTCGATCGCCTCGCGCCACGCGATCCGCTTGTCGCGCTCGAGCCGCGCACCGAGCGATTCGCCCTCGAGCACCTCCATCACGAGGTAGCAGGGGCCGTGATCGACGACCCCGAAGTCGCTGACGTTCACGATGTTCGGGTGGTCGAGCCGCCCCGAGGCCATCGCCTCGCGCTGGAAGCGCTGCGCGGCCTCGCGGTTCCGGTTCAGGTCCGCGTGCAACACCTTGATCGCGACCGGCCGACCGATGCCCGTGTGCTCGCCCTTGTAGACGCGGCCCATGCCTCCGCTGCCGAGGATCGCGTCGATCCGGTAGCGCCCATCGAGGACGCTGCCGATCGCGATCTCCGCCTCGGGCGAAGGAGAGGGCGTCGCGGCCATTACGGTTTCCGAACAGTACCGCGTGCGCGCGCGACCACAAAAGGCTCCGATGTGCGATGCGGGAGCGGCTCAGTACTTCGCGGCGACGGGCCACCAGCCGCCGACGACGTCGCACTCGCCGCCCAGCTGCCCATGCGCCATCAGCACGGCGACCCGCCGCTTCGCCGAGTAGCAGAGCTCGGCGTGGTTCGCGCCGCTGCCATCGAGCTCGGCGACCACCGCGCCCTTGCCGTCCTTGATCTGCCAGCGGTAGTCATCGCCGATCTGCGCCGCGGTGAAGCCCCCCGCGAGCTTGTCGACGCCGCACACGAGCGGCTCGAACGTCGACGGATCGTAGGTCGCCACCGCGACCGGATCCTTCACCGCCACGAGCTCGATCGTGCGGCCCGCCGGGGGCGCACACTGGCCCTCGAACATGTAGAACTCGACCTCGTTGTCGTACGCGATCACCTTTCCATCCGGCGAGACAGCCGGCCGCTTCGGGAGCTTCAACGCCGTCTCCTTCGCGCTCCGCGAGAACACCTGCGGCGCCGTCGCCGGGATCGGCAGCTCCGCGTCGGTCAGCGGTCCCGTGTCCTTCGTCCCGCGCAGCTTCGCGCGCAGTGCCGCCGCCTCCGCCGCCATCTTCGCATCCGCGGGCTTCTCGTACCCGAGCTTCGCCGGAGTCTTGATCGCCTTCACGGTGACCTCGCTCTTCGCATACGTCAGCGCGTACGCCTGCGCACCGCGTTCGTAGATCCGCGCTTCCCATGCCGTCTTCTCGGCCAGCTGATCGGGCACGTCGAGCCGGTCGCTCACCGGCGCGAGCGGGCACGCCGCATCCAGATCGCGCGCGAGCTCGACCTCCTCCTCCTTCACCCGCTTGCCGCCGCGCCACCACTCCACTCGCGCCACGCCATCGCCGCTCAGCAACGCGTGGTGCTCGAACCGGACCTGGGCGCCCGGGCCAAACGGTTGGTACCGGACCTCGGCGACGCCTCCCGTCGACAGCGACACCTTGCGGCTGCCGTCGACGCACCGGGTTTCGCGCGCGAACACCTCGGCGCCGCCGACGACCTTGCCGTCGCGCACCACCTCGATCGCATAGTGCCCGGCGCCAGGCACCGCGACCTCGATCGAGCGGTGCCTCTCCATCGCCGGCAACAGCGGGGTGCGCGACACCTCGCCCTTCGCCCCGATCAGCACGATGTCGAGCTTCGGCGAGCTGTAGAAGCCAGGGTCGATCACGGTCCACACGTGCACGCGCATCCGATCGGTGGCGAGCGGCATCGGATCGTCGTAACGGTCGGGATGATTCGCCGTCTCGATCTGTACCTCCGCGATCGGGGCCGGCGGCCCGACCTTCCCTGCCGCCGGGGGAGCGGGAGCGGCCGCCGGCGGAGCAAACGCGACGATCTTCTTGAACCGCGCGTCGGCCCACAGCGGCTTCCACTCCTTGTCTGCCTGTGCGTCGCGCAGCCGCTGCAAGCAGAAGTCACATGCCGTGACCTGGAACTGCGCGAGCACGTCGAGCGCCCGTTTCGTGTCGCCCTTCGTGACGAGCACCGACGCCAGGTTGTACCGGGCGATCGTGTTCGACGGGTCCGCCTTCAGCGCGTCGATGTATCCCGCGACCGCCGCGTCGTACTTCTTCGCGCGGTGCAGCATCAGCGCCGCCACGTTCTTCTTCTTGCCCTCGGCGACCTGCGCCTTCCCCGGCGGCGCGAGCGACAGCTTCGGGATGTCGTCCGCCCGCGCGATCGAGCACAGCAACGCCAGGACCACGAACGCTCGCCCCATGCCTCCAGTGTACAAGTATTAGGTCCGACCTAATTGTTGCACATCATGCGCAAACGCTTTGTCCGGCCCGGACAACTCGCTCGTGACATCGTCGTATGCGGCTTGATGAAGCCCAGCGTACGGCCGGGGCATCGCGACGAACGACGGCACGTCGAAGGCTGCGTACCCGTTTCCGGCGTGGTACTCGAGCCGCGCGCTGGCCTCGTCGAAGGATTGGACGTCGCTCATCAGCGACGCTTGGTCTTCGTGCCCGCGCGCGGCGGGAGGCCGGTGTGCTGCGTGAGCGCCGCGCCCCTCTTCGGCTTGCCGCCGCGGAAGCTACCGCCGCCGCGGAAGCCCTCGGCCTTGCCGCCCGTGCCGGCCGGTTGCCACGGCGGGACGAGGTGGTGCTTGGAGCCGCCGATCAGGTCCTCGCGGCCCATGCGCTTCAGGGCGTCGCGGATCATCGGCCAGTTGTTCGCGTCGTGATAGCGGAGCAGCGCCTTGTGCAGGCGGCGCGTCTCGAGGTCCTTGACCACGTGCACGCGCTCCTTGGCTTTGAGCGAACGTAGCGGGTTATAGCCCGTGTGGTACATCGCGGTCGCGCTCGCCATCGGCGACGGGAGGAACGCCTGGACCTGATCCGGGCGGAAGCCGTTGCGCTTGAGCCAGAGCGCCAGGTTCAGCATGTCCTCGTCGGTGGTACCGGGGTGCGCCGCGATGAAGTACGGGATCAGGTACTGCTCCTTGCCCGCTTCCTTCGTGTAGCGGTCGAACAGCTCCTTGAACCGATCGTAGGCGCCGATGCCCGGCTTCATCATGTGGCGCAGCGGCTCGTCCTCGGTGTGCTCGGGCGCGATCTTCAGGTAGCCGCCGGTGTGGTGCTGCGCGAGCTCGCGGATCCACTCCGGCGAGCGGACCGCGAGGTCGTAGCGGACGCCGGAGGCGATGAAGATGCGCTTGATGCCGGGGATGGCGCGCGCCTTCTTGTAGAGCTGGACGAGCGGGCCGTGATCGGTACCGAGGTTGTCGCAGATGCCGGGGAACACGCAGGAGGGCTTCCTGCAGGCGGCCTCGATCTCGCGGCTCTTGCAGGCCATTCGGTACATGTTCGCCGTCGGACCGCCGAGGTCGGAGATGTTGCCGGTGAAGCCGGGCGTGGTGTCGCGGATCTTCTCGATCTCGTGGAGGATCGACTTCTCCGAGCGGCTCTGGATGACCCGACCCTCGTGCTCGGTGATCGAGCAGAACGAGCAGCCGCCGAAGCAGCCGCGCAGGATCGTCACCGAGAGCTTGATCATCTCGTACGCGGGGAGCTTCGTCGGCTGGTGCTTCGGGTGCGGCAGGCGCGAGAACGGCAGCTCGTAGAGCGCGTCCATCTCCGGCGTGGTGAGCGGCAGCGGCGGCGGGTTGATCCACACGTCGTGCTTGCCATGGCGCTGCACGAGCGGCCGCGCGTTCCCGGGGTTCTGCTCGAGGTGGAGGATGCGCGACGCGTGCGCGTAGAGCACCGGATCGGCGCTCACCTGCTCGAAGCTCGGCATGCGGATCGCCTGGGTCTCGCGCCGCGCCTTCTTCGGTGTGAGCTGGATCAGCGGGGCCTCGGCGGGCGCCTGCTCGCCGGTCGCGCACGGCGCCTGCTGGCGCTCGGCCTCCATCGCGTACGGATCGGGAGGAGGCGCGACGGGCCCCGGCGTGTCGAGCGTGGTGGAGTCGATCTCGGAGAAGCCGTCGCGCGCGCCGAGGAACGCGGTGCCGCGCAGGTCGCGGATCTGCGCGATCGGCTCCCGCGCGGCGAGGCGGTGCGCGATCTCGACGATCGCGCGCTCGGCGTTGCCGAACACGAGGAGGTCGGCGTGCGAGTCGACGAGCACCGAGCGCCGGACCTTGTCGCTCCAGTAGTCGTAGTGCGCGATGCGGCGCAGGCTCGCCTCGATGCCGCCGATCACGAGCGGCACCTCCGGCGCGACCTCGCGGCAGCGCTGCGCGTAGACGATCACCGAGCGATCGGGGCGCAGGCCCGCGGCGCCGTCGGGCGAGTACGCGTCGTCGCTGCGCACGCGGCGGTCGCTCGTGTAGCGGTTGACCATCGAGTCCATGTTCCCGGCGGTCACCCCCCACATCAGATTTGGCGCGCCGAGCTCGCGGAACGCCTCGGCGCTCCTCCAGTCGGGCTGGTCGAGGATGCCGACGCGGAAGCCGTGCGACTCGAGCAGGCGCCCGATCAGCGCCATGCCGAAGCTCGGGTGATCGACGTACGCATCGCCGGTCACGAGCACGATGTCGCACGAGTCCCAGCCGAGCTCGTCCATCTCGGCGCGCGTCGTCGGCAGGAACGGGGCAATCCCGAACCGCTTCGCCCAGTACGGGCGATACGAGAACAGCGGCTTGGCGACGGCGGCGGTCATGGAAAACGGGGACCTACGGGTAGCAC
>JAEUJX010000711.1 GCA_016794545.1 Myxococcales bacterium
ATCGACGGCGGCGTCGGCCCGGGCGTCGGTCGCCACGTCGCTCGGCGCGTCGGGCACCACCGGATCGCCGACGTTGTTGGGGTTGTAGAGGATGCTGCACGCCGGTAGCGCGAGCACTCCAGCCACCAGCAGGAGCTTCACGGTTCCACGGTACTGCCTCGCGGCGGTCCGCGAGAGACCCCTCACCCGCCGCTCACGGGCGGCGCGAGCTCGTCGTCAGAACAGCCGGCCCTGCGCGCTGCCGGTGCCGCCGCTCGGCGCCTTGGTCGGCGCGGCGAGGCCCATGTGCTGGTAACCGGCGGCGGTGGCGACGCGGCCGCGCGGCGTGCGCGCGATGAAGCCGACCTGGAGGAGGAACGGCTCGACGACCTCCTCGAGCGTGCCGCGCTCCTCCGAGAGCGACGCGGCGACGGCCTCGATACCGACGGGGCCGCCGTCGAAGCGCTCGCAGATCACCGAGAGGTACGCGCGATCGAGGGTGTCGAGGCCGGCGTGATCCACGGCGAGGCGATCGAGCGCGGAGCCGGCGATGTCGCCGTCGATCGCCCCGTCGCGCTCGACGGCGGCGAAGTCGCGCACGCGGCGGAGCAGGCGGTTCGCGATGCGCGGCGTGCCGCGGGCGCGGCGCGCGATCTCGGTGGCGCCGTCCTTGTCGATCGTCACGCCGATCAGCTGCGCGGAGCGCTTCACGATCGCGCACATGTCGGGGAGCTCGTAGTAGCGGAGCTGCCAGTGAAAGCCGAACCGATCGAGGAGCGGCGCGGACAGGAGGCCCATGCGCGTGGTCGCGCCGAGCAGCGTGAACCGCGGCAGCTGCATCGTCACGGCCTTCGCGTGCGGGCCATCGCCGATGAACAGATCGAACCGGAAGTCCTCCATCGCCGGATAGAGGTTCTCCTCGACGACCGGCGCGAGGCGGTGGATCTCGTCGATGAACAGCGCGTCGCCCTCGCCGAGCGAGGTGAGCAGCGACGCGAGCATGCCCTTGTGATCGATCGCGGGGCCGCTCGAGACGTGGAGGTTCACGCCGAGCTCGTTCGCGATGACGTGCGCGAGCGTGGTCTTGCCGAGGCCGGGCGGCCCGGCGAACAGGAAGTGATCGAGCGGCCAGCCGTTCTGCTTCGCCGCGCGGACGCTGACCTTGAGGTTGTCGATCAGCTCGCGCTGGCCGATGTACTCGTCGAACGTCCTGG
This sequence comes from Myxococcales bacterium, assembly GCA_016794545.1. Lineage (GTDB taxonomy): Bacteria > Myxococcota_A > Polyangia > Haliangiales > Haliangiaceae > JABFXX01. The sequence continues at coordinate 1,194 of JAEUJX010000711.1, forward strand.
GCCGCAGCGCGGCCTGCCACGCCTTCTCGCTGCCCTTCGGCTCGGGCGCGACCTCGCGCGGCGACTCCGGCTCCCCGGCGCCCGACGGCCCGTCCGTGTGCTTCTTGCGGGTCACCTCGGCATGCTCCGCAGCGCCTGGCGCAGCAGCGCCTCGAGCGTCGAGCTCTCGTCGACCGGCAGCTCGGCCACCGCGCCCTCCGCCTCGGCCGGCCGCCAGCCCAGGTTGATGAGGGCCGTCATCACCTCGCCGAGGAGCGGGTGCCGGGTCAGCTTCGCCGTGCGGACGGTGCCCGCGGGCGCCGCGCCGGGCTTGATGCCGCCGGCGGCGTTCCAGCTCAGCACGAGCAGCTCGCACTTCTCGCGCAGCTCGACGACGAGCAGCTCGGCCGTCTTCTTGCCGATGCCCTTGATCTTGGTCAGGCCCGGCACGTCCTCGCGCGCGATCAGCGCGGCGATGTCGCGCGGTCCCGCGCCCGACAGGATCGCGATCGCCGTCGACGGCCCGACGTTCTTCACCGTGATCAGCAGGTCGAACAGGTCGCGCTCGTGCGCGTCGTGAAAGCCGAACAGCGCGATCGCCGTCTCGCGCATCTGCGTGTACACGCGCAGCACGACCCGCTCGCCGTGGCTCGGCAGCGACGCCACCGTGTACGCCGAGCACGTGACCTCGTAGCCGACACCCTGGCAGTCGACGATCACGCGATCGCCGTCGCGGAGCAGCGTGCCCTCGAGCCTCGCGATCATGTCGCCCTCGCTCTTACCACGGCGGGCACGAGCCTCGCGGCCATCGGCCGCACGAGCCGCCCGTGGGTGATCGCCACCGCGAGCGCATCCGTCGCGTCTGCCCTGGGAAGGCTCCGCAGTCCGATCAGCGCCTGCACCATCCGCGCGATCTGCGCCTTCTCCGCCTTCCCCGATCCGCTGACCGCCTTCTTCACGGTCGCCGGCGAGTAGCTCGCGACACCGAGGCCCATGAGGCCGATCACCGCGAGCGCCATCCCGCGCGCCTGCGCGAGCGCGAGCGCGCTGCGCGGGTTGTGGTTGACGAACACGTCCTCGACCGCGACGATCGTCGGCGCGAGCTCCGCGCACACCTCGCGCAAACCCCGCGCGATCTCGCCGAGCCGCTGCTCCATGGGCTGGCTCTCGGGCGCGGTCAGGATCCCGCACTCGACGTACCGCAGCTCGCCCGCCTCGGAGTCGACGACCCCATAGCCGCACACGCGGCTGCCGGGATCGAGCCCGAGGATGCGCATGTCCCGACGCTACACGAGGGGTCGGACACGCGCGAAAAACGGCCGGTGTCCGAAGGAGGGACGGTCTCAACTTGCTCAACGTGCGGACGCGAACCGCGCGAAATCGCTGCCCGCCCCGGGACGGACTCAAGTTGGCCCTCCTCGGCGCACGGTTGCCGTCCCGGGCGCCTCGGGCGCCCGGGACGGAGCTCGTTGAGTCCGGCACTCGGGCGTCAAACGTTACGGTCGATTAGCCACCGTACGTTGAGCAAGTTGAGACCGTCCCTATTCTCGGACACCGAAGATCGCGGTGCCCACCCGGACGTGCGTCGCGCCTGCGGCGATCGCGACCTCGTAGTCGCCGGACATCCCCATCGACAGGACGGGGAGCGGCAAGCCGAGGTCGGCGGCGAGCCGGTCGCGGAGAGCCGCGAGTGCCTCGAACGCGGGGCGGCTCGCCTCCGGGTCCTCCGACGGCGGCGGCATCGTCATGAGGCCGTCGAGGCGGATGCCGGAGGTCGCCGCGAGGGACCGGGCGAGCGCGGGGGCGTCCGCCGGCGAGACACCGCCCTTCGTGGCCTCACCGGCGATGTTGACCGAGATGAGCACGGGCTGGACCACGCCGGCCGCGCGCTTGCCGAGCTCGGCGCCGAGCGAGGCCGAGTCGACCGCGTGGACGAGCGCGACCTTGCCGGCGACGAGCTTGGCCTTGTTGCTCTGGAGCCGGCCGATGAAGTGCCAGCGGATGCGCGGATCGACGACCTCCGTCATCTTCGTCGCGAGCTCCTGCGCGTAGTTCTCGCCGAAGTCGGTCGCGCCCGCGGCCAGCGCCTCGCGGATCGCGGCGGCGGGGTGCGTCTTCGAGACGGCGATGATCGTGACGGAGTCGGGTGAGCGGCCGGCGGTCGCGCAGGCCTCGGTGACGCGCGCCCGGACCTCGCGCCAGCGCTCGCCGATCGTCTCCGGCCAGTTCATGCCGGCGTACCCGCGGCGAACCGCGGCACGGGGCCGCCGGCGTCGCGCAGCGCGGCGAGCACCTCGACGAGCGGCAGGCCGATCACGTTGGTGACCGAGCCGCCGACGCCCGCGACCAGCGCCGCACCGATGCCCTGGATCGCGTAGGCGCCGGCCTTGCCGCGCCACTCGCCGCTCGCGACGTAGTCGGCGAGCGTGGCGGCGTCGAGCTCGATGAACGTGACGTCGGACGAGACGGTTCCCTCGCGCACGACCGGCTGCCCATCGCGCTCGCCGGTCAGCGCGAACGCCGTGACGACCTGGTGCGTCTTGCCGGAGAGCCAGCGCAGCATCTTCGCCGCCTCCTCCGGAGACTCGGCCTTGCCGAGGATCTGGCCGTCGAGCGTCACCGTCGTGTCGGCGGCGAGGATCCACTCGTCCGGGCGCGAGCGCGCGGCCGCGGCCTTCGCCCGCGCGAGCCGGGCGACGTAGACCTCGGGCGGCTCGCCTTCGAGCGGCGTCTCGTCGACGTCGGCCGGGCGCACCTCGAGCACGAGCCCGACGCGCTGGAGCAGCTCGCGCCGGCGCGGCGAGGCCGACGCCAGCAGCAGGGTCGAGGACATCCCTACGTGCGCGGCGGCTTGATCGACTTGACGCCGACGGTCTCGAAGTTCAGCTCGACCGAGATGCCGTCGACGAAGCGGTTCTTGCCGTTCTTCTGCGCGGCGCTGCACTCCATGCCCGGCATGTCCTTGATCTCGGTGCCGTCGCCGTCGATGCAGACGTCGACGAACTTCAGCTCGTCGTTCGGATCGCTGTCGCAGAACGCCTCGAGGCCATCGCCGTCGACATCGATGTCGGGCGTGCGGCAGCCGGTGTACTTCTTGGTCACCGACGCCGACGCCTTCGGCAGCGCGAGCAGCGGGCCGAGGAGGTTCGCGAACGTCGCGTCGAGCAGCGAGTTCTCCGGCGTCAGGCCGATCTGCTCGACCTCGAGGCCGCGGATCGTGTCGGCGGTCTTCGCGTCGATCACGCCGCCGAGGTGGCCGTTGGTCACGCGCATGCTCGCGCCCGAGCCCTGGATCTGGCCCTTGATCGTCGCGCCCGAGATCTTGAGGTCGAGCGTGATCCCGTCGGTCACCGGGATCGCGACCGAGAACAGCGACGGACCGGCGAGCAGCTCGCCCGACGCCGACACCGTGCCGTCGCGGAACGTGATGATCGGCTGGTTCGTCGTGCCCTCCACGAACGACAGCTTGTCGAGGTAGATGTCGGCCTTGCCCGGATCGAACGGGCTGCACGCGGTCACGTTGCCCTGCGCGTCGACGCTGCGGTCGGCGACGCCGTCGCAGTCGTTGTCGAGCCCGTCGCCGCAGATCTCCGGGTTGCCCGGCTTGATGCCCATGCCCATGCCCGGACGGTCGTCGCAGTCGCCACCGTTCGGCGACACGCCGTCGCCATCAGCGTCGGTCATGTTCTGCGAGACCTGATCTTGCGCGTTCTCGTCGGCCTTGCCGTCGCAGTCGTCGTCGACGAGGTTGGTCTCGTTCTCCGTGGCGCCCGGGTGGATCGCCTTGCCCTCGGTCGTGTTCGTGTCGTTGCAGTCACCCTTCTCGATGAACGCCTTCTTGCCGTCCGCGTCGGCATCGGTGACGTACGCGCCGAGGTAGATGGCGAACTTCACGCACTCGTCGGCGCCGGTCTCGAGCCCGAAGAACTCGATCGGGATCACGATCGAGTAGTTCTTGAACGAGTCGTCGATCGCGCTCTTCGCGAGGCTCGCAACGGCAGCCAACTTGTTGTCGGGGTCGCCATCGCCGTCGAGGTCGAAGCCATCGGACGCCGCACCGATCTCGAGCTTCGAGATCACCTGCTGCGGCATGCCCTGGTACGCGTTGATGTCCGCGCCCATGCACTCGGGCTTCGGCGGGAACAACTCCTTGCCGCCTCCTCCGTCGTCGCCGCACGCGCCGACGAACGTTGCACCCGCGAGCAGACAGAGAGCACCCGTAAGCTTCCTCATCGCCGGGGACTTGACCACGAAGCAAAACGCCTGGTCAACGGGAAGAATCGGCCACGGGGCGCGCCGTGCTGGGGACTCTAGACCATGGCAGGATGCCGCCATGCGTCGTCCCCCTGCCCTCCTGGTGCTGGCGATCACGCTGGCCGGGCTACCCGCGGCAGCGCACGTCGCGCCGTCCGTCGACGACAACAACCGCTACCTCAAGATCACGCCGGGCGCGGACCGCGTCCGGATCGCCTACACCGTCTTCTTCGGCGAGGTCCCGGGCGCCAAGCTCCGCCCGTCGATCGACGCCAACCGCGACGGCCAGATCTCCGACGACGAGGCGCAGGCGTTCGGCAAGAAGCTGTCCTCCGAGGTCGCCGGTGCTCTCGAGCTCACCCTCGACGGCGCCACCCAGCCGGTCGTCTGGACCACCGTCGCCACCGGGATGGGCGCCCCGCAGGTCGCCGCCGGCTCGTTCTCCGTCGACCTGATCGCGTTCCCCTGCCTGGCCTCCGCGCGCGGCAAGCACACCCTCCTCCTGCGCGACCGGTTCCGCGTCCCGAACCCGGGCGAGACCGAGGTCCGGGTCGAGGACGGCCTCGGCACCCGGATCGGTCATACCCGCATCGGCGCCGCCGCCGACCCCGCCCACGACTACAAGTTCGTCGGTCCGGGCGGCCCGCTCATGGACGACGGCATCGAGGTCGCGTTCGCCGCGGCCGACGACGCCCCGCTGGTCGGCGACGGCCTGTGCACCGGGGCGACCGATGCGAGCGGGAAGAAGCGCATCCCCAGGCCGCTCATCCTCGGCATCGCGATCGCGCTCGCCGCGGTGCTCGCCTACGTGGTCCACCGCAAGCAGCGCGGCAGCTAGAGCGCAGCCCATAACCTGACGACCCAAGTCCGCTCACCGAAACCAGATCTTCAGAGAGCGGAGGCTAAGGACGGAGCATGGGAGCGTGCATCGCCGGAACGCCGAGGATCTGCGTGATCGACGCAAGCTCGAGCTGACAGCGGCGTTC
>JAEUJX010000712.1 GCA_016794545.1 Myxococcales bacterium
AGCCACTCCCCGCATCGACGACGCCCGCCGCCGTCGAGATCAAGGACCTGACGATCAAGGCGGGCGAGCGCGCGCTGCTCGACGGCGTGTCGCTGTCGCTCGAGCCCGGCACGGTCACCGCGATCGTCGGCAGGACCGGCGGCGGCAAGAGCACGCTGGTCGACGCGCTGACCCGACTGATCGATGTCCCTCCGAACACGGTGTTCCTCGACGGCCGCGACGTCACGACGCTGCCGATCGCGTCGCTCCGCGCGCAGATCGGCTACGCGCCGCAGGAGGCGTTCCTGTTCTCGACGACGATCGCGGACAACATCGCGATGGGGTACGGCGGCGGCACCGCGATCCCGGCCGCGCGCGCGAAGGAGCTCGAGCGCGTGGTCGGCATGGCGCAGTCGGCGGACCTCCGCGAGGAGCCGAAGGTCACCGGCGCCGCGACCGCCGCCGGGCTCGCGCGCGACCTCTCCGCGATGCCGGAGGGGCTCGGCACGATCGTCGGCGAGCGCGGCATCACGCTCTCGGGCGGCCAGCGGCAGCGCGTCGCGCTCGCCCGCGCGCTCGCCTCGGCGCCGCGCCTGCTCGTGCTCGACGACTCGCTGTCGTCGGTCGACGCCGAGACCGAGCGCACGATCCTCCGGCACCTGCGCGAGGTGATGAGCGGCCGCACCGCCGTGCTGATCAGCCACCGCGTCGCCGCGATCAAGGACGCCGATCAGATCATCGTGCTCGACCACGGCAAGGTCGTCGCGCGCGGCACGCACGAGGAGCTCCTCGCCCAGCCCGGCACCTACGCGGACCTCTACAAGAGCCAGCTCGACACCGAGGTGGCGAAGGGCGGCGCGTGATGGCCGGCGCGCGTGGCGCGGGCGCCGAGGAGGTCGTGCTCGGCAAGGCGTACGACGTCGCGCTGATGCGCCGGCTGTGGCCCTACATCAAGCCGCACTGGAAGCTGCTCCTCGCGTGGGCGCTGTTCATGCCGCTGTCGATCGCGCTCGAGCTCGCGCAGCCCGCGATGTTCCGCTACGCGCTGACCGCACACATCCTGACCGGCGACATCGCCGCGCTCCCGATCGACGCCGCGATCTACATGGGGCTCGTGCTCGCGCAGGGCGGCATGCAGTTCTGCGAGATCTGGTACCTCCAGCTCGCCGGGCAGCGCACGATGCACGCGCTGCGGATCGCGATCTTCGACAAGGTGCTGTCCCAGCGCGCGGCGTTCTTCGACCGGATCCCGGTCGGGCGCCTGATGACGCGCATGACGAACGACATCGAGAGCCTGAACGAGATGTTCGCGCAGGGCGCGATCACCTTGATCTCCGACTTCATCAAGATGATCGCGATCGTGATCGTGATGCTCACGATCGACGCGGGCCTCACCGCCCTCGTGTTCCTCACCCTGCCGTTCCTGATCGTGCTCGTCGAGTACGCGCGGCGGCTGATGCGCGCCTCGTTCCGCCAGATCCGCGTGCGGCTCGCCGCGATGAACGCGTTCGCGCAGGAGCACCTGTCCGGCATCAAGGTCGTGCAGCTGCTCGGCCGGGCCTCGACGGCGCAGCGCGAGTACGACGAGATCAACGCCGGCCACCGCGACGCCTACCTCGGCCAGATCCGCGCGGACTCGATGATGTACGCGATCGTCGAGGCGATCGGCTCGGTGTCGATCGGCATCGTCGTCTGGTACGCGGCGGGTCACCGCACCGAGAGCCTCGCGATGATCGGCGTGGTCGTGGTGTTCATCGAGTACATCAACAAGTTCTTCATCCCCGTCCGCGACCTGTCGCAGAAGTACGCCGTCATGCAGGGCGCGATGGCCGCGAGCGAGCGGATCTTCCAGCTGCTCGACACCCACGAGCCCGACGGCGGCGACGATCCGCAGGCCCGGCGCGGCGCGGTCGTCCGCCCCGACACGACCGGACCCGCCATCGTGCTGACGGACGTGCGGTTCAGCTACGGCGCCGAGCCCGTGCTGCGCGGCCTCGACATGATCGTGCCGCGGGGTGCGACGGTCGCGGTCGTCGGCGCGACGGGCTCCGGCAAGTCGACGGTGATCAAGCTCCTGACCCGGCTCTACGAGCGCGACAGCGGGGCGATCCAGATCGACGGCGTCGACATCCGGGACCTGCCGCTCGCCGAGCTGCGCCGGCGGATCACCGTCGTCTCGCAGGACGTGATCCTGTTCGCGGGGACGCTGCTCGAGAACATCGCGATGGGCCAGGCCTACACGCGCGAACAGATCGACGCGGCGGTGAAGCGCGTCGGGCTCGACCGCGCGCTCGCGCGGCGCGAGAGCGGCCTCGACACCCGGGTCGCGGAGCGCGGCTCGAACTTCTCGGCGGGCGAGCGCCAGCTCGTCGCGTTCGCGCGCGCACTGCTGCGCGATCCCGAGATCCTGATCCTCGACGAGGCGACCGCGCACGTCGATCCGGAAGCCGAGCGGCTGATCGAGCACGGCGTCGCGGAGCTGATGAAGGGCCGGACCACGCTCGTCATCGCGCACCGGCTGTCGACCATCCGCAACGCCGACCTCATCGTGGTGGTCGACAAGGGCACGGTGATCGAGCAGGGCAGCCACGACGCCCTGGTGGCGAAGGGCGGGTACTACGCCGCGCTCGAGCGGACGTTCCGCCGGCAAGATGCCGAAGACGCCTGAGTTTTCGCGGCTCCCACATCGGCCCACCTCCGGCGGCATGTCCTAACCGGCTGCTAATTCGGTATCATTGCTTGCAGATGTCTCTGGGGCCGTCGGCGCTGCACGACTCCATCATGGCGATGGCCGATGGAGCGATCCTCGCCGACACCCGCACGGGCGAGGTGTTCGTAAATCGCACAGCGCGCGAGATGCTCGGCATCCCGTCCGACGCGGTGGTGAACACCACGTACCTGAAGGACGTCGTCGGGTTCTATCCGTTCGACCTCGCCGCCGGCGCGAGCGATGGTCACCCGATCCGCGAGGAGGTCCGGATCGGCGACCGGGTGCTCCACTCGGTCGTCACGCCGCTGCGCAACGCGGATGCCTCGCGCGCGACGGGCGCGATCGTGATCCTGCGCGACCTCGGCGACACCGCCGACGTCGCCCGCCGCCGCGCGGAGTTCGCGCAGGTGATGTCGCACGAGCTGCGGACGCCGCTGACGTCGATCGCCGGCGCCCTCGACATCGTGCTGTCGGGATACGCGGGCGCGCTGTCCGACCGGCAGCTGCGCTACGTCGACATGGCGCGCCAGGCCGCGACGCGGATGAACCAGCTGGTGGATCAGCTGCTCGACCTCGCGCGCGCGCAGGCGGGCTCGATCACCGTCGCCGCGGCGCCGGTCCAGCTCGATCGCCTCGCGCGCGAGGTCATCGATCGCTATCGCGCCGCCGCCGACACCAAGCAGCTCACGATCGTGCTCGGCGCCTCCGCGGACGACATCTCGATCCTCGGCGACCCGGAGCGCCTCGCGCAGGTGCTCGGTAACCTCCTCACGAACGCGATCCGGTTCTCGCCCACCGGCGCGGTGATCGACGTGCAGGTGTTCGGACCGCCGCTCTCGCAGGACGCGGTCGGCGTGTCGGTCCACAACAGCGGCGACCCGATCCCGCCCGAGGATCGCGAGCGCGTGTTCGAGCCGTTCTCGGCGTCGAGCCGGCGCGTCGGTGGCACGGCGCTCGGCCTCTCGATCTCGCGCACGATCATCGAGGCCCACGGCGGGCGGATCTGGGTCGAGTCCAACGCGACGGGCACGAAGTTCGTGTTCACGCTCCCCGTCTCCGCGAAGTCCGACAAGAACGCCCAGCCGCCGAGCCCGCACGACGCGGCGCCGCGGCGCCGCGGCCTCGGGGAGAACGCCTGCGCGCTCGTCGTCGACGACGACCCGCGCCGCGCGCTGCTCCTCAAGGGCCTGCTGATGTCGCTGACCGACCGCGTGCTGGTCGCGAACGACGTCGACACCGCGCTCGCCACGGCGCGCACCGAGCACCCTGCCCTCGCGGTCGTCGCCGGGGCGATGGCGGACGCCCTGCCCTTGCTCGCGATCCTCGAGCACGACCCCGACACCGCGAAGACGGCCGTGATGGTGGTCGGCGATGCGGACCGCAAGACCGATCTGCTCGCCGCGGGCGCTGACGACCTGCTCGACTTCCCGATCCAGCCGGCGGTGTTCCGCGACGCCTGCCTCCGCCTCGTCGAGTCCGGCCGCCGCGAGGCGCCGCGCGTGCTCGTGGTCGACGACGATCCGTCGATCCGCATGATCTGCCGCGAGGTGCTCGAGCTCGGCGGATACCAGGTCCGCGACGCGGGCAACGCGAACGCCGCGCTCGCCGAGGCGCGCCGGTTCCGGCCCGACATGATCCTGATGGACGTGCTGATGCCCGGCATCGACGGGTATCGCACCGCCGAGATGATCCGCGCCGATCCGCAGATCTCGATGGCCCCGATCATGTTCCTGTCGGCGCGCGGCGACACCGCGGACAAGGTCCGCGCGTTCCGCAGCGGTGCCGAGGACTACATGGTGAAGCCGTTCGACGCCGCGGAGCTGCTCGCGCGCGTCGGCAAGGCGCTCGATCGCCAGGCGCGCGAGCTCGGCGCCTCGCCGACCACGCAGCTGCCGGGCGCCGACGCGATCCAGGACGAGATCGAGCGCCGGCTCACCGCGGGCGAGCCCGACTCCGTCGCCTGCTACCTCGACCTCGACAACCTGAAGGCGTTCAACGACTACTACGGCTACGCGAAGGCGAACGCCGTCATCCGCCAGACCGGCGACGTGATCCGCAACGTGATCACGAGCTGCGGCGGCGCCGGCGACTTCATCGGCCACATCGCGGGCGACGACTTCGTGTTCGTCACCACGAGCGACCGCGTCGATGCGGTGTGCAAGGGCATCTGCGAGCGCTTCGACCAGCTGATCCGGCTCTACTACGACCCCGGCGATCGCGCGCGCGGCCACATCGAGACCAAGGACCGGTTCGGCGTCATGCGGAAGTTTCCGATCATGAGCGTCTCGATCGCGGCGATCTCGCTCGCGCGCGCGAAGACGTACGCCTCCCTCGCCGAGCTCGCCGCCGTCGGCAAGGGCACCGCGAAGGCGATCCCCGGCTCGACGTACGTGCGCGACGGCCAGACGATGCTCTCGCAGGCCGCCACCGGGTAGCGCCGCTCAGCGCGAGAAGTGCGCGAGCACGAGGTGCCAGGTGTCGTCCTCGGGCCGCTTGTCCTCGTCGGTCTCGTCGAAGTGGTCGGCGAGCAACACGAAGAAGGCGCGATACGTGACCGACGGCCCGCCCTTCACGGGGGTCGCGATGACGTTCGAGAACACGTAGGCGAGCGCCTCGCGCGAGTTGTTCACGGTGCCCGTGCGGAGGCCGCCGTCGAGCGCGAGCTTCAGCTTCCACTTCGGGAGCGTCGTCGCCGCCGCGGCGCCCTTGAACACCTCTCCCGGCGCGCTGCCGACCAGCACGAGGTCCGTGCGCTTCGCCGCCCACAGCTTCGCCTGCGTCTCGGGCGTGGCGAGCCCGGCCGACAGCGCCTTCACCCACGCGCCGCCATCGTCCTTGCCGGCGAGCTTCGGCGGCGGCGGCAGCTTGGCCGCGTCCTTGTCGGGGACCGCGCGTGACACGAGCTGGGCCGCGCCGACCAGCTGATCGCCGCCGTGACCGGTGAGCTCGCCCGCACCGGTCACCACGAACGTGACGCTCTTCTTGCCGGCCTTCACCGTCGATTCGCCGACGCACCAGCCGCCGCGCCACGTGCTGCCCTCGAACACCTTGCTCCGCTTCGCCTTCGCCGCCTCGCCCATGCCGACCGAGTCGGTCCAGGCGAGGAGCTGCTTGCCCTCGACCACCTTGCCGTCGGGCAACACGACGATGTCGCGCGGCGACGTGTCGTCGGCGCCGCAGGTCACGCCGGCGAAGTCGACGGCCGAGAAGTCCTCCGCGTAGGCGGTGGACGCGAGCAGCAGGGCGAGGAGAACGCAGCGCATCCCCCGAGCGTCTCACGAGTCCGCGGGCGCCGTCTCAGTTCTCGATCTTCTCGAGGAAGCTGGTCTTCAGCAGCTTCTCGCCGTGCACCGGGAAGAACGTGTAGACGCTGTCGCCGACGACGCGCACGACCTCGCCCTCGCCCCACGTCGCGTGCCGGACGATGTCGCCCTTCTCGAGCGGACCGAACACGGGGCGCTTCACGCGCTCGATCTTGAGCGCGCGGCCGCGCCCGCCACGGCCGCGGCGGAGCGCCTCCTCGAGCAGCGCCTTGCGCTGCGCCGGATCCGCGCCGCCGCGCCGGGCCGCGAGCGCCGCCGCGACGGTCTCGACCTCGCGATTGGGCGCCGCCGCCGACTTGGCGGAGCGCACGCAGTTGTCACACGTGCCGCACGGCGGCGCGTCGAGGTAGCCGAAGTACGTGACGAGCAGGCGCGTGCGGCACAGGTGGCTCTGCGCGTAGCGCAGCATCGAGGCGAGGCGCGCCCGGTCCTGGGCGCGCTTCTGCTCGTAGCGGTTCGCCGCGCGCGCGAGGTTCTCGATGCTCGGCGGCTCCTTCGCGAGCGGCGCGAACAGCGCGCCCGGCGCCTCCGCGGCGAAGCCGACCTCCTTGAGGAACGACAGCACGACGCGCGCCTTCTTCGCCGGCGCATCGGCGCGCTCCGCGATCTCCTTCACGGTGCGGAACACGTCGTCTTGCTCGTCGCCGATGTCGATCGACGACGTCGCGATCTTGCCGCCCGTGACCTGGACGAGCGCCTCCGCGACCGCGCGCGTCTGCTCCGGCGTCGGATACCGCCCGCCGAGGAAGAAGCTCTGGATGCGCTTGTCCTCGGGCTGGTAGAGCAGCACGCAGTCGGCGGGCAGACCGTCGCGGCCGGCGCGGCCCGCCTCCTGGTAGTAGCTCTCGAGCGAGCCCGGGAAGTTGTAGTGGATGACGAACCGCAGGTCCTGCTTGTCGACGCCGAGGCCGAACGCGTTCGTCGCGACCATCAGGCGAGGATCCGAGCGCTCCATGAACGCGCTCTGCACGCGCTCGCGATCCTTCGCGCGCATGCGGCCGTGGTAGCGGCCGCACTCGACGCCCTGCGACCACAGGAAGTCGGCGAGCGCATCGACGGTCTTCACCGTCGCCGCGTAGATGATGCCGCAGCCCTCCTGCTTCTCGATCAGCCGGAGCAGCAGCGCCTGCTTCTTGCGCTCGCTCGAGGCCTTGACGACGTGGTAGCGCAGGTTCGGCCGATCGAGGCCGATGTCGATGACGCTCGCCTCGGGCATCTGGAGCTGCGCGAGGATGTCGTCCTTGACCTTGGGCGGAGCGGTCGCGGTCAGCGCGAGCACCGGCGGCTTGCCGAGCGCACGCACCGCCTCGCCGAGGCCCAGGTACGCCGGGCGGAAGTCGTGTCCCCACTGCGAGATGCAGTGCGCCTCGTCGACCACGAACAACGAGACGTTGACCGCCGCGAGACGCTCGCGGAAGCGCGGCTCGCCGAGCCGCTCCGGCGTGACGTACGCGATGCACGGCCTGTTCGAGCTCAGCCGCGCGAGCGCGGCCTGCTCGTCGCGGGGCGACAAGGTCGAGTCGAGGCGGAGCACGTCCATCCCGAGCTCGTGCAGCTTGTCGTACTGATCCTTCATGAGCGCGATCAGCGGCGAGACGACGAGCGTCACGCCCGACAGCTCGAGCGCCGGCAGCTGGTAGCACAGGGACTTGCCGGCGCCGGTCGGCATGATCGCGAGCGTGTCGATGCCCGCCAGCACGTTGCGGATCGCGAGCGCCTGCCCGGGCCGAAATGTAGAGATTCCGAACCGTCGCTGCCCGAGCTCGAGCATCCGGGCGTCGATCGCGACCGCATCGCCCGAGGCCTCGGTGGCATCGGCGACCTCGAGCTCCTCCGGGTCCTCCGCGGGCTCGGGAACGTCGTGATCCTCCAGGGACATCGGCCGCATGTCGCGCGTTCCCCGCGCGAGCGTCACCGGCTCGTCCTCGGCGCGCTTCCCACGCCGCCGCTCTGGAGTAGTGCTCTTGGCCACGAACCCTAACGCTCACCCGGAACCAACCTTCAGGCAAGCGCAGACTGGGTCGTTACCCGTGAGACGCCGAATGTGACACCAGCGCTCGCTCGGGCTCAAACGCTTGTTATGGCGAGTGTTCTCGTCGGCGGAATCCGCGAGGTGGTTAGTTACCTGACAAGAACTACAGCCCGATCCCACCCGTCCTCTCGGGCGGCGGGGTGCATCATTTTGCGGCGAGGTGACCGTCGGCCTTGAGCAGCTCCGCGGTCAGCACCGCCCCGCCCGCGGCGCCGCGCACCGTGTTGTGCGACAGCGCGATGAACTTCCAGTCGAACACCGGATCGGGGCGCAGGCGGCCGATCGTGATCGCCATCCCATGGCCAGCGTCGCGGTCGAGCTTGGTCTGCGGCCGGGTGTCGTCCTCGAAGTACTGGAGGAAGGGCCGGGGCGCGCTCGGCAGGCCGAGCTGCTGCGGCCGGCCCGCGTACTCCTTCCAGGCCGACAGGATCTGGTCCTTCGACGGCTTCCTGTCGAACGCGACCGTCACGGCGGCCATGTGGCCATCGGAGGCCGGGACGCGGATGCACTGCGCGGTGATGAGCGGCGCCGCGGCCTTCTCGATCGTGCCGCCGGCGACCTTGCCCCAGACCTTGAGCGGCTCCTGCTCGCTCTTCTCTTCCTCGCCCTTGATGAACGGGATCACGTTGTCCACCATCTCGGGCCAGCTCTCGAACGTCTTGCCGGCGCCGCTGATCGCCTGGTACGTGCACACCGCGATCTTCGCGGGCCCGAACGCCCACAGCGGGTGGATCGCCGGGACGTAGCTCTGGATCGAGCAGTTCGGCTTGACCGCGATGAACCCGCGCTTGGTCCCGAGGCGCTTCTTCTGGGACTCGATGACGCCCATGTGATCGGAGTTGATCTCCGGGACCATCATCGGGACATCGGCCGTCCAGCGGTGCGCCGAGTTGTTCGACACGACCGGCGTCTCCGCCTTCGCGTAGTCCTCTTCGAGCTTCGCCGTGGCGGCCTTGTCCATGTCGACCGCGCAGAACACGAAGTCGCACTGCGAGGCGATCTTCTCGACCTCGGCGGCGACACCGACGGTCAGCCGGGCCGCCGTCGCCGGCACGTCGCCGGGCAGCGTCCAGCGGCCCGCGACGGCGTCGGCGTACGATTTGCCGGCGCTGTTCGGACTCGCGGCCACGACCGTCACCTCGAACCACGGGTGACCTTCGAGCAGAGACACGAAGCGCTGACCGACCATGCCGGTCGCGCCGAGGACGCCGACCTTCAGCTTGTTTGCCATTGCCCGCGGAATCTACCCCGAACCGATCGATCGGGCTTGTCTTCTCGCGACGGATCCGGAAGATACCGGCGCACCACATGCCGCTGCTCGAAGGCCTGCGCGTCGTTCACTCGAAGATCCACGGCTACGGCGTCATCGCGACCCGGCCGTTCAAGGCGGGCGAGCTGATCTGCTACGGCGATGGCGTGCTGTACCTCGAGAGCGACGAGTTCGACGACACCTACGCGCTCGTCGTGCCCGGCGAGGACTCCGGCAAGGGCGAGCTCCTGTTCTGGGACCTCGCCTGCCAGACCCGCTGGTTCAATCACTCGTGCGCACCGAACTCGGAGGTGTGCTCGAAGTGGGATCACGCGGAGAACACGCTTCGCGCGTGGTGGGTCGCGACGCGCGACATCGAGGTCGGCGAGGAGATCCTGTACGACTACGCGTTCGTCGCCGAGGTCGCCGAGCCGTGCGCCTGCGGGGCCGCGACCTGCCGCGGCCTGATCGTCGACGACGATCCCGAGAATCTCGCGAAGCTGCCCGATCATCTGCGCCAGCTCCTGCGAGTTCCGGCCGCGGCTTGATATCCTCGCGTGCGATGAGCACGCGCATCGGTATCCTGACCGGCGGCGGCGACTGCCCGGGTCTCAACGGCGTGATCCGCGCGGTGACGCTGCACGCCCGTGGCACGTTCGGCTGGGACGTCGTCGGCATCCGCAACGGCTTCGAGGGCCTCTACGAGGAGGAGTACACGGACCTGACACCGCTGTCCGTGCAGCACCAGCTGCCGCGCGGCGGCACGATGCTCGGCAGCTCGAACCGCGCGAACCCGTTCGCGTACCCGGTCAAGCTGCCCGACGGCCGCGTCGAGATCCACGACGTGTCGGCGCGCTGCCTGGCGAACCTCGCGAAGCTCGACCTGCACGGGCTGGTCGTCGTCGGTGGCGACGGCACGATGTCGTTCGCGCAGAAGTTCATCCAGCGCGGCGCGCAGCGCATCGTCGGCGTGCCGAAGACGATCGACAACGACCTCGAGGCGACCGAGTACACGGTCGGCTTCCAGACCGCCGTCGAGATCGTGACCGAGTCGATCGAGCGCCTCCACACCACGGCGGAGAGTCACGAGCGCGTGATGATCGTCGAGGTCATGGGCCGCTACGCCGGCTGGATCGCGCTGACCTCGGCGCTCGCGGGCGGCGCGCACGTCTGCCTGATCCCGGAGATCGAGTACGACCCCGACCGGGTGATCGACGCGTTCCACCGCCGGCACGGCCGCGGCGTCAGCTACTCGATCGTCGTCGTCGCCGAGGGCGCGAAGATGAAGGGGGCCTCGCTGTCGGTCGTCGAGGCCGGCAACGCGACGAAGCAGGAGCGCCTGGGCGGCGCGGCGCAGCGCCTCGCCGACGCGATCTCGGCGAAGTGCGACTACGAGGTGCGGACCACCGTGCTCGGCCACGTCCAGCGCGGGGGCCGGCCGTGTGCGTTCGACCGCGAGCTCGCGACGCGGTTCGGCGCGAAGGCGGTCGATCTGATCTCGGAGGGCGCGTTCGGGCACGTCGCGGCGCTCGACGCGGGCAAGCTCGTCGCGAAGCCGATCGAGAAGGCCGTGAAGAAGCTGAAGCTCGTGGACCCGGGGGGCGAGCTCGTGCGGACCGCGCGCGCCGTCGGCATCGAGCTGGGTGGTTAGGGTACTGTCCGCCGCGTGAGCGACCTCGTCGAACCCAACTCGACCACGCCGCGCGTCGGCGCGTGGGACCACCCGCTGGCCGATCCGAACCTCGAGGACGCGCGCATCGTGCACTCGCTCGATGCACTCGCCGACATGCCGGGGGCGAGCCGCGCCGAGAGCGCGTACCGCCAGAAGTTCCGGCTGAAGAGCTGGCAGTACATGACCGCGTCGAGCGACCAGCTGTTCATCGCGTTCGTCGTCGGCACCGCGGGCTTCGCGAGCAACGGGTTTGTCTACGCCGCCGAGATCGGGACCGGCAACGTGCACAAGCGGTTCGCGATCACGCCGCTCTCGATGGGCACGCGGGTCGCACCATCGAGCACGACCGGCGCGCACACGTTCCACACGCGCGGGCTCGGCGTCGCGATCGAGAACCTCGAGGGCGGCCGCCGGTTCGCCGCGCACGTCGATGCCAGGACGGAGGAGCGCGGGCAGCTCACCGCGGATCTGACGTTCGCGAGCAAGCCCGCCGACGAGCACCTGTCCCTGTGCGTCCCGCTCCCCGGCGGGCGGTGGAACTACACGCACAAGTTCGCGGCGTTCTCGGTCTCCGGCAGCGTGGTGATCGACGGCAAGACGTTCGCGTTCCCGGAGGATCGCTCGTACGGCACGATGGACTTCACGAAGATGTACGCGCTGCGCCACGCGGTGTGGAAGTGGGTCGCGCTGTGCGGTCGCACGAAGCACGGCCAGGTGCTCGGCCTGAACCTCGTCGATCCGACGCCCGACGCGCCGGTCAGCGAGAACGCGCTGTGGATCGACGGCAAGCGCGAGGCGATCACCGGCGTCGAGCTCGCGTCGCAGACCGACGAAGGACCGAGCCCGTGGCGCGTGCGGGCCGATACCGTCGATCTCTCGATGAAGGCGGTCGCCCACGTCTCGCAGCGGCTCGACCTGCCGCTCGTGCGGAACCGGCTGCGCCACGTGATCGGCTCGTTCTCCGGCCGCGTCCGCACGGCCTCCGGCCGCGTGCACGACCTCGAGAACGTGGTCGGCATCGCGGAGGACTTCGACACGTGGTGGTGATCCGGATCGCACTCGCGGCAGCGCTGCTCGTCCCGTCGGCCGCCAGCGCGGCGCCGACCTGCCTGCCCAAGGCGGCGTTGCCCCCGGGGGACGACTTCCTCCACACGCTCGACCTCGGCCTGGTCGACGGCAAGCCGACCCTGTGCGCCCCCGCCGACCGTGACACGCCCGGCGTCATCGGGTGCTGGACCATCAACCCGAAGACCGGCGCGCTCTCGGCTTCGCCGGTGACCGGGATGCCGGGGCACGCCCAGCACCGGAGCTTCGATGCGAAGGGCTGCATCGACGGCTACTGCCCCCCGGGCGCCAAGCCGAGCCCCGAGCCGTCGCTTACCCTGTTCGTGGTGTCGACCGACGGCAAGCACGCCGCGCTCCTCCACGACGCTGCACTCCAGATCTTCGACACCACCACCAAGAAGCCGACGAAGACCATCCCGCTCGTCGACGAGAAGGGGCCGGACAACGCGAACGTCGGCAACGCCCCGATCGACCTCCTCTACACCCAGAGCAGGCTGTACGTGGTCGGCACCGACGCCGGCCCGTACATCGGCGTCTGGGCCTACAAGGACGACGGCACGCGCATCGGCCTCCTCGGCACCACCCCGGGGAGCGACGGCAACAGCTTCAACGTGTATCAGGGTGGGTGGAACGTGATCGACGCGAACAACGCGCTGTTCGCGGACGCGGGCTTCGAGTTCGTGACGATCGTGAACGCCGAGGGCAAGGTCACCAAGCTCCGGCGGAAGGTGAAGACCGCGCCCTGCACGGCCGAAGAGCTCGTCTACCTCGGCGAGGTGGGCGACGTCTCGAAGGCGTGCCGGCGCGTCATCGCGGCCAGGCTCGAGCCGTACGTGTTCCTCGATCCCGTCGCGCTGCCCGACGGCACCTACCTCGCGTCGATGGCCGGCAAGAACCGCGGCACGGTGGTGGTGCTCGACGGCAAGACCCTGGCCGAGAAGAAGCGGTTCAAGCTGAAGCGCTGCACGAAGTAGCCTGGGGCGTGGTCCGCCTCGTCTGGTCCCCTAAGGCTTCACCGCGATCACATCTTCATCGGTCCGCGCGCACATGTCGCTCGGGACGTAGCTCGTGATCACGACCGCCTTCGCGTCGGGCAGGTACGCCGCCCGCGTGAACCGGCCGCCGCTCATCCCGCCCTTGCCGAGCGACGTGTTGCCGCGCAGCACGTTGACGTTGCCGCCGTTCTCGACGACGCCGATCTTCGCCTTGTCGAACCGCGCCACGCGCTTCTCGCTGTCGTCGCCCTTCTCGGTGGCGCCGGCGGTCTCGGCGGCGGTCTTCGAGAAGCCGAACGCGACGAGGATCGCCTCCGCGGTCTTCGCCTTCGCGGCCCGGTCGGCCTTCGCCTTCTCGACCGCCGCCTTCTTCGGACGCGGCTCGCACGGCTCGCTCGTCTGCGGCACCGAGCCGAGTGGGAGCGTCGCGATGATCTTCGTGGTCGCGAGGTCGAACACCTGGATCGACGCCGGATCGCTGCAGTCCAGGTAGCCCGCGTCGCTGTGCGGCACGGCGATCCAGTTGCGCTCGGGGGAGAACGCGTACCCACCCGCGAGCTTGCCCGTCGAGTCGATCGTGATCGTCCCGGGCTTCGTGGTGCCCTTCACCGCCGTGACCTCCTTGGTCGCGAGCAGCGGCGAGAGCTCCGGATCGAGGTTGACCTGGACGTACGTCGCGAGCGGCTCCGCCTTGAACCACGGCGCGAGCGCGGCGTTGGCCTCGGCGAGCTGGCCGAGGCGGCTGTGCGCCGAGGCGAGGTTGAACGCGGCGAGCCGGTACGCCGGATCGAGCTTCGCCGCCTGGGCGAAGCCCTTCGCCGCGTTCGCCCAGTCCTTCTTGCGATGGAGCGCGAGCGCCTCGACGTTCAGGAGCCGCGCCTCGAGCTGGTCGAACGTGAACGTGTCGCTCTTGTCCGCGGCGCACTCCTCGCTGCGCGTGATCGTGACCTTCCTCGCCTTCGCGTCGACCTTCGCCGCGATATCGAAGCTGGAGGCCGGGATCAGCGTCGTCTTGCGCTTGCCCTTGCGGAGCCCGATCGAACCGTTCTCGGGCAGGACCAGCTCGTAGCCCTCGCCGACCTTCACCACCTGATCGCCGGCGTGCGCGACCGCGGTGAACGACACGAGGCACACCACCACCAGACCTGTTCGCACCATGTCGCTCAGCGTACTACGGCGGCGCGCTGGCGGCGCATCTCGTAGAGCGCGAGCGACGCCGCCACCGATACGTTGAACGAGCCGACCGCGTCGCGGCCCTCGGCCATCGCGATGATCGCGTGGAAGTCGCAGGTCTTCGCGACGAGCGGCCGGATGCCGGTGCCCTCGGCACCGAGCACGAGGCAGAGCGGCAGCGTGCCGTCGATCGCCTCGATGCGCTGCGCGTCGGGGCTCGCGTGGACGGCGACGCGCCACAGCCCGAGCTCGCGCAGCTCCTCGAGCGCGCGCACGAGGTTTGGGACCTGGACGACCGGCAGGAGCTCGCTCGCGCCCGCCGACGCCTTCGCGACGGCCGACGTCACCGCGGCCGCGCGGTCGCGTGGGATGATCACGCCTCCGGCGCCGAGCAGGTACGCCGAGCGCAGGATCGCGCCGAGGTTGCGCGGATCCTCGACGCCGTCGAGCGCGACGACGAGCGCACGGCCGCCGCCGGGGGCCGGCGCGACCGCGTCCTCGAGCTCGGCGTACTGGAACTCGCCGAGCCAGGCGACGACCCCCTGGTGCACGGCGCCCTCGCCCGCCGCGCGATCGAGCTGTCCCTTGTCGCGGTCCTCGAGCGTGATGCCCGCGGCGCGCGCGGCGACGACGATCGCCGCGACCGGATCGCTGGTCTGCCGGCCCGCGCGCTGCGGATCGACCCAGATCGCGGTGATCGCGGCCGGCTTGACCGCGAGCAGCTCCTTGACCGGGCCCGCGCCATAGACCGCGCGCTCGCCCGGACCGCGCCCCGACGGTGGCTGGGGCGGCGCGGTGCCGCGCGGTGTGTGCCGGCCACCGCTCATGACAGCTCGGCGACCACGGCGCGCGCGGCGGCTGCGGGATCCGGCGCATCGCGGAGCGGGCGGCCGACGACCACGAGATCCGCGCCGGCGGCGCGCGCCTGTGCCGGTGTCATCACGCGCTTCTGGTCCCCCGCCGCCGACCCCGCGGGCCGCACGCCGGGGGTGACGATCAGGAACCCGGCCGGCGCGATCGCGCGGATCGTCGCGACCTCGTGCGGCGAGGCCACGACACCGGCACACCCGGCCGCGATCGCGAGCCGTGCGCGCTTCGCGACGAGCTCGGGAATCGGCCCGACCGCGCCGATGTCGGCGAGGTCGGCCTCGTCGAGCGACGTCAGCACGGTCACCGCGAGCACGCCGGTCGTCCCCGCGGCCTTCACCGCAGCCTCGAGCATCGCCCGGCCGCCGTCCGCGTGAACAGTCAGGAGGCCAGCGCCGAGCCTCGCGACCTGCGCCGTCGCGCGCGCGACCGTCTCGGGGATGTCGTGGAGCTTCAGGTCCAGCATCACGCGGTGCCCGCGCGCGACGTGGTCCGCGACGATCGACGGCCCTTCCGCGCAGAACAGCTCGAGCCCGAGCTTGACCCAGCTCGGCACGCCGCCGAGCCGCGCGATCAGCGCCTCGGCCTCGGAGCGAGTGGGCGCATCGATCGCGGCGATCAGGCGGTTTCCGACGTCCACGGCCGCGTCTTACACCCTCGCCCCCACCCGCGCCCTTGCCCGCGCCGAAAAAATCGGCGCGTCGCGGTCAGCGCGCGACCCGGATCGCGAACACGCCGCCGGTCTCCTCGGTCACCGTGTAGATCATGCCGGGGTCGGCGCGGCGGTGCGCCGGGTCGAACCGGATCGCGCCGGTGAGGCCGGTCAGCTCGCCCTTCGCGAGCGTGGCGGCGAGCGCCGCGCGGCCCTGCGTGCCGGCGGCGGCCGCGAGCTGGACGGCGTCGAACGCGTACGCCTCGAGGAAGCCCGGCGCGCGGCCGAACGCCCCGATGAACCGGTCGAGGAACGCCTTGCTGGCAGGGTCGCTGTCGTCGGGGTAGTAGCCCGGCGCGAACAGCGCGCCCTCGGAGTGGCGGCCGGCATCGATGAGGTACGCGGCGGTCAGGTTCTCGGCCGTCGACAGGAGCATGATCGCCCTGCCGCCGATCACCTTCTTGGTGCCGAGCGGCTTCGGGATCTTTCCGGTGGCGGCGAGCGCGGGCGCGATGAGGCCCAGCGTCTCGGCCTGCGCGGGGACGAACACCGCGTCCCAGTCGCCGGTCAGCTTGCCGGTGAAGCCCGCGAATGACTTGGTGTCGGGCTTGTACGTGACGGTGGTGACGATCGTGCCGCCGGCCTTGTCGAGCTCGTCCTTGAACGCCGCGGTCATCGCGCGGCCATACCCGTTCTCCGCGGCGAGCACGGCGAACCGCTTCACGCCCTTGCCGAGCGCACGCTGCGCGAGCGCCCGGCTGCGCGCCTCACCGGAGTGCACCATGTGGAACACGAACCTGGTCCCGGAGTTCTTCTCCGCGGCGGTCGAGAGGCTGAGCATCGGGATCTGGAGGCTCTCGGCGCGCGCGCCCGCGGCGTCGACCGACTGCGAGTCGATCGGGCCGACCACGGCGATCGCGCCGGCCCGCGCGAGGTCCTCGACGGCGAGCGCGGCCGAGTCCGCATCCGCCGCCGGGCGCACCTCGACGGCCGCGATGCCCTTGCCATCGGACGCACCGGCGGCCATCCCGAGGCCCGCGGCCGCCGCCTCGGCGACGCGGCTCTGCTTGCCGATCAGCGGCAGCACGGCACCGACGAGCCCCGCATTGCCGTTGCTGCCCGCCCCCGGCGTCGCGGCGATCTCGCCGAACGCCTTCGGCAGCCCGACCGCCGCACGCGCGGGCTCCGCGGCCTCGCGGAGCTTCTGCGCCTCGTCGGCCCGGCCCGCCTCGTCGGCGAGCAGCGCGAGGCGCGTCGCGACCGCGGCCATCGCGGGCCCCTTGCGGTCGTCGAGGTCGTCGAACACCCGGCGCAGCGAGTCCCACGCCACCACCGACACGACCTCCTGCGTGCGCTGGACGATCAGCGCCTTCTCCGTCGGCGTCACGCGCCCGTAGAGCTCGTCGAACACGCGCAGCGAGGCGAGCGGCTGGTCCGACTGCGACAGGCTGTACGCGAGCGCCGCGAGGAGCTCGGTCCGCTCGTCGTCGTTCTCGACCGCCTTCTCGCCGCGCCTCAGCAGCGGCAGGGCCTTCGCGGCCTCTCCGGTGTAGTTGTACGCGATGCCGAGGAACAGCTCGGCGCGCGTGGTCAGGCCCTCGACGTCGGCGTTGACCGTCGCGGTCAGCGCTGTCACCGCGGCGTCGAACTGGCGCGCCTTCACCGCGGCGATGCCCGCATAGAGCTGCGCCCAGGGCGCGATCGGATCGTCGGGGAACTCCTCCGCGATCGCGCGGAACTCGTCGGCGTTGCGGCCGTCGCGGGCGAACTTCGACTTCGCCTCGGCGAACCGCGAACGGGCCTCGGCGGCGCCGTTCTGGGGCACGTCGGGCACGAGCGTCTTGCGCGTGCCGCGCGGGCAGCCTGTGAGCCCCAGCCCGAGCACGAGCGCGATCACGACGAACAGCCTGCTCACGGCTCGACGGTAGCGAGCCCCGCCGCCGTTCGCAAATGCTAGCGCACCACCGTAGAAGCCAACGGGAAAGAAACGGAGTATCAAGCGGGAATACTATGTCCCGCACGGATCGCATGGCCGCCGACCTCGAGCGCGGCTTCCTGGCTCTCGAAGAGGGCGAGCTCGACGCCGCCGAGGCCGCCCTCGATCGGGCTCGCCGCGTCGATCGCCGCCACCCCGACGTCCTGCTCCTCGGCGCCGCCGTCTCCGACGCGCGCGGTGACGTCGACGAGGCCCTCGCGCAGTACCGCGCGCTGTCGGAGGACCAGAAGGACGCCCCGATGCCGCGCCTGTGCATCGCGCGCCTCGAGCTCCACGGCCTGGGCGAGCCCGAGGCCGCGCTCGCGACCCTCGCCGAGGTGTTCGACTTCATCGACGAGGAAGCCGATCTGGTCGAGGCGATCTACCTGAAGACCGAGGCGCTCCTCGAGCTCGGCGACGCCGACGCCGCGCGCGAAGCTCTCGCCGAGCTCTCGACCTCCGCGATCGACGACGCCGAGCTCGCGCTCGACCTGTCCGAGCTCGCGCTCGCCGCCGAGGATCCCCTGCTCGCGCTCCGCTGGGCCGAGTCCGCGAAGACGATCGACGCCGACGCGGCCGCCGATGCGTGGCACTTGATCGGCCGCATCCACGAGGCCGACGACAAGCGCGACCTGATGATCGCCGCCTGGCAGGAGGTGCGGAAGCTCGACGCCGCCGCGCCCCCGCCCGAGCTCGAGGTCAGCGACGACGAGGTCGAGCAGATCACGCTCGCCACGCTCGCCGAGCTCCCCGCGAACATCCGCGCGCACCTCGAGAAGGTGCCCATCCTGATCGACACCGCGCCCGACGAGCACCTCGTCGCCGACGGCTTCGACCCGCGCATGCTCGGCCTGTTCCAGGGCACGCCGCTCCCCGAGAGCGGCTCGGGCACCCCGGCGATCACGAACATCCTGCTGTTCAAGACCAACCTCGCCCGCTTCGCCCGCGACGAGGACGACCTCACGGACGAGATCCGGATCACCGTCCTCCACGAGACCGCGCACTACTTCGGCCTCGACGAGGAAGACCTCGAGAAGATCGGCCTCGATTAGTGCGTCACTGCGGGATGGCTCCCGCGCGACCCTCCGCGCGGCGCACGCGCGAATGAAGCACTACCAGTGCCGCGGCCACCACGGGCCGCACTCCCGACGCCATGCACTTCCGTGCGCTCCCGCGGCTGCCGACGCCAAGCAGTTCCGTGTTCTCGCGCTAGAGCGCATCCCATAACCTGACGACCCAAGTCCGCTCACCGAAACCAGATCTTCAGAGAGCGGAGGCTAAGGACGGAGCATGGGAGCGTGCATCGCCGGAACGCCGAGGATCTGCGTGATCGACGCAAGCTCGAGCTGACAGCGGCGTTC
>JAEUJX010000737.1 GCA_016794545.1 Myxococcales bacterium
ACGACCGGAGAGCCGAACGGCAGGTACGCCGGGGCGTCGCGCTGGTCGGGTGGACGGAGGCCGCCCTCCCAGGGAAGCGACATCGGGTGGTTCGGAAGGGGCTCGCCGGCGCCGAGCTTCGCGTAGGGAGTGCTGCCGCAGCCCGCGACCGCGAGCACCACGGCGAGCGCGGGGACGGCGAGTGGCCAGGCGAGCATCGGACGAGAGCTTACCGCGCGCGTCAGCGAGCGGCCTCGCCGCGCGAGACGTTGCGTGCTCGAGTAATCGCGATGGCGCGCCATCTCCTGCTCCTGGCGGCGGCGGTCACCGATCGCACGTTCGAGCGCGTGGCGGTCGACGGCGCGTTCGCGTGGGTGGGCAAGTGCATCCACTGCAACAGCAAGCTGCTGGTCGCCGACGACGGACGCTCGATGGGCGAGGCGACGCTCGAGCACATCGTGCCGCGCACGCGGGGCGGGACGAACGAGGTCAGGAACCTCGCGGTGGCGTGCGCGCGGTGCAATCGCGAGAAGGGCAGGAGGCACGATCACAAGCGCGGCGAGCGTCTCGAGCACGTGGTGGCGACGCTCGTGGCGCGGAGGACGGCACGGTGGCGCGAGCCCGCCGAGGTCGGGATGGCGGCGCGGCTCGCGAAGGTGCTGGTGCTCGTCGACGGAGCGGCCGACGGAGCGGCCGACGGGGCCGACGGAGCGGCCGACGGAGCGGCCGACGGGGCCGACGGAGCGGCCGAGCGGACGGCGGCTAACCGCGGACGAGGAGCTTCGCCCAGGCGGCGTACTCGCGGACGAGCCAGCGGACGGCGCGCGGGCGGTCGGCGTACTCGAGGCTGTCGGCGATGTGCCAGATCCGGGGAACGAGGCCGGCGGCGCGGAACAGCCGTGCGGCGCGGCGGCCGTGGAACGGCTGGGTGACGAGCCAGACGCGCGCGCGTGAGGGCAGGAGCGCGGCGGTGAGGCGCGCGTTGTCGGCGGTCGTGAGCGCGGCGCGCTCGACGAGGATCGACGCGGCCGGGACGCCGGCAGCGCGGAGGGCCTCGGCGAGCACGTCGGCCTCCGCGCGCGAGGCGCCGCGCGTGGTGCCGCCGGTGGTGATGACACGTGGCGCGCCCCCCGCGTGGTAGAGCGCGGCGGCGGCGCGTACGCGCTCCGCGAGCACGTCGGTGAGCGAGTCGTGTGGGCCGAGCGGCGAACCGAGGACGACGATCGCGTCCAGCGCGGCGAACGGCTCCTTGACGACGAGCGGCCCCTCGAGCAGGCGCGCGAGGCGATCGATCATGGACGCTTCGGCGGGCCGGTCTTCACCGGAGGCTTCGCGGGCTCGGGCGTCGCGGGCGCGCTCGTCGCGGGCTTCGCGGGCTCGGGCGTCGCGGGCGCGGGCTTCGCGGGCTCGGGCGTCGCGGGCGCGGGCTTCGCGGGCGTCGCGGGCTCGGGCTTCGCGGGCTTCGCGGGCGTCGCGGGCTCGGGCCTCGCGGGCGCGGGCTTCGCGGGCGTCGCGGGCTCGGGCGTCGCGGGCGCGCTCGTCGCGGGCTTCGCGGGCTTCGCGGGCTCGGGCGTCGCGGGCGCGGGCTTCGTCGGCTCGTTGCTCGCCGGCTCCGGCGTCTGCGGCGGCGGCGGCGGCACGGCGACCGGTGGCTCGCCCGGGAACGGCGTGTCGAGCCGGTCCGGCATGTCGGCGAGCACGTAGGCGAACACGGCCATCGCGGCGACGGCCTCGGAGAGCTCGGCGGGATCGACCTTGTCGAGCGTGTCGGCGGCGGTGTGGTGGACGTCGAAGTAGGTCTGGTTCGCGCTCAGCAGCTCGAACGTCGGGACGCCGAACGGCATCATCGGCAGGACGTCGGTGCCGGACCAGTCGCCGACGATCAGGCGCTCCGACTCGAGGGGACGGAGCAAGGAGAGCAGGTCAGCGAGGCGCTTCTTGGCGCGCGGTGCGACGTCGGCGCGCGCGGCCATGATGAAGCCGCGCGGCGAGAAGCCGCCGCCGTCGGACTCGATCGCGGCGACGTGGCGGGGCATCTCGGCGGCGTGGTCGGCGGCGTACGCCTTCGCGCCGCGGATGCCGTTCTCTTCGTTGGTGAACAGCACGACGCGGATCGTGCGGCGCGGGATCAAGTTCAGCTGCTTGAGCAGCGCCGCGGCCTGCATCATGGTGACGCAGCCGGCGCCGTCGTCGTGCGCGCCCTGGCCGACGTCCCACGAGTCGATGTGGCCGCCGATGACGACGATCTCCTCGGGCTTCTCGCGGCCGGTCAGCTCGCCGATCACGTTCGCGGACTCGACGTCGGGGAGCTGCTGCGACTCGAGGCGGAGCCGGATCTGGACCGGGCCGTCCTTCGCGAGACGCGCGATCAGCTGGGAGTCCTCGACGGTGACGGCGGCCGCCGGGATCTTCGGCTGCGCCGGGTCGTAGGACAGCGCGCCGGTGTGGAGCGTGTGGAGCGAGTGCGGGGTGACCGAGCGCATCAGCACCGCGACCGCGCCGAGCTTCGCCGCGCGCGACGGACCGCGCGAGCGGTAGGGGACGGCGACGCCGTAGCCGGCGTGTCCCTGCTCCGGCGTCCA
This sequence comes from Myxococcales bacterium, assembly GCA_016794545.1. GTDB lineage: Bacteria > Myxococcota_A > Polyangia > Haliangiales > Haliangiaceae > JABFXX01. The sequence continues at coordinate 2,562 of JAEUJX010000737.1, forward strand.
CGCCGGCATCGCGACGTCGTAGAGCACAATCGCGCCCTTGACCTCGGCGGCGCGCGCCTCGAGCTCGGCCCAGTCGCGGACGACGACGACGTTCGCGGTGAGGCCGCCCTTCGGGGTCGACACCGAGCCGCCGAGCGCGAGCACGGGGAGCGGGCGTGCGACCGGCGCGACGAGCGCGGCATCCTCGACGCCGCGGACCCAGTGCGGGACCATCACCTTCTCGGTGCGAACGACGAGGCCATCGGCGGCCATCGCCTGCGCACTCCAGGCGATCGCCTTCACGAGCCCCTCGGACCCGGCGAGCCGGTTCCCGATGCGATCGGTGAGGTGCGCGAGCTTGGCGTACGCGCCGCGGTCGGCCTTCGCGGCCGCGATGATCGTCGCGGCGACCTCGCGGTAGCGATCGGCGATCGTCGGCGAGGGCGCGATCGCGGGGCCGTAGGACGTCGTGTCGGAGACCCACGCCGGGGCGTGATCGTTCTGGCGAAGCGGCGCGCACGCGGCGACGACGGCGAGCCCGGCGAGCGCGGTGGCGAGCTTCATGCCGTCGTCTCCGGCGGCAGGCCGCGCTTCGCGATCGCGACGAGCAGCTCGACGAGCACGACGAGCTGCTCGGCCTGCGTCGCCGAGCGCCCGATCGCGAGATCCGCGAGCGGCATCGGGCGGTCGATCGAGGCGCCGCGGCCGGGATAGACGCGATAGCGCAGCCCCTCGTGCTCCCAGTACGCGAGCCAGCCGCCGTCGAGCGTGCTGACCGCGCGCGTGCGGAGCTCCTCGTCGAGGAGGTTCTTGAAGGCGAGCGCGTTGCCGCGGGTCTTGAACCGATCGTCGAACACCTCGTCGCCGGTCTTGAACAGCGGCGCGGCGGGCGGCGCCGCCGGGTTCGCGCCCAGGCCGCGCTCCGCGATCACCCAGAGCGTCAGGGTGGCGCCGCGCAGCTCGTCGCACTCGCGGCCGAGCACGACGTCGAGCGCGAGCACGGCGCCGTCGATCCGCTCGATCCGCGTGCGCACCTGCAGGCCCGCGGTCTCGCCGACGATCACCGTCGAGACCAGGCCACCTTCGCCGCGCGTGGTCAGGCTGTGCACGTCGTCGAGCACGCGCTTCAGGCCCTGGGTCACGGAGCCGATGTACGTCGACCACGTGGCGTCGGCGATCGGCGGCGTCTCGCTCGCGATCGGCAGCGCGGAGAGCTCCTCCTCGCGGACGCGCCGGGCGGCGTCGGCGATCATCATGAGGCCGCAGAGCGGGAGCAGGTAGTGGTGTGGCCAGCGGAAGCCGTAGCCGCCGAGCAGCACGAACGCGAGCCCGAGGCAGATCTGGCGGCGCGCATCGCTCGCCGCGCGCGCGCACGAGGCGAGCGTCCACGCCAGTGTCGCGAGCGCGAGGAGGTACAGCGCGAGCCGCGGATCCGCCTGCTGCTCGTTCAGCTCGACGCCGATCGCGAGCGACGCCACCTTCGCGACGGTCGGATACGACATGCGGGACATCACCGCGCCGAGCGCGGCGAAGCTCATCGCGATCACGACCGGCACCGGGCGCGTCACCGCGCGCGCGAACGGCCGCGGCGCGAAGCAGTACGGCGAGGCGAGGGCGGCGAGCGCGAGCGCGATCACGCCGATCGAGGCGACGTCGCTGCCGGGGCCGTCGAACTGGTGCTCGGGCCACACGAACACGGCGCCGAGCGCGTTCGCCGTGTGGACGAGGAGCGGCACCGCGATGATCGGCAGGCCGAGCTGCACGCCGAGGTCTCGGTTCTTGCCGATGGCGCTGGCGCACACGGCGATCACTGCCAGGGCGAACAGCGCCTCGAGCAGGATCGTCAGCGCGGCCGGTGCCGAGATCACGAGCGGGATCGAGGCGGCCAGCGCGGCGATCGCGGCGAGGATCGTCGCGACGAGCTGCGGGAGCTCGGTGCGTTGCTGGAGCGCCTGCACGCAGCGCTGCGCGATCGCCATCGCGGCGAGCACGCCGACGAAGTAGAACAGGAACAGGCCGCTGTAATCGAGGGCGGTGTGCCACGCCGGCGGAAGGCCCTGCGTCGGGCGGAGCATCGGCACCGCGACGCGGTTGATGCCGACCTCGAGGATCGCGACGATCAGCAGGACGTGCGTGACCGTGATCCGGTCGAGCAGGGGGACGTGGGGCCGCGCGGGGCGCGCGAGCTCCCGGTCCTCGGTCGTGCGCGCGCGGCCTTCCTCTCGGCGCCGCTGCAGGAGCCAGATGCCCTGCGCGAGCAGCGCGGCGCCCGACAGGAACAGCGTCGCCGTCCGGATGTCGATCCGGCCGCGCAGGATCGCGATCCAGGTCGAGAGGATCACGATGCACGCCCCGCCGATGGTCGCGGCCATCGGCCCGGGGTTGCGGATCACCATCGGATTAAAAACCGTAGCTTGGTCGCGGACTTGGATCAAGGACGACGCCGAAAACTGGGGTCGCCGCGGGACCCGTTCCTATCCTACACCCGTGAAGTCTTCGTCCATGCTGGTCTTCCTCGCCGCGGCGATCCTGCATGCGGGGATCGCCGAGGCCTCGCCGGCGGCGCCGCTCGTCGTGCTCGACCCGGGCCACGGCGGCTCGAACGCGGGCACCCGCGGTGCGGGGCTCCACGAGAAGCAGCTGACCCTGGTGCTCGCGAACCTCGTCGCGCAGAAGCTGCGTGCCGGCGGCGTCACCGTCGAGCTCACGCGCACCGACGATCGCACGCTGACGCTGCGGCAGCGCATCGCGCACGCGAACCGGCGCGCAGCCGACGTGTTCGTCTCGATCCACGCGAACGCCTCGCCGACGCGCACGCAGCGCGGTTACGAGACGTTCGTGCTCACCGCGCGCGGCGTCGATGTCGATGGTCGCGCGCTCCGCAGCGAGACCACGACACCGCGGCCCGGCACCGACGCCGACATCGCGCTCGTGCTCGACGACGTCGAGCGCGGCGCCTCGCAGTGGGAGGCCGCGGACCTCGCGGCGCGGATGCAGCGCGCGCTCCGCGACCGGCGCGGCAAGGACGGCGATCGCGGCGTGCGGCAGGACGCGCACCACGTGCTGCTCGGCGCGACGATGCCGGCCGTCCTCGTCGAGGTCGGCTTCCTCGATCACCCGATCGAGGGCAAGGAGCTCGCCGACCCGGCCGTGCAGCAGCTGCTCGCGAACGCGATCGCCGAGGCGATCACCGAGCAGCTCGCCGAGTAGCTCGCCGCTCGGACGCGGAGCCGCGCGGCGGCACGTGAACCTACATTCGCCCAGAGATCGATCGGCTGCACGATCGAGGTTGCAGTGCCGGGAGGTGGCGGTCCATGCGCGCGAAATCACGCGCGCACCGTCGGGCACGACTCGTGAAGCCTCGCGCGCGCGATGAAGGCGCTCTTGCTCGTGGGCTGTCTGGCACAGGTCGCGTCCGCCGCTCCGCTCGTCGGAGGCGGCGGGTCCCCGGGAGACGCCGATCACCCGGTGTACCTGACCGCGGCGCAGCGCAAGGCGCGCGCGACCTTGATCCGCGATACGGCCGCGGCCTCGGGCATGACCAATGCGGCGCTGCTCGCCGGCATCGGCGAGGTCGAGACCAACTTCGCCCACTGCTGGTCCGAGGCGACGTGGGCGTGCCAGGGGCCGGCCTCGTCGTCGTGCGGCGGCGGACCCGTGATCGCGGGCGCGTCCGATGGTCCGTGCTCGCAGCAGCAGGGCGGCCTCGGCATGTTCCAGTTCGACTCGGGCACCTACCAGCAGACGATCAACACCTACGGCCCGGGCATCGTGACGATCCAGGGCAACACCGACGCGGTCATCCCGTTCCTCGTAACGCGCGCGAAGCAGTCGGTCGCCGGCATCGACACCGACGCCGAGGCGCTCGCGTGGATGAACTCGATCCGGATCCAGGACGGCGACGCCGAGTACGAGAAGTGGTTGTACTTCGTCGCGTGGCGCTACAACGGATGCATGGGGTGCACGACGCAGATCAACAAGTACCGCGCCGGCACCAACAAGCTGCGCGACGAGTTCGGCCCCACGTTCTGGACCATCGCGACCACGCCGCCCGAGCCGTGCGCGACGATCCCCGCCGACGGCCGCGTGATCGACGAGAGCGATCCGTGCTTCGAGAAGGGCGGCGGCGCGACCTCCTGGTACACCGGCGACACCGGCATGGGCGGCAGGTGCCTGTACACGTACACCACCGACGATCCGGAAGCCGACAACCACGCGACGTGGACCCTCGACGTCGAGGCCGACGGCACGTACGCCATCGAGGTCTACACCGACGCGTCGCTCGCGCAGACCAAGCAGGCGAAGTACACCGTCACGCACGCGGGCGGCACCACCGACGCGCTCGTCGATCAGTCGGCGATGACCGGCTGGCAGCTGCTCGGCGAGTTCGAGCTGCGCGCCGGCACGCCCGGCACCGTCGCGCTCGGCGACAACACCGGCGAGAAGTACGTCTCGACCGCGAAGGTCGCGATCATGTTCGACGCGGTCAAGGTCACGCCCAGCACCGCGCGCCCGGGCGGCGGCGATGGGGACGAGGACGCGGAGGAGGAGACGCCCACCGACAACGGCGGCTGCTCCTCGACCAGCGGCGGCGCCTCCGCCGGCTTCGCGCTCGGCCTTCTCGTGCTCGCACGCCGGCATCGCCGGTGTAATTAGGTCCGACCTAATTTCTGCACAACGTGGCTGTCCGGGCCGGACAGCTACGGCTTCTCGGGCGGGGCGCACATCGCCCAGTTGTCGCCGGGCGATTCTCTTGCCGACGCGGGCAGCTGGCGCTTGAGCCGCACGCACACCGACTCCTTCCGCGCGGCCAGGAAGCCCTCGGGGCCGTTCTCGAAGCCGGCGGAGACCGACGCGGCGTCCTGGCTGCTCTCGAGAGTGACCTTGCCGTGCGTCGTGCGCAGCCCGAAGCTGGCGACGTCGTCCTTCGTGCTGATGTCGGCGTGCGAGTCGTCGTCGGCGACCTGGATGCGCGCCCCGGTCTGCTTGTTCACGTAGAGCGTGACGAGCGCGGCGCCGGTGTGCAGCGAGATCTGGTCCGGCTTGATCTCGACCGAGCCGCCGGCGTCGTTGCCGTGCGTGACGACCTGCACGTGCGGCGCGCTGACGCGCCCGGTGCCGATCGTGACCAGGTGCTCGGGGTCCTTGACCTGGAGGCCGGAGGCGTCGAGCGTGACCTCGCCGCCCTTGCCGTCGGTGAACACCAGCTTCGTCGGCGGCGCGGCCTGCTTCGAGCAGGACACCACCGCCGCGCTGCCCAGCGCGAGCGACAGCGCGGCCATCCCGTAGAGTACGCGGCGCAGCGACCGCACCTCCTGTTCGAGTCGGTCGATGCGCGCGTCGCTCATCGCTAGAAGACCTTGTCGAACGCGGGGAGCAACGACGGCAGCGCGGCCTCGGGCACCGACGCATCGACGCTGACCTCGGTGCCTTTGCCGCCGACCTTCACGCCCTTGAACACCTTCTGGAGGTCAGGCTGCTTCTTCGTGCGCTCGATGCCCTTCTTGACCGAGTCACCGACCTCCTTGCGGCCCTTCTCGCCATCCTTCGGCGTCATGCCCTCGAGGCGCAGCGCGAGGTTGAGCGTCTTGCCGATCGCGAGCGTGCCGTAGCCGCCCTTGAAGCCGTCGTCGTTGACCGAGAACGCGGCGAACACCGGCGAGGTCGCGCCGGCCTTGCCGAGGTACGCGGCGAGGTCACCGCTCGGCGCCTGCCCGGCGAGCATCGCGTCGAGCGCCGGCTTGCCGCCCTTGTCGAGCGAGATCGCGACGACGTCGTTCGACAGCCACGCGGCGTAGAGCTTGTCGCTCTCGCCGGTCATCGTGTACTCGGTGTACTTGCCGGCCGCCGCGGCGGTCAGCTTCATCTTCGGATCGACCTTCGCGAGCACCTTGTTCGCGCAGTCGAGCAGCTTCGTCTTGTCGGTGCCGTTGAAGCCGATCACGATCACGCCCTTCTCCGACTTGTCGAGGGCGAGCGAGACGTCGGCGAACATCGACGGCAGATCGGTGCCGCACGTGGACTGGACCATGTCGAGCATGGCGCCGGTGTCCTTGTCCTCGGACTTGATCCAGTCGACGAGCTTCGGGAACGACGGCGTGCCGCGCAGCGCACCGATGTCCGCGCTGACGACGATCGCCGTGTTCGCGGGCATCTTGCCCTTCAGCGCGGCCCACGACTTGGTCTCGGCCGACGCATCGCCGGCCAAGCAGAACAGAGAAACAGCACCCACCACCGAGAGCGTTTTGAGCATCCGCGGATACTAGATCAGCGGACGACCAGCACAAGCTCGATCGCGGGCGACTTCTTGACCTCTCCGACGCCGGTCTCGAGCCGCTCCTCGGGGATCATGCCGTCGTCGATCAGGTGCCACTTCACGGCATCCGCCCGGCGGCGCGCCAGGTCCGCGGCTCCGGCCCGGACCGGGTGACCGATCACGACCACGCGCAGCGACGGGTACTTGCCGAGCAGCGCGACGATCGGTGCGAGCGACGACTTCGCCTTGTCGGTGACGCGCGCGCGGTTGGCCTCGAACGTGATGCGCGCGGCCGCGGCGAGCGTCTTGCCGACCTCGGCGGGGAGCTCGTCGGGGCAACCGTCGTCGTCCTCGAAGCCGTTCCCGACCTCGGCCTTGCCGGGGCACCTGTCGCGCACGTCCTCGAGGCCGTCGGCGTCGTTGTCGAGCTCGGGGCAGCCGTCCTCGTCCTGGTAGCCGTCCTTGTCCTCGGCGAGGTCGGGGCAGGTGTCCGCGGCACCGATCACCCGATCTCCGTCGCTGTCGGGCTCCGGGCAGCCGTCCCCGTCGGCGAGGCCGTTCGCCGTCTCCGCCTCGGTCGGGCAGGTGTCGATCCGGTCCGGCAGGCCGTCCCCGTCGGAGTCGTGCTCGTCGACGATCGGCTGCGGCGGCGGCAGGTCCTTGCGCGGCGGCTCCTTCACCTTCTTGCGCGGGACGTCGAACGTGCCCGCGACGCCGAGCTGCAGCTCGAGCATCGAGGTCGAGCCGCCGGTGCGCGCCGGGATGAGCCCGTGGCGCACGTCGGCGCGGATGTGGAGATCGGAGTCGCCGACCGGGATCGCGAAACCCGCGCCCCAGTACATCACCGGGTCCGTCTCCTTGCGCATGAACGGCGACGACGACGCGACGGTCTCGCCGCCGGCGCCGCCGAGCAAATGGAACTGGTACTCGGTCGTCGTCCGGATCCGGCCGAGCGCGTGCGCGCGCCAGCCGAACACCGGCGCGAAGTAGCTGTCGCGCGCGCCGTCGCCGAACGAGGTCGATCCGGTGAACGACGCGGCCATCGCGAGCTCGACCTCGAGGCCGAGCTGCACGCGCAGGTCGTTCTGCTCGACGACGGCGGGGCTGATCAAGCCGAGGCGTGCGCCGAGCAGCGGAGCCGTGCCGGGGCGCTGCTCCGGAGCCCACGAGTCGCCGAGCTGCGCCGCCTCCGAGATGTAGGCGACGCCGGCGAAGCCGCTCGCCTCGATCTCCGGCTGTGCGAATGCGACCGCAGGCGCGAGCAGCGCGCCGAACGCGACGAGGACCCCGGGTCGCACGCTTGCGATCATATCGCAGCCGCGGGAAGCTCGGTCGGTCGATGCTGACATTCAGCCAGAATCCCGACGTCGCCGAGTCGCAGATGAACGCGATCATCTTCTACCTGACGGCGTTCGGGTACATCGACGGCGAGTTCGACTTCACCGAGAAGACGTTCGTCCGCATCTACATCCGGCAGCTCGTCACGGCGCGGGCGAAGCACGCGATGCCCGACGCGGACGCGAAGACGCGCGACGAGATCGTCAACAAGTTCGTCGCCCACTTCCACGAGGTGTTCGAGCAGATCGACCACAGCGTGCGCGAGCTGTTCACCGAGGCAGTCGCCGACGGCGAGGACGTCGAGAAGTTCGTCTACGCGAAGCTCAAGCTGCGCAGCTACGAGATCTTCCAGAGCTTCGACCGCGAGAACCAGAACGAGCTGCTGTCCACGATCGACGAGCTGATCTACGCCGACGGCAGCGTCCATCCCGCCGAGAAGAAGTTCCGCGACGAGCTCGAGGCACTCCTCGACTCCACGTCGACCCTGTCGCCCGCCGACATCGAGATCCTGCGCGACCAGAACAAGGTCGCCATCGCGCCGCCGGTTCCGGGCGCGCGCCCGCGCGTCGACGATCACCCGTTCTTCGCGAAGTTCGAGCAGCACTACTCGGCCGATCCCGACCGCATCAAGCAGCAGATCGATGCCGACCTCGACCTGATGCACCGGTTCACGACCAAGCTGAACGAGCAGCGGCTCGCCGGCACCAACAAGCTCGCCGGCCGGACCTCCATCGCCGACTTCGCGGGCGAGAAGCCGTTCCTCGACGGCCACGTCTACGTCCACCCCGCCGCCGAGGGCCAGGTCTACGAGCTCACCGTGCTCGGCGACCTTCACGGCTGCTACTCGTGTCTGAAGGGCGCGCTGCTCCAGGCCGACTTCTTCGCGAAGCTCGAGGCGTGGAGGCTCGACAGGAAGAAGCCCGAGCCCAAGCTCATCCTGCTCGGCGACTACATCGACCGCGGCATGTTCTCGTACAACGGCGTGCTCCGCGCCGTCATGCAGCTGTACCTGCAGGCGCCCGAGCACGTGTTCCCGCTGCGCGGCAACCACGAGTACTACATCGAGTACCGCGGCAGGATTTACGGCGGAGTCAAACCCGCCGAGGCGATCAACACGCTGATCGGCCACATGCCCGGCGAGGTGTTCGCCGAGTACATGAAGATGTTCGAGGAGCTGCCGAACATGCTGTTCTTCGACGACCTGATGTTCGTCCACGCGGGCATCCCGCGCGACGTCGACATCAAGGGCAAGCTGAAGGACATGGCCGCGCTGAACGATCCGGACCTTCGGTTCCAGATGCTGTGGAGCGACCCGTCGACGGCCGACTACATCCCCGACGATCTCCAGGCCCAGAACGCGCGCTTCCCGTTCGGCAAGCTCCAGTTCGAGGCGTTCATGCAGAAGCTCGGCTGCTCGATGCTCGTGCGCGGTCACGAGAAGGTCGACGCGGGCATCCGCACGATGTACTCCGACGCGACGAGCCTCATCACGCTGTTCTCCGCCGGGGGCGCCGACAACAACGACCTGCCCGAGGACTCGAGCTACCGCACCGTCACGCCGATGGCCGCCACGATCCGTCTCGAGAACGGCACCGCGCAGGTGACGCCGTGGCTGATCGACTACGCGCGGTTCAACGATCCGAAGCGCAACCGGTTCTTCGCGACGCCGCCCGAGATCGAGCACAAGGTCGGTTGATCCCGACGGCTGCCTCGGCGGCCGGCCACCCGAGTTGCACCCATCACCCAGTGGTCCGACCTTTCGCGGAGTTGGCCCGGCACGGCTCGTGCTCGTGGCCGAGGCCATGCGGAAAGTCCTGGTTTGTACGCTCGTTATGGCCGGCTGTGCCGCCGAGGTGGCACAGCCCGATGGGTCCGACCCTTCCGATCCCGAGATGCACCCGGAGGGCCCCCCCGCCGTCGTCCCGCGAATCGCGATCACGAACGCGACGTGCAAGCACCTGGGCGCCGGCCTCGAGATCGTCGCGACGATCGATGCGACGCTGCCGGCCGGTCACGCGCTCGAGGGCACCTACGACTTCGTGGACGGCTGGCCGACGACGTCGTGGCAATCGAAGTCGTGGTTCGAGTGCGGGCAGTGGAACCTCACCCGGATCACCCAGCAGCCCGGCTTCGACCAGGGCTGCGATCGGGCGACCGAGCAGCCCGAATCGCAGCAGATCACGATGCGCGAGTACGTGTTCCAGGACGGTGGGACGTTCGCGGCGGTCACGTCCGTCGAAGTGGTCGCTGCCGTGGCGACGAAGCCACTCGACGGCGAGTGGATGAAGCGGGCGATCGTGCGCGCGACCTGCGAGTAGCGCGTCACCGCTTCTTCAGCGGGAACACCTGGCCGAGGTGCCAGCGCTGCGCGTGGATCTTGTTCTGCGCGTCTTCCTGCGCGGCGCGGAACGCGCTCTGGATGTCGAACGTGCTCGCGATCTGCACGAAGAACGCGACCGCGAAGACGATCACCAGCGTGAGCGGTGACAGGTCCACCGTGTACGGTGTGATGAGGAGGGCGCCGCCCTCCACGGCGAACGAGGGTGGCAAGACCCCCGCGTGCTCGAGGCCGAGCAGGGCGACCAGCGGGGCGAGGTGGAAGCCGGTGATCAGCCAGCGGCTGTGGTGAGACGGCTGCGAGACGAACGCGGACAGCGAGCCGACGATGAACATCGGCAGGATCAGCAGCGCGCCGAACAACAGGCCGCTCGTCGTGATCATCAGGCAGTTGAGCCCGAGGATCGTCACGAGCCACGGCGAGCGCATCGGCAGCACGCGGCGGGAGAGGTGGAGGGAGAGGGCCCCGATCGCGCCGCCGCACGCGATGCCGAAGAACAGCGGCCAGGTGTGGTGCAGCGGCAGCGCGAGCATGCCGAGCAAGATCGGGATGGTCATCAGGTAGCCGATGCCGGCGCGCCGCATCATGTGCTGGCGCACGGCGCTGCGATCGAGGTCGGCGGCGGCGACGGCCTCGGCGGGGAGCGACTCGGGGAGCTCGAACAGCAGGGCGGCGAGCAGCTCCTGCGCGGCGGTGTGCGCGGGATCGAGCGCGAGCGCGCGCCCGGCCTCGCGCATCGCGGTCGCGCGCGAGTCGTCGGTGCCGGTGGCGAGCGCGGTCGTGGCGGCGGAGACCGCGGCGTCGGCGAGCTCCTTGCGGCGCGCCTGATCGCGGTCGCCGTCGAGGTACGCCTGGAGGCGATCGGCGAGCGCGCGCGCGGTCGGGCGCTTCGCCGGATCCGCGTCGGTGGCGTCGGCGCACAGGTCGTCGAGCTCGGGCGGCACGTCGGGCATCACCGCCGACGGGCGGTGGCGCGACGACGACAGCGTCAGCGCGATCGCGGCCGGGCCGCGCGGCAGGGCGGGGACGCCGGCGAGCACCTCGTAGAGCACGGCGCCGAGCGCGAACACGTCGGTCGCGGCCGTGACGGCCTCGCCGCGCGCCTGCTCGGGCGACATGTAGCCCGGCGTGCCGAGCAGCTCGCCGGCGACGGTGTGGCCGGCGCCGTCGCCGGACAGCGGGCCGACGCCGCGGAACGAGTCGCTCTCGTCGGCGATCCGCGCGAGGCCCCAGTCGAGCACGTAGGCCTCGCCGAAATCGCCGAGCATGATGTTCGCGGGCTTGAGGTCGCGGTGGATCACGCCGCGCGTGTGCGCGAAGTCGATCGCGAGGCAGATGTCGATCATGCGCGCGAGCAGCGTGCGGCGCGGCCACGGAGTGGCCGGGCCCGGAAGGCCCCGATCGTCCCGATCGCGCGGATCGCCCTTCGCGATCACGTCGTGCAGCGTGGTGCCCGCGAGCCGCTTCATCACGAAGTACGGGTTGCCGTCGGGATCGATGCCGAGATCGTGGACGGGGACGACGGCGGGGTGCTCGAGCACGCCCTGCACGCGCGCCTCGCGGAAGAACCGCCCGAGCGTCTGCGCGTCGCGCAGCTGCGAGCGCATCAGCTTGACCGCGACCTCTCGGTCGATCCGCAGGTCGCGGGCGAGCCGGACCTCGCCCATGCCGCCGCGCCCGAGCATCGGGCCGACCTCGTAGCGATCGCCGAGATCGGTCGCCGACACGCGCGGGACCGGGTCGGTTCCGAGCTGGGCCTGCCGGGGATCGGGCAGGGTGGCGTCGTCGCCCTCGCTCACGATCTCCGAGGGTACACTCGCCGCGTGAGCTGGTGGTACGTCTACGTCGCGCGCTGCCGCGACGGCAGCTTGTACTGTGGCATCGCCCGGAACGTCGCGGCACGGATCGCCGAGCACGATGCCGGCACCGGCGCGAAGTACACCCGCGGGCGCGGTCCGCTCGTCGTCCTGCTGGTGAAGAGATTTCGTACGAAGGGGCGCGCGCTGTCGGCGGAGTACGCGTTCAAGCAGCTGCCGCGCGAAAAGAAGGAGGCGGCGATATACTCGAAGCGATGGCAGTACAGAACGACAACCGCGTCGCGAGCTCGGCGAACATCCCGGTCGTCGACCTCACGGACTGGGCGAGCGGCGGAGCGGCGCGCCAGGGCTTCGTGAAGACGGTCGGCGACGCGCTCGCCGACACCGGCTTCTTCGCCGTGCGCAACCACGGCGTCTCCGACGAGCTGATGCAGCGCGCGTACGACGTCGCGCGCACGTTCTTCCACCTCCCGCCCGAGGTGAAGGCGCGCTACCACGACCCCGCGAAGAAGGGGCAGCGCGGCTTCACCGGCTTCGGCAAGGAGCACGCGAAGGACTCGACCGCGCCCGACCTCAAGGAGTTCTGGCAGGTCGGTCGCCCCGACGTGCCCGACGATCACCCGGTGCACCGCCACTTCGGCCCGAACTTCTGGCCGAGCGAGGTGCCCGACTTCGGCAAGACGCTCGTCGAGCTGTATCGCCAGCTCGAGAAGACCGGCGGCATCCTGCTGCAGGCCGCCGCCGAGTACCTCGGCGAGCCCTCGCGGCAGTTCCTCGAGATGGCGACCGACAGCGACACGATCGTGCGCGTGCTCTGGTACCCGCCCGTGGCGGCGAATGTCCCGGCCGGCGCGGTGCGATCTGCCGCACACGAGGACATCAACCTCATCACGTTGCTGTCGGGGGCGACGGCCGAGGGGCTCGAGCTGCTCCGGCGCGACGGCACGTGGATGCCGGTCCACACCGGCTTCGACACGATCGTCGTCGACTCCGGCGACATGCTCCAGAACGTGACGAACGGGCTCTACAAGAGCACCACGCACCGCGTGGTGAACCCGGGCGACTCGTCGAGCGAGCGGTTCTCCATGCCGTGCTTCATCCACGCGCGCGGCGAGGTCGATCTCGGCCCACTGCCGAGCTGCATCGCGCGCACCGGCGGCGAGGCGAAGTACCCGAAGATCACCGCGGCCGCGTATCTCGAGCAGCGGCTGCGCGAAATCGGCCTCGCATAGGGTCAGGGCCTGCGAGGCCGCTTCTGTTCCCCCGGCCGCGTCGGCGCGATACGCTCGGGGGATGTCGAGGAAGCTCGCTCTGGCGCTGGTCCTGGCCGCGACGGGCCTCGCGCAGGCCAACGGCCGCCCGCCGAACACCTCGACGATCAACTTCCGGCAGGGGATGGAGAGCCACATCATCGCCGGCATGACGTTCGGCGCGATCGTCTCCAAGGACAACGGCGCCACGTGGCACTGGTTCTGCGAGAAGGCGATCCTCTACGGGGGCATGTACGACCCCGACTACGCCTACAAGGCGAACGGCTCGATCTTCGCGACCACGTTCGATGGCTCGCTCGTGAACCGCGATGGCTGCGTGTTCCAGCCGACGACCTTCGGCAAGAAGTTCATCTCGTCGATCACGCAGGGCCCCGACGGTGCGCTGTACATGGCCGCGGCCGACGTGCCCGACGGCATGGGCAGCCTCGGCGACGCGAAGATCTACAAGTCGATCGACAACGGCATGACGTTCAACGCCGGGGCGACGGCGGGGCAGATCAACGACTGGTACTCGAGCATCGAGGTCGCGCCGACGGATCCGCAGCGCGTGTACCTGTCGGCGTACCGGCTCGGCAACCTGGGCGCACGCTCGTTCTTCCTCTACAAGTCGACGGACGGGGGGCAGACGTTCGCACCGATGTCGACGGCGGGCCTCGTGGCCTCGGACGACTCCACGATCGACATCGTCGGCATCAAGCGCGGCGCGCCCGACACGCTGTTCATCCGCATCACGGTGCAGACCGGGATGGTCGGCGACGCGATCTGGCGCAGCGACAACGCGGGCCAGACGTGGACCAAGATCCTCGAGAAGCAGGACTCGCTCGCGTTCGCGATCCGCGCGAACGGCGACCTCGTCGCGGCCGGTCCGACGGCGGGGATGTTCGTGGCGCGCGGGCCGACCAACACGACGTGGGATCCCGTCCCGAACGCGCCCCACATCAACTGCCTCGTCGAGAACAGCGCGGGCGAGCTGTGGGCCTGCACGCAGAACTACGGCGCCATGCAGATCCCGTCGGACGACGCCGGCATCATGAAGACCACGGATCTGACCTCGTGGACCAAGGTCCTGCGGTTCCAGGACATCGCCGGCCCGGTCGATTGCCCGGCGGGCACGCGGCAGCACGACCAGTGTGTCTACGACTGCGCCGACATGACGTACGACATGAACCCGGCACAGTGTCCGAACCTGACGCCGCGCTCGTGGTGCATCCTGAAGAACCAGCTCGGCATCACCGCGACGGCGATCGTCTGCCCGCTCCCCGAGGTCGACGCACCGCCGGAGGTGGACGGGCCGAAGGTGTCGAACAAGCCCGGCTGCTGTGGTGTGGGGGACACCGGCGGAGCGCCCGCGGCGCTGGCGCTGTCCCTCGCGGTGGGCGCCGTGATCGTGCGGACCCGGCGCCGCACGGTCCGGTGAGATCTCCGACGAGGTCGCGATCCCGCGGGCCCGAGCGCCCGCGCGCGACGAGGCCGGCGCGCGCGTGCGCCCGCGCCCCGTTCGTGAGCGTGCCAACGTGCAGGGCCGCGAGAATATTCGAGCGAGCCCGTCGCCCGGGCCTTGCATCCGGTTCAGCGGCTCATGGCGTCGTGGATGATCGACCGGCTCAACGTCGAGACCCGCGTTCACCACGCGGACGCGGACGCCGACCTCGATGCGCTGTTCCGCGGTGACGTCACCGCGACCCACTACCTCGTGTTCCTGATGCGGACCTACGGGTTCGAGGCCGCGCTCGAGGCGAGCATCTCGCTGACCCCGCGGCTCGAGCAGGTGGTGGATCCGCGGCCCCGCGCGCGCGCCGGCTACCTCGCGCTCGATATGATGGCGCTGAGCCTGCGTCCACAGGAGGTCTCCGACCTCCCGATGTGCCTGACCATCCCGCTGTTCCGCAGCGTCGCCGAGGCGCTCGGGTGGAGGTACGTCATCGAGCGAATGACGCTCGCGCACAACGTGATCCGCCGGCACCTCATGACGCGGCTACCGACCGAGATGGAGCTCGCATCGACGTACCTGTCCGCGTACGACGGCGTCGTCGGCAAGCGCTGGCAGGAGCTCGGCACGGCGCTCGACGAGGTGTGCTCGCACCCCGCGATCGCGGACCGCGTGCTCGCGGCCGCCGGCGAGGCGTTCCGCTGCCGGCGCACGTGGTCGTCCGCCGATCACGGCGCGTCGTTCGCCCGCGACGCCGGGTAGCGGGTACTGTCGGCGAATGGCCGACGACGCACGCCCCGCACTCGACTCGCTGCGCACCGAGCTCGGCGCCGTGGACAAGGAGATCCTCGCGCTCGTCGCGAAGCGCCAGGCGCTCGCGCAGAAGATCGGCCAGATCAAGCGCGACGCGGGCATCCCGACCCGCGACTATCGCCAGGAGCGCGACGTCGTCGAGCGCGCGCGAGCGGCCGCCGTCGAGCACGGGCTGACGCCGCAGCTCGGCGAGGAGCTGATCCTCGCGCTGATCCGCGGCTCGCTGACGATCCAGGAGAAGGACACCGTGGCGACGAAGGGCGAGGGCAGCGGCCGGCGCGTGCTCGTGATCGGCGGCGCCGGTCTCATGGGCCGGTGGTTCGTGCGCTACCTCGGCGCACAGGGCTTCACGGTCGAGATCGCGGATCCGTCGGGGCAGGGGCCGGAGGGCATCGTCCACCACCGCGACTGGTCGAAGGTCACGCTCGACCACGAGCTGATCGTGATCGCCGCGCCGATGCCCGCGACCGCGCAGATCCTCGAGGCGATGGCGGCGGCCCCGCCGCGCGGCGTGGTGTTCGACGTCGGCTCGCTGAAGAGCCCGCTCCGCAAGGGCCTCCAGGCGCTGCGCGCGGCGGGCGGCAACGTGACGAGCGTGCACCCGATGTTCGGGCCCGACACCGAGCTGCTCAGCGGTCGCCACGTGATCTTCATCGACCTCGGCGCACCCGCGGCGACCGCGGCGGCGCGCGCGCTGTTCGAGCCGACGATGGCGACGCTCGTCGAGATGGATCTCGAGAGCCACGATCGCCTGATCGCGTACGTGCTCGGCCTCTCGCACGCCCTCAACATCGCGTTCTTCACGGCGCTCGCGGAGAGCGGCGAAGCGTCGCGCAAGCTCGCGACGCTGTCGTCGACGACGTTCGATGCCCAGCTCGGGGTCGCGTCGCGGGTCGCCGCGGAGAACCCCGACCTCTACTTCGAGATCCAGACGCTGAACGACTACGGCACCGAGTCGCTCGCGGCGCTGCTCTACGCCGTCGAGCGGCTGCGCAGCGTCGTGCGCGCGGGCGATCTCGAGGCGTTCCGCGTCCTCATGACGCGCGGCAAGGACTACCTGGCTACTCGAGCTGCCACCGAGGCGCGCTGATCGCAGCGCAAGCGACGAACATCGCTGGGGCGTCGTCGCGCATGGTGCTTGCACCCAGCGCGCGCTCTCATGCGTCTGGTTAGCTTGATGCTGTTCACCGCGCTCGCCTCGGCGTGCGCGGCCGATGACTCGGAGCTCTCCGAGACGGGTGATGTCGAGGCCACGGACGACGAGGCCGGCAAGGCCGATGCCGCCTCCGAGCTATCCGTTCGCGCCGGCGACACCACGCTGTGGGTCAGCCGCACGCTCGAGAAGCGCGGCAACGCATGGATCCTGCGCGGCCGCACGAGCCGCACGCTCACCGGAGGCCACGCGTTCGTGTTCGACGATCCGTTCGGCGAGTGGACGCAGAGGTCGCCGCGCGTGTTCGAGGTCGCCTATGACATCCCGACGGCCCGCACCGTCGCCGACGGCGTGAACCTGTTCGCCGGCCTCTCGTTCGTGCACAGCTCGACGCGCCCCGACTCGCTCACGTCGCGCGTCGTCGTGCGGCCGCGCGTGCAGTCGGTCTCCGGCCCGTCGAGCCTCGCGCTGACCGCGGAGCTCACGCCCGTGCTCGTCGCGGGTCACACGTTCTATCGCCTGAAGGGCCGCTCGACGAAGACGATCGCGGCGGTCACGGCGACGATGGGCACCGCAGCGCTCGTCGACGCGAATCACTTCACCGTCGATCTCGACTTCGATCAGCTCCAGTCGATCGACGAGCTCGCGATCACGGCGCGGCTGCCCGCCGGCCCCGCGACCGTGCGCGCGACGCTCGGCATGAGCGTCAAGAAGCTCGGTCTGACCACGAAGGACATAGAGGTCGTCTATCCGGTGCCGTCGTGCGGCTCCACGCTGCGCGCGTGCCTCGCGGCGCTGCCCGACGGCGCGCTCGACACCGCGAGCTGCGGAGAGGCGATCGCCGTGCGCTCGTGTCAGGGGCAGCTCGGCGTGGTGATCGACGCCGCGACCCTCGCGCAGGCGAAGGCGGCCTCCGATGCCAAGCTGACCCAGCTCGCGACCGACGCGGTCGGCCTCGTCGGCTCCGCGCGCGCGCCGGACCTCACGAACGCCGCGCGCAACGTGATCGCCGGCCGGCTCGACGCCGAGCACGGCACGTGGCTGCTGTCGGCCACGGCGCGCACCACGGTGCTCGCGATGGCGACCGAGGTGCCACTCGACGACGCATACGCGTTCCCGCTGTCGTTCGTCGACGGTCTCGAGCCCGCGCCCGGCGATGCCGCGGCGACGCGGCACGTCGCCGCGGACGCGCTCCTCGGCTACCTGAGGACGACGGACTACGAGCACTCCGAGCTCGGCCGCAGCTACCTCGCGCTGACCAAGGAGCTCCGCGCGCAGCACGTCGCGTCGCTCGGGGCATTCCGCGCGGAGTCGGAGCTCGTGACGTTCCCGTCGCTGCCGGACGTCGAGTACTACGTCGGCCGCTGGCTCGGATTGCACACCGAGGTCACGGTCGATCGCGCGACCGGTGAGGTCACCGGAGTGCTCGTCGAGCTCGACTGACGAAGATCACGCGCAGCACGAACAGCGTGCCCGGTACGATCGTGAAGCCGAGGCCCATCGCGAACGCCAGGTCGTGATCCGGCCCGGGCTGCCAGCCCTCGGACACCGAGAGCAGCGCGGCGCCGAGGGCGGCCCACAGCAGGTCGAACCCGGCGTGAACCGATGACGTCGACACGTAGCGGAGCGTCGTCCCGCGGTTCAGCGTCGCGCTCATCATCCGCGGGCTGACGATCCGGTGCACGAGGATGTAGCCGACGACGGCGAGCACCAGCAGGGCACCGGCACCGAACCACTCGGGCTTGCGCTGCTGGTCGGCGAGCGAGATCACGATCGTGAGTGCGACGCTCGCCGTCAGGAGGCCCCACATCGTGAACACGGCGCCGAGCAGACCGTAGCCGAAGCCGCGCGCGGTCCGGCCGACGTCGGGCTGCGCGTCGCGATCGACGACCCTGGCCACCGGCAGCTCGCTGTCCGCCACGTCGGAGAGACTACCTCCGTGGTGCGAGGCGAGCGCGCGCCGCGCGCGCTTCTCGATCCGGTCACGCGCTTCTCCCGTTCAGGTTCGCCGCGAGCGCGCGGCGCGCACGGCGGGACTCGGGGGCGCGGATCCGCGGGAGACTCCGGGCGGTCGCGACGCGCGTCACCTCCGGCGCGCTCGCTTCTTGATGCGTTCGCCGACCTCGCGCGCGGCGCGCTCGAGGCGCTCCCGCTGCGCTGCGCGCCGTGCGTCGAGCGGAGCGCCGTCGCGTGCGGTCGGCTTGTTGTAGTCGGTGCGGCTCTCGAGCAGCACCGCGAGCTCCATCAGGTGCTTCGCGAGCGCGCGGCGCGCGGGGCGGGTCTCGGGATCGCGGATCCGCGGTGCCCGCGCATCGACCGCGGCCAGGACGGCGCTGTGAGGCACGGGAGAGGTGTGGACGCCGGGGAGGTCGTCGACGTCGATGGAGTCGCTGTCGATGGGCCGGGGGATGCCGGACCGACTGTCGAGGAGGGTGGCGAACGGGGAGGTCGGGTCCGGCGCGCGTGGCCGGGATCGCTTCGTCATGGGCGCGCCTATCGACCGGTCGCGGCAGCGGTTGTGTCCGGCTACTTGGCCGGCCACCGGACATCCCCGCGACGATAAGTCGCCGAGATCGCGGTCCGGATTCACTGGGGTCCGGAGGCCCGGTGCTTGCTCGTCCGGCCGGACATGGTTCGCCTGCGCTCGATCTTCGCCCTCGTGACGGCCGCGTCGCTGATCTCCGGCTGCTTCGAGGACGAGATCGAGGACGGCGAGACCGATGCGTTCCCGTCCGGCAAGGCCGACGGCGGGATCGACGAGGGCTCGCCCGAGGCGACGGCCGTGCTCGCGCTGGTCAACGATACGTCGCTCGACGCGGCGGCGCTGAAGGCCGGCGCGCGGGTCACCGCCCGCGTCGCGGGCAACATCACGCGGAAGCGAGACGGCGCCGACGCGCAGCCCGGCACCGCGGACGACGACGCGTTCGAGACGCTCGCGGAGCTCGATGCGGTGCCGTACGTCGGGCCGGCGACGCTGAACGCACTCCTCGAGCTGGCGCGCGACCGCGGTCTGCTCGCGGCGGGCGCGACGATCAGCGTGATCTTCTCGCCGCAGGTGGGCGCCGACACGCACAACGCGAAGATCGCGCAGCTGATCCGCGGCGCGCAGCGGTCGATCGACATCGCGATCTACAGCTACTCGGACGCCGGCATCGCGTCGGCGCTCGCGGACGCGGTCGGCCGGGGCGTTCGCGTCCGCTTCCTGTTCGAGACCGCGAACGACGACCGCAAGATCCTCGACCCGGCGACGCGTGCGCTGTCGAAGTCCGGCAAGCTCGAGGCGATCGGGGTCGACGTGCGGTGGGTCAACAAGATCCTCCACCACAAGTCCCTGATCGTCGACGGTCCGCGCGACGACAAGGGCCACGCCGCGACCGCCAAGCTCGTGACCGGCAGCGCGAACTGGTCGAACACGGGCGCGACGGTCTACGACGAGGCCACGCTGTTCATCGAGAACAGCGCCGAGCTGGCGGCCGCGTTCCAGCACGAGTTCGACCAGCTGTGGTGGGGCTCGCGCGAGCTCGACGCGGGCGCGCCGGTGCAGGGCCAGTCCACGGCGAAGATCACGGTCGACGACGTGCCGGATCAGGCGGGCCTCGCGCTGCTCCTGACCTCGCCGAACTTCACGCTCGGCGGCTCGGACCACGCGACGTGGTCGGTGACCAAGACCTCGACGGTGATGAGCGATCAGTGGGTCGCCGCGATCGAGGGTGCGGAGCGCAGCATCCACATCGCGTCGGGCCACATGCGCCTGCGTCCGGTCGCCGAGGCGCTGATCGCGAAGAAGGCGGCGCGGCCGGGTCTCGACATCAGGATCTACCTCGATCAGCAGGAGTTCATCTCGGCGTCGGGCGACGCCGCGCAGAAGGCCGAGCTCGCCGAGTGTCAGGCGGCGGCGACCACGGAGGCGCAGAAGGCCGAGTGCCTGCGCGACGACTTCCTGTTCGCGAAGTCGCTGGTCGAGGCCGGCATCGACGTGCGGTTCAAGTCGTTCGCCTATCGCTGGGACGCCTCGTACGCGGCGCAGATGCACTCGAAGTACATGGTGGTCGATGGCGACGAGCTGATCTCGGGCTCGTACAACCTGTCGATGAACGCCGAGCAGGCGACGTTCGAGAACGCGGTCCACCTCACCGGCGGCGAGTACGCGGGCGTGTACGCCGCGTTCGAGCAGAACTTCGCCAGGATCTACGAGACCGGGCGCGCGCAGGGCCTCCTGACCTCGCTGCGCGCGCAGATCGGCACCGCGCAGACCATCCCGCTCGTGTTCCCGCCGATGGCGCTCACCTACAGCGAGGTCGACCAGCTCCGGCAGCTCATCCGCGCGAACTGCGCGGTGGTGGATTCGATCGACTACAGGTCCAACGCGGCGGCCCACCGGACCTGTCCACGGTGAACGTTGGACGCCGGAGAATCCGGCACCGCCGCCGGATTTCGCGACGGGCTAACCCCGCGAATCGCCGTGCCCGCGATGGCCGGGAGCTTGCTCCTTGCCGGGGCATGCGCGTTCTCGCCTCGGTTGCCACCTCCTTCGCGATCCTCGTCACGACCGCTGCCGTCGCCTCGGCCGACACGCCCCTGCCGCCGCGGCAGGGTCTCGAGCTCGGGTTCGGGCTCCAGGCCGGCAAGATCTTCTGCGAGAGCGAGGGCGACTTCTGCAACGACTTCACCGAGGCCGGCGGTCTCAACCTCAATGCCGCCTGGTTCCTGTCGCCGACGTTCGGCCTCACCGCGGACCTGTGGGCGATGAGCCACCGCGACGGCGACTTCACGTTCACGCACTACGTGAACACGGTCGGCGTGAAGTGGCGTCCGGTGCCGATCCTGACCCTGACGGGCGGCATCGGCGCCGCGCACGCGACGCTCGACTACGACGGCGTCATCGCGGCGCGCGCCACCTCCGACGACGGCTTCGCGATCATGGGCGCCGCCGCGCTCGATGTCGTGCGCGCGCGCCGATGGGCCCTCTCGGTCGAGGCGCGGTTCGGTAATGGCTTCTACGGCGGTGACGACAACAACGACGGCGAGGCCGACGTCGTCGGACGCAACGTCGGCATTGGCGCCGGCTTCACGTTCTTCGGGTTCTGATAGGCTCGCGGCCGATGAGCCGCGTCTGTATCACCGGTGCGAGTGGCCTGCTCGGCGGCAACCTCGCCGCGGAGCTCGCCGCCGCCGGACACGAGGTCGTCGCGATCAAGCGCGGCGGCAGCAAGGTCAGCCAGCTCGACGACGTCCCGATCACCTGGAAGGAAGCCGAGCTGTCGAACGTGGCCGCGCTGACGCGCGCCTTCGAGGGCTGCGCCGCGGTGTTCCACTGCGCCGCCGCGGTCGGCGTGATCCGCGAGGTCACGCCGGAGATGTACGCGACGAACGTCACCGGCACGCAGCACGTGATCGACGCGTGCATCGCGGCGAAGGTCGGCCGCCTCGTCCACACGTCGAGCGTGGTCGCGGTCGGGCTCTCGACGAACGGCAAGCCGTGCGACGAGACCGCGACCTGGAACTTCGACCGGGAGGGTCTGATCGACGCCTACGCGATCACGAAGCGCGAGGCCGAGGACGTCGTCCACCAGGCGAAGGATCGCCTCGACTGCGTGATCGTGAACCCGGCCTACATGTTCGGCCCGCGCGACGCGCGTCCGAGCAGCGGCACGCTGATCGTCGAGGTCGCGAAGCGCCGTGTCCCGGGCACGACGCCCGGCTACAACAACTTCGTCGACGTGCGCGACGTCGCCCGCGGCATGATCGCCGCGTGGCTCAAGGGCCGCCGCGGCGAGCGCTACATCCTCGCCGGGCACGACATGACGTACGCCGAGGTGTTCCGCCGGATCGCCAGGGTCGCCGGCGTGAAGCCGCCGCGCTTCGCCATCCCGCACGCGGTGGCGAAGCTCGTCGGCAGGTGGGGCGACCTCGTCGAGAAGCGCGGCAAGGATCCGCTCGTGAACAGCACGCAGATCCGCTACGCGTTCACCGACAAGTTCCGCTTCAAGAGCGACAAGGCGGCGAAGGAGCTCGGCTACACGTTCGGCCCGATCGAGCTCGCCATCAACGACGCGCTGATCTGGTTCCGCACGAACCGCATGCTCTGAGCTGTCCGCATCTCGGACAAACAGAGTTGCGCAATTCGCGCATTAATTAGGTCGGACCTAATTACGCGCGAGGACGCGCTGCAGCCGGCCGAGGATTCGCTTGGCGCGGCGCTCGGTGCGCGAGGCCTTGCGCTCGAGCCGGGCGGCGGCGCGCTTGGCGCGGCGCTCGGTACGGCGCGCGCGGCGGGTGGAGAGGGTGGAGAGGGTGGAGAGGAGGGTGGGGATCGGAGAGTCCGTCGATTCGGTCATGCAGCAGCTTTCATGGTGACAGGTTTCGTGGTGACAGGGTGGATCGGGAGACCGAGCATGGCGCGCACCTCGGTGAGAGGCGTGGCCCAGTGGTCTTCCCAGGGAAACGCGATGAGGGGATCGGCCTTGCGGCCGGTGAGGAAGGCGGCGACCACGTCGCGGGGCAGGGAGGGCTTCTCCCGGAGAGCGCGGAGGGTGCCGACGGTGGAGAGGATGAACGTCGAGGGCGCGCGGAGCTGCGCGTAGGTGAACGCCTGGAGCGCGACCTCCCCGGCGGGGTTGGTGTCGTGGCCGGTGACGACGTGCCACAGGTCGTGCGTCTGGCGCACGCGCTGGATCACGTAGCTGACGCGCGGGTCGGCGATGTCGGGCGGCGGACCGTCGAACACCTCGGGGGTGAAGCCGCGCGACCGCAGGAAGTGGGCGTAGGCGTGGCCGAGCGTGCCCTCGGGCAGCGCGGCGAGCGCGTCGAGGTCGACGGTGTGGGAGTCGATCGCGCGCTTCTCGGCGTACAGCCGGGCGCCGGTCGGATCCGCGAAGAACCGGTCGATGCGGTCGTACATGGTGCCGGCGTTCGCGTACTGCGAGAACACGAGGACCTGATCGGTCTCGTCGGGGTTCCTCACCACGCGGGCCAGCGCGCGCAGGGCGCGGGACCAGCGCTGGACCGGGGTGAGCTCGGTGATGTCGGTCATGGACGCTCCTTATTGTCACCTTGATAATATGCCTCCGCGTGTTATTGTCAACGTGAAAACAACGATGGGATATCATCGCGAGATGCCACGGAATGGACGCCTTCGCCGACCGGGGCCGCTGCGGCGGGCCGTGGCGGCGCGTCGCGACGTGCGGCGTCGCCGGCGCGCTCCGGAGGAGGCGAAGGCGGAGCTGATCGACGCGGCCGATCGCGTGTTCGCGGGCTCGCAGCCCGATCACGTCGGCCTGAAGGACGTCGCGCGCGAGGCCGGCGTGAGCCACGCGCTCATCACGCACTACTTCGGTACCTACGCCGGCCTCATCGAGGCGACCCTCGAGCGCCGCATCCGCGCGCTGCGCGAGCGCATCCTCGAGCGGATCGCGGCGCCGGGCGCGCTGGAGCGGCCGACCGAGCTGCTCGGGTTGCTGTTCGAGGCGCTCGAGGATCCGGTGCATCTGCGCCTCATGCGCTGGCTGCTCGCGAGCGAGCGCCCGTCGGCGGCGTACGCGTTCGGGCTCCAGCACCACGGCCTGCAGGTGATCAGCCGCCGGATCGCGACGGCCCTGTTCGAGGCGCCGACGCTCGAGGTCGTCGAGAAGGTCGAGCTGACGCTGACGACCGCCGTGGCCTCGGCCTACGGCTACGCGCTCGCGAAGTACGCGCTGGTCGGCGCGCTCGGGCGCGAGGCCTCGGGGACGCTCGACGCCGAGATCAAGGAGACGCTCGCCGGGATGGTCCAGGCCTACCTGCGGCAGGAGCTCGGCGTGCCGATCGGAACCTAGCCGTTCCGCGTAGATCCACGATCGCGTCGTTTTTCGCGAAGGTTCCCCCGGGCGCGGGCACTAGGGGGAAAATCCAAGAGGGAGACGCGCGATGCAAATGACGAGGTACGCCGAGCTTGCGAGGCGACGAGTGTGGCTGCTCGCGGCGCTCTGCGCCACGGCGGCGGGATGTAGCGAGAGCGGGAGCAGCGGCTCCCAGGTGCTGACCGGCCGGATCCGCACGAGTGGTGCGCTCGCGGTCCGCGCGGTGACCGGCGATGCGGTGTTGACCGCAGCGACCGTCCGCAGCGATGGCACGTTCACGCTCGCGCTGCCCGCGGGCAAGACGTACCGGCTCGAGGTGCTGACGACAAGCGGCGTGCGCCACGTGCTCGGCGGCGGCGGCGGCTCGTTCACCGCGCTCGCGTTCACCGTGTGCCAGCCGGTCGATCCGTACGACGTCGGCGGCATCGGCGACGGCACGATGCCCGGTGGTGGTGGCGGCGGGGGCGGGACGAACTGCGACCCGGGCGACCCCGACTGCAAGCCGTGCGATCCGATGGACCCGAGCTGCGCTCCTCCGCCGCCGTGCGATCCGTCGACCGGCGTGATGTGCGATCCGTGCGCCGATCCGACGGCTCCGAACTGTCCGTGCGATGGCGATCCGGCGAACCCGAACTGCATGCCGCCACCGCCGCCGTGCGATCCGATGACCGATCCGTCCTGCCAGCCGGACCCGTGCGCGGATCCGACGTCGCCGAACTGCTGCATGCCCGACGCGAGCGGCACGTGCCAGCCGCCGTGCGACCCGGGCGACCCGTCGTGCGGCACGGTGTGCACGGATCCGATGGATCCGAACTGCATGCCGCCGCCGCCGCCGTGCATGGATCCGGCGGATCCGTACTGCAAGTGCAGCTCGACCGGCGCGTGCCCGCCGCCGACGTGCAACGCCGGCGATCCGATGTGCCCGCCGCCGCCGCCGCCGCCGTGCATGGATCCGACGGATCCGAACACGTGTGACGATCCGTGCAAGGCCGATCCGGTGACGTGCGGCTGCGCGTCGACCGATCCGATGTGCTGGCCGCAGCCCCAGCCGCCCGACTGCGACGCGGCCGGCATGTGCGACCCCGGCACCGGTGGCATGACGCCCGACAACCCGCCCGGCGACTTCGGGTGCAAGGAGATGCCTCTCTGAGCCAGGCGCGCGGCGCGGCTCTCTGCGCGGTCGGCTCGCCCAGTGCTGGCCGGTCCGGATCCGTGCGCGCTCCGCTCGTCGTCGGGCTGCTCCTCCTCGGACCGGCGACGGTCCGCGCGGAGCCGTGCGCGCCGCGGGCGGTCCTGACGGGTGATGCGGCCGCGATCGAGCGGGTCGGCGCCGCGCTGGTGAAGCTCGGCGTCGTTCTCGCTCCCGGCACGCGCGCGTGCCCCGCCGCCGCCGCCACCGTCGAGCTCGCGGGCGAGGGCGGGATCGCCGTCGCCGTGCGCGGCAGCGGACAGCGGAGCGAGGGCCGTGTCGTGAGCGACGCGGGCGTGGCCGCGACGTGGATCGATGCGTGGGTCCGCGACGATCTCGACGTCGCCACCTGGGCCCCACCTCCGATCGAAGCGGGGTTCGTCGCGCCGCCAGCGGGCCCCGCGCCCGGAGCGTCACCGCCGCGCGACACGCCGGTGGCCGGCATGCCGTCGCCGGCGCTGCTCGATCGCGTCGGGTTCTCCGCCGCCTACGTCCAGGCGTGGAGCGACGACGACACCACGTGGAGCGGCGGCGCGCTCGCCGGCTGCATGCGCGTCGGGGCGGCCTGCATCGGCGGCCGCGTCCGTGCGATGTGGCAGCCGGATCGCGCGGCGAACCTCAGCGCGGTCGGCCGCTCCGAGGTCGCCGCGCTCGCGACGGCCAGCCTGCGCATCCCGGCGGGCAACACGGTGTTCTCGCCGGAGCTCGGGCTCGGTGTCGGCCGGTTCACCACGCGCCGCGTGGAAGGCACCTGCGTCCCGCCGAACACGATGCCGCCGCCGTGCGCCGATCCGACGGATCCGATGTGCCAGATGAACCCCGGTGATCCGAACACGTGCCTGCCGGACGCCTCGGGCATGCTCGATCCCTCGACCGGCGCGAAGCTCCTCGTCGGCGACGACTTCGAGAACGTGACGTACACGCCGCGGATCGCGCTGTCGCTGCGCGTCTCGGTGCCGCTGTTCTCGCGCGTGTGGCTCGACGGGCTCGCGTCCTACGAGGGCATGCCGCTCGCCCACGGCGGCGCGTTCCGGCCCGAGCAGGTGCCCGCGGGCACCTCCGCCGAGTCGGTCTCGCTGCCCGGCGAGCCGTCGGCGGCGTGGCTGCTCGGCGTCGGCCTGCGCCTGGGAGCACCGTGACGATGGCCGCGAAGCCGACGCCCGCCACCGGCGCCGACATCATCCCGCTGCGCCGGCCGCAGCTCGCGCGCCCCGCGCCCGAGCTCTCCGACGAGGCGCTGCTCGCATCGTGCGGCGTGGGAGATCCGGCCGCGCTCGGTGCGCTGTTCGATCGCCATCACGAGGCGGTGTACCGCCTGATCTCGCGGCTGCTCCGTGCCGAGCCGACGGAGACGGACGACCTCGTGCAGCTCACGTTCCTCGGGGCCTGGCAGTCGGCGCGCGGCTACAAGGGCAAGGGCAGCGTGAAGAGCTTCCTGTTCGGCATCGCCGCGAACACCGTGCGCCGCCACTTCCGGGCGACGCGCCGGCGCCTCGACGCGCTCGCCGATCCGCCCCCCGCGCCGTCGCCGGGGACGCCCGAGGACGCGGCCGTCACGGCCCAGCACCTGCGCCGCCTTGCCGCGGCGCTCGACGAGCTGCCGCACGATCTCCGCGCCGCCTACGTGCTCTGCGACCTGGAGGACCTGCCGGGAGCCGAGGCCGCGCGCATCCTCGATGTTCGCGAGGGCACGCTATGGCGCCGCTTGCACGATGCGCGTCGCGCCCTGCGCGAGGCGATCGAAGGAGGAAGCTCGTGACCGACGACACCCTGCGCGATCTCGGCAAGCAGCTCCCCACCGATCGGCCCGACGCCGCCCGCACCGACAAGGTGCGGGCCTCGCTGCTCGCCGCCGCCGCGGCGCCGGCCGCGCGCCCGTCGCGCCGCTGGCTGCTCGTCGGAGGCGGATTCGCCGCGGGCGCGCTCGCCGCCGCCGCGGCCGTGACGCTGCTCGTGCGCTCGGGAGACGAGTCCGCGGTCGCCCCCGCGCACGAGGCCTACGCGCACGTCGAGTCGTCGTCGGCGGCGCAGCTCGAGCACACGATGGTGCCGAGCGCGACCGGCACCGACGAGGTCGTGCGCGTCAAGGCGGGGACCGTGCGCCTCGCCGTGCCGCCGACGCGCGCCGGCGATCGCGTGCGCGTCGCGACCGGCGACGCCGAGCTCGAGGGCTCCGGCGCGTACGAGGTCGTCGTCGAGGCCGATCGCCTCGCGGCGGTCACCGTCACCTCGGGCACCGCGACCTTGCGGCTCGCCGGCCAGCAGCAGGCGGTGTTCCTCGCCGCGGGCCAGACCTGGCGCGCGACCGTGCAGACCGCCGAGCTCGCGATCGCACCGGACCCGACGCCGAGCCAGCCGCCGCCGCCGAGCCCAGATCCGAGCCGGCCGCCGAACCCGAACGCGGGCGCCGACTCCGGCGCGGAGCGCGCGCCGTCGATCCAGGCGACGCCGCGGCTGCCGACGCCGAGCCCGGGTGTTGGTTCGGGCGCGGAGCGCGCGCCGGCGAGCCAGACGGCGACGCGGCCGCCGCCGCCGACCCCGGGGGCCGACTCCGGCGCGGAGCGCGCGGCGTCGATCCAGACGACGCCGCGGCCGCCGACGCCGAGCCCGGGTGTTGGTCCGGGCGCGGAGCGCGCGGCGTCGATCCAGACGACGCCGCAGGCGCCGACGCCGAACCCGGGTGTTGGCTCCGGCGCGGAGCGCGCGGCGTCGCTCCAGACTCCGCCGCGGCCGCCGCCGCCGAGCCCGGGTGTTGGTCCGGGGGCGCCGCGACCGCCGACGACCCCGGGTGCTGATTCCGGCGCGGAGCGCACGCCGTCGCGGATCGCCGATGTCGACGCGCCGGCGTCTGGCACGCGTCCGGGCAATGGGGCCCGTCCCGCAGTACCGGGCAGTCGCCGGACATCAGCCACCGCGTCCGGCGCGCCGACCGAGACCGAGCTGACGCCGGATGTGCCACCCGCACCGGCGCCCGCGATCAGCGTCGCGAAGCCGGTCGCCCCGGCGGTCGATCCCGTCACCGAAACGGAGCGGCACTTTCGCGCGGGCGCGGCGGCGCTGCGGGCGAACCGGCTCGCCGAGGCGGCGGCCGAGCTCGCGGCGGCGGCGGCGGGCGAGGGGCCGCTCGCCGTCGACGGGCGGTACTATCAGGCGGTCGCGCTGATCCGGGCGAAGCGCGGCGCCGAGGCGGAGCGCGCGCTCGTGCAGTTCCTGGACAAGGCGCCGGCGTCGTCGACGCGGCGCGGCCGCGCGGCGGTCATGCTCGCGAAGCTGATCGCCGATCGCGGCGACGCGGCGGGAGCCCGCGGCTGGTACGAGCTGGCCGCCAAGGACCCGGATCCGGCGGTGAGCGCCGCGGCGAAGGCCGCGCTACGCTAGCCGGATGTTCGCCAGCCGGATCTCGCCGCCGATCACGCTCGCCACGCTCGCCGCCGCGGGCGTGCTCGGCGCGTCGCTGCTCGGGAACGCGCCCCACCCACCCGCCGCGACGGGCGCGCCGCACCTCGCACGGATCCACGTGAAGCTGAAGACGCGAGGCGCGCTGCTCGAGGTCGCCGCGACCGACGGGATGCGGATCGAGCCGATGTTCGATCCGCTGCCGCGCGGCATGGCGTACGCCCGCGACGACGTGCGCGACCGGTGGATCGTCGTGACCGCACCGACCGACGGTCCCGACGAGGCGGTCGTCGAGCCGATCCTGCGTGACGGCGACGTCGAGCAGGCGTTCGTGTCGCCGGCGGTCTCGCTGCCGACGACGGAGCGGCCATTCGGCGGTGCGGACGACGATCGCTGCCCGATCACCACGCCGTCGTTCGAGTCGTACCAGGGCTACCTCGGTCCCGCGCCGTCGGGCATCGACGCGCCGGCGGCATGGACGCGCGGTCAGCGCGGGCAGGGCGTGTGGTTCGCCGACATCGAGGGCGGCTGGAACGCGCAGCACGAGGATC
>JAEUJX010000001.1 GCA_016794545.1 Myxococcales bacterium
CGAACGAACGCGCGCACGTCGTCGCGGAACCGGCTGTTCCACTGCAGCCACGCGCGCCCGGGGAACGCGCGGCCGAGAGCGTAGGCGCCGGCGGCGTCCCACGGCTCGGCGATCAGCCGCACGCCGTCGAACAGCGGGTCCGACGCGATGTCCCCGAAGATCGCGGGCTCGTCGGCGGTCACCGAGCCGTCTGGCGCGCGCGCGAACACCGACGCGAGGTCGAAGCGGAAGCCGTCGACGTGCATCTCGCGCACCCAGTAGCGCATGCTGTCGACGATCATCTTCCGCACGTACCGGTTCGACGCGTTCAGGCTGTTGCCACAGCCGGAGTAGTCGGCGTAGCCGCCGTTCTTGGTGAGGTAATAGGTGCTGTTGTCGAGGCCCTTGAAGCTGTAGACGGGACCCTCGAGCCCGCCCTCGGCGGTGTGGTTGTAGACGACGTCGAGCACGACCTCGATCCCCGCGTCGTGGAGCGCCTTGACCATCGCGCGGAATGCGTCCGTCGGGCTGTGCCCGGCCGGCGCATACGCGAGCTGTGGGGCGAAGAAGCTGATCGGCATGTAGCCCCAGCGATCGGCGCCCTGCGGATCGGACTGGAACACCGGCATCAGCTCGACGATCGTGACGCCGAGCTCGCGCAGGTACGGGATCTTCTCGACGACGCCGGCGAACGTCCCGCGGGCACCGGCCGAGACGCCGGAGCTCGGAGACTGCGTGAAGTTGCGAACGTGGAGCTCGTAGATCAGCGCGTCGGCCTCGTGGCGGGGGCGGCGCTCGCCATCCCAGGCGAACGGGACCTCGCGGCCGGCGAGCACGCCGAGCGGTGCCTTGCCGAGGTTCGGCGTCGCGCCGAGGGCGGCCGCGCGTTCGAACGTGGCGGGGAACTCGATGCAGCGCGCGTACGGATCGAGCAGCAGCTTCTCGGGGTGGAACGCGTGCACCTCGAACGGTCCAGTCGGCGCCGGTCCGTCGACGACGTAGCCGTAGTAGCGGCACCCGGCGACGCGCGCCTCGGGCAGCCGACAGTGCCAGACGCGGCCCGACTTGTTGCGCAGCGGCTCGAGCGCGACCTCGACCCGTGGCGCGGCGAGGTCGGCGGCTCCGAACAACAGGAGCCGCACGGCCGTCGCGTGCTTCGAGTACAGCGCGAAGTTGTACGTGGCGTCCTCCGGTGACCACGACACGCCGAGCGGGTAGGGCAGGCCCTCCGCGCTCGCCCAGCTCACGCTCCGACCTCGCGATACAGGCAGGCCTTGACCTCGTCCCACGTCGCGATGGCGCGGGCCGGATCGGCGGCGCACGCGGCGGCGAGCCGGGCCAGCTCGCAGTGCAACGGCTCGGGCGTGAAGTCGGCGAGCTCGTGCGCGATCTCTCGCAGGGCGGCGAGGTCGCCGGCTGCGCACGCGTGATCGCCGGCGAGACACAGCCGTCCGATCTCGTTCCGGGTGCTGCGGGTGGTGCTCGGCAGCGGCGTCATGGTCCCTCGAAAGCGTGCCCGGTGAGGTCGTGCCACAGGGAGGCGATCGGGCGCGGCAACGTCGCGACCACGTCGCGGAGCTCGCCCTCGGACACGTGCTCTGCGAGCCGATGGATCACGGCCCGAAGCACGCCGACCGGGTCGAGGCGCTGATCCGGTGCGAGCTCGGCGGTGACGCGGGCGATCAGCGCTTCGCGATCGCGGATCCGTGGTGCGGCATGGAGCGACCAGCCCTCGTAGTAGATGCCGCGGATCAGAGCCGGCAGCTGCGCGCCGAGATCGACGACCTCCGCGGCGGGAAGGCGATCGCGAAGCGCGTGCAGGCCCGCCCGCAGCGCGCGCAAGGCGCGCCGGTCGTCGCCGGGCTCGAGCTCGAGGTCATCGATCAGCTCGGTCAACCAGCGGTTTGCGGCGTCGAGGTGCGGGGCGAAGGCGTGAGGTCTGGACACGTGAGGTGGTGCTGCACGAGCGGGGCCAGCGGCGAGGCCGGCGAGCGCACCAGCTGCCGTGCAGTGGCGGGTGAACGAAGTTTTTTAGCGATGCGAGCGCGATCCGGTGCCCGCCGGGCGGCACGGCCGATGCTGCGCGTCGGGGCGAACAGGAGATGACCCATGTTGAACAAGACCTTCGTGTTCCTCGTATCTGGAGTCGGCCTCGCGCCTGGACTCGCCCTCGCCGACGACGAGCCGAGCCCGTACAGCTACTCGTGGAAGGACTCCCGGTTGCAGTCCGAGATCGGCGTCAGCACGATCCTGGGCGGCGGGCTCACCGGGTTCACCG
Organism: Myxococcales bacterium; assembly: GCA_016794545.1. Classification (GTDB taxonomy): domain Bacteria; phylum Myxococcota_A; class Polyangia; order Haliangiales; family Haliangiaceae; genus JABFXX01. The sequence continues at coordinate 2,258 of JAEUJX010000001.1, forward strand.
ACGAGACGATGCGCGACGCGACCACGACCGACGTCAGCGGGCTGTGGAACCTGCGCGTCACGATCGGGTCCCACACGCCGATCGCGTTCGACGTCGGCTACGTCGGGACGGCCGCGGACGTCGACGCGCTGGCGGGTGGCCAGAGCGGCACGCTCGTCGGCACGACCGTGGAGGGTGCGGTCCGCTACAACGTCCTGCCGCACAACAACTGGAACCCGTACGCGTTCGTCGGAATGGGCTGGCAGCGCTACGACATCACGGGCGCGGACTTCGCGCTCTCCGACACGGGGATGCGCGACAGCGACAACTCCCTCGTGTTCCCGATGGGCGCGGGCGTGAGCTATCGCGACACCAGCGGCCTCGTCCTCGACCTCCGCGGCACGTTCCGCGCGAACACGCAGCAGGGGCTCGTGCTCGAGAGCATCGGCAGCGACAGCTACGCGCCGATGCACGCGTGGGAGGCGAGCGCCGCCGCCGGCTACGAGTTCTAGGCAGCGCCGCGCAGATATTGCAGTTGAGGCCGCACGTATGCGCGGCCTATGCTCGATGCGTTGCGCGCGTACCTGTTGTTGTTCCTGGCGGCCTGCAGCGCCGATCCAGACCACGCGCCCGCGCGCACCTTCGACCCCTGCGTCGCGACGTCGATCGCCGCGCCGGACGCCTCGACCGAGCAGAGCGCGAGCCTCGATCGCGCGATCGGGCACTGGCGGGATGTCGGGATCGCCGCGTTCGCGCGCTCCCCCCACCCGGAGATCGCCGTCGTGTTCCGAGACGCACCCCAGGCGTTCTACGGCTTCTACGACGACGACGGCGCGATCGTGTACGTCAACGAGCGGCTGAACAGCGAGGCGGCCAGCGCCGTGACGATCGCCCACGAGCTCGGGCACGCGCTCGGCCTGCCGCACGTCCCGGCGTCGGTGCGCGCGAGCGTGATGAACATGGGCAACGTCTCGGTGCCGCCGACTCCCGAGGATGCGGCGGAGCTGGCCCGGCTGTGGGGCGAGTGTTCGACCCTGCCTCAGGAGCGCGCGGCGAGCCGCTCGCTCTGATCGATCCACGACTGCGCCCGTGCGACGGAGACGGCCGCGAGCAGCTCGCTGACCAGGGCCAGCATCTGCTTCGCGATGGTGGCCGAGTCGCGGCGAAGCCCGAGGCTCGCGCCTGCGGTGAAGGCGATCGCGACGAGCCGCCACGGGTGGTCCGTCACGGCACTACCTCCGGAGCATCCTGAACACGCCGAACCCGAGGCCGAACGCGATCACCGCCGCGACGATCGGGTGGCTCTTGATCGCGTCGCCGGTCCGCGCGACGACGGCGCCGACGCGACTCGGCTGCTCCGCGGCCTTCAGGCGATCGATCATCTGACCGATGCCGTCCTTGAGCGCATCGAGTCGCGCATCCAGGTAGTCGTGGGACAGTACGTTCCGGGTGGTTCCGTTCTGCGTCGCCATGGCAAGCCCTCCTGAAGTGACGCACGGGTTCGTTGCTTGCCGCGTGCCTGGTGGCGAGTGGCACATCTGCGAAATGGTTGCGGCCGTCCGTGCGGGAGCGCAGGTACGGCGCAGCGCCTGCACTCCGCGGCGCTCTCTGGCCTGGAATGGGTGCTGCAACACGGCGCCCGATGACGACGAGAAAGCCGAAGGAGAAGGCCATGAAGATCGAGAAGCTCGCCCACCGCAACGTCACCTCGTGCACGGTGCACGACAACCTCGACCGCGCCGCCCAGCTCATGTGGGAGCGTGATGTCGGTTGCCTGCCCGTGATCGACGATCAAGGCCACGTCGCGGGCATGATCACCGACCGGGACGTCTGCATGGCGGCTTACACGCAGGGCGCACCGCTCCAATCGATCCCGGTGACCACGGCGATGGCGAAGCGCGTGTTCTCGTGCACGGCCGATGACGACGTCGCCGAGGTCGAGCGCACGATGCGCGAGCAGCAGATCCGCCGCATGCCGGTGATCGACGATCGGGGACACGCGATCGGAATCGTCTCGATCAACGACCTCGCGCGCGCCGCGGCGATCGGTTCCGTACCACCGGACGAGGTGGCCACGACCCTCGCCGCCGTCACCGCGCCGCGCGCGAGCGTCGCCGTCTCCTGACCCAGCGCCGCCACCAGCGGGAAGTCAGCGGGGCAGGCAGCGCTCGCTCGCTTCGACCGCGCAGGATCCTGCGGCGCAGATCGCGCGGACTTCGCAGCCCTGGATCACGGCCGGACAGACGGGGGGCTCGCAGCCCCGCGTCGACGGGAGGCACATTTCGCTGGCCGCCGTCCGCCGGGACGCGAGCCGGCCGAGCGGTACCGCCTCGAAGGGCGGCGCCGGTTGGCATTCACCACAGCACGTGATCAGCGATGGCACGAGTACGCAATCGTCGTCGCGCGTGCACTGCTCCCGCGCAGGCGTTGCAGGCACGCGCGTGTACTCGTCCACGTAGTAGAGCTCCGCGCACGATAGGTGGGTCAGCGCGCCCCAGCCCACAAGCGCGCCGATCACGGCCGCCGCGAGCAGGGCGTGGACGCGTGCCGTGCGGACGCGGCCCGCATCGCGCTCCGACCACAGCTGCCTCCGGTTCCACGTGCCCATGCCCGGAGGAGAAGCAAGCGCCGTGCTTGCGGGGGTCTGGCGCGGCCCTTGCTCCCTGGGGAGGCATGCTGGAGCACATCGGCCTCGACTACCCCGCGAACAACGGGCCCCGACTCCTGTTCGCCGACCATCACGAGAAGATCGAGAAGGCCTGCGACGCGCTGCGGGCCGCGACCTACGGGGAGGACTCGCTCGAGCTGATCGCTCGATACCGCGCGTTCGAGCGCGCGATGCTCGAGCACATGGCGGCCGAGGAGGAGCAGATCCTGCCGGCCTATGCGGCCGAGGCTCCCGACGAGGCCGCGGAGATCCGCGCGACCCACGACGAGCTGCGGCGTCAGCTCTACGGGCTCGGGGTCGAGGTCGAGCTTCACTGCGTGCGCGCCGAGTCGCTCGAGCAGATCGTCAAGACGCTCCGGGCGCACGCGGCGCGCGAGGATGCTCGGATGTATCCATGGGCGCAGGTCCATCTGCCGCTGCGCACCAAGGAGGAGCTGGTCACGCGGATCGCGCGCTCGCTGCGGAGCCTCGCGCCGTGACATAGGCCGCGAGGTCGTCGATCGAGCGCAGCCCGGGGATGTCGGCCGCCGCGAGCTCGACGTGGAAGCGCGTCGCGATCGCGGCGAGCAGGTTCTGGTAGTCCATCGAGTCGAGATCCAGCTGATCCGGCAGCGGCTTCGCGCGATCGACCGTGCGCGGGTCGACATCGGGCGCGATCGCATGGAGCAGGGCGAGGATCTCGTCGGGGAGGGACGTCATAGCTTCGTGGGCTCCTGGAGCAGGTGGTCGAGCGCGGCGAGGAACAGCCCGCCGCGGTGGCCGTCGCTGACGCGGTGATCAGCCGCGAGCGTGGCGACGACCGTCGGGTGAGGCACGACCGTCGTGCCCTCGACCCAGGGCCG
>JAEUJX010000142.1 GCA_016794545.1 Myxococcales bacterium
ACACGATCTACCCCGGCACGTGCCAGGGCGCCGCCTCGTGCGCGTGCCAGGCGAGCGGCGCGCCGACGTCGTGGAGCGCGCGCGTCGGCCTGTTCGGTGCGAACCCGTCGGGCGAGATCATCGCGTCGGGCAGCGATCCGAACGGCGCGTTCTACCAGTGGCTCTACGAGACCTTCAACCAGACGACGTGCGCGTACGTGCAGGGCCCGCCGACCAACGGCCACCGCTGGAACATCCTCATGGCCGGGCCCGCGATCGGCTACGGCGCGGGCTCCGGCGCGTCGGTCGGCGACTTCGGCAACGGCGGCGGCGCCGCGACCAAGCTCGTCAGCGGCGCGCACTACCCCCGCATGGGCGCGACGGTGAACGCGTGGGCCAGCTGGTACGACACCGCCGGTCCGATGCAGGCGCTGATCAACGTCGACGGCACGTGCAGCGCGATGACGCTGGGTCGCGGCAGCGTTACGAACGGCGCGTACACCCGGGCGCTCACCGGCCTTCAGACCGGCTGCCACCGCTACTTCTTCCTGTTCAAGGACTCCACGGGCGCGACGATCACGTACCCCACCACCGGCTCGCTCGGCATCGGCCCGGCGGCCACGTGCGCGGACTGGGACACCTCGCGCCCGCCGACGGGCGCCGGCTGCATGTGCACGCCCGACTGCGCCGGCAAGGCCTGCGGCGACGACGGCTGCGGCGGCTCGTGCGGCGACTGCGCCGCCGGTGGCACGTGCGTGGCGAACCAGTGCGCGTTCGCCGACGACGCGGGCGTCGACGCACCGGACACCAGCGGCGGCGACGCCGGCGGCGACGGCGGCACGACGAACCCCGGGATGGGGGACGGCGGGGGCTGCGGCTGCGCGAGCAGCGATGGTGGCGGCTGGTCGCTGCTCGGCGGCCTCGGCGTCCTCGTGCTCGCGCTGCGCCGCCGCACGACGCGCTGACCGACGCGGCGGATCGTCACTGCTCGGCGGCCGCGGCGCGCGCTCGCGCTGCGCCGCCACACGCGGCGATCGTCCCGCCGCCGGCGTGGCCATCACGCGCCGCGGAGCCGATCGCGCCTCACCAGCGGTCGCGTCCGGCCGCGCGCCCACTCCGACGGATCGACGCGGCGGATCGTCGCTCCGGCTCCGGCCCCTTCGCGGCGCACGGCCGCACGCGCTACGCTGCCCCCGTTGCGCATCCTGCGGTTCCTCGCGCGCGGGTTCTTCGTCACGGGCCTGCTCGTGTTCCACGGGCTCGTGTGGTTCGTGGGCTGGCTCGTGCTGCTGCTCTCGCTCCGCGGCAAGGCCGCGCGGCAGCAGTGGTTCGCGGCGCGGTTCGCGGCGCTGCTCGTCGGGCTCGGCGCGACGTTCGTCAAGGTCGGGCAGATCATGTCCACGCGGCCCGATCTGTTCCCGCCGCACCTGATCAAGGCGCTGACGCGACTCCAGGACGACGTCGGCGCGTTCGCGTGGTCGGCCGTCGAGCGGACGATCGAGGCCGACCTCGGCAAGCCGGTCGGAGAGCTGTTCGCGGCGTTCGACCAGACCCCGGTGGCGTCGGCGTCGGTCGCGCAGGTCCACAAGGCGACGCTGCCGGGCGGCGACGAGGTCGCGGTGAAGGTCCGGCGGCCGGGCCTCGACGACCTCGTGCGGTTCGATCTGTCGGTGATGCGGATGTTCGCGAAGGTGATCTCGATCGTGCCGACGATCCGGCTGCTCGCGCCGGTCGAGAGCGTCGACGAGTTCGCGCGCTCGATCCGCGATCAGATCGATCTCCGGATCGAGGCGAACAACAACCGCCGGTTCACCGAGCTGTTCGCCGGCGACCCCGACGTGGCGTTCCCGCGCCTCTACCCGGAGCTGTGCAGCCGCCACGTGCTGACGATGCAGTTCGTGCGCGGCACGAAGGTGCTCGACGCGCCGCAGGCCAAGGGCGCCGATGGCACGCGGCTCGCGAAGATCGGGTTTCGCACGCTGCTCAAGATGGTGTTCGCCGACGGCTTCGTGCACGCGGACCTCCACCCCGGCAACATCTTCGTCGACGACGCCGGCAAGGTGATCATCCTCGACCTCGGCCTCACCGCCGAGCTCGACGAGGCCGCGCGGCGCGCGTTCGCGCTGTTCTTCGCGAGCTGGGCCGGGCGCGACGGCAAGGTGATGGCGAAGCTGATGGCCGACCTGTCGCCGTCGGCAAAGGTCGCCGACTACGGCACGTACGAGGCCGAGGTCCAGGCGTTCGTCGCGCGGTACCACGGCAAGGCGCTCGGCGAGGTGCAGGTGTCGACCGTCGCGTTCGACATGTTCAACATCCTGCGGCGCCACCGCGTGCGCGTGAACCCGATCTACACGATGTGCAACGTCGCGATCGCGGTCACCGAGGGCATCGGCAAGCAGCTCGATCCGCGCCTCGATCTCGTGCAGGAGGCGCTGCCGATCTTCGCGACGATCCGGGCGGCCGGGAAGCTCTAGCCGCTTCGTCGCGACGGCTCAGTCACATCCAAGGGCGTCGTAGATCTGCGTCCGCGAGCGGCGCTCGGTGTCGAGCTCCCAGCGGACGCCCGCGACGATCGGCCCTTCGGGCTCGGCGAGCGTCGCGAGATCGAGTGCGAGGACGTTGGCCTCGATGGTCCCGCGCGCGACGTCGCCGTCCATGGCGTAGATGCCGCCCATGACCACGTCGCCGATCCGCAGCGCGGCCCGGCCGTTGTGACACAGCGTGAGCGCGACCGTGCAGTACGGCCGCGGCGAGCGCGCCGACGGCGCGACGCAGGCCACGGCCGCCGCGAAGTCCGTCGGCACGCCGATGTAGTGGACGTCCTCGTCGAGGGGCTCGCCGACCCCGGGCGACGCGACGCAACCGGTGGCGACCAGGGACACGAGGAGCAGCATGCGGTTCATGAACCCCGCTACCTCGCAAGGTGTGGACCAGCACGCGCGCGCGCGATTCTCGACGCCTGCACGTCGCGGCCGTGCACAACGCTGCTTCAGCGCGACATCCGCGTCCGCTGAACGGAGCTATCGACGCGGCTTCGCCGCGAGCCGATGTTCGCTCGCGGCGTCGCGCGAACGTGCTTCCGGTCTCTCAGTCGCAGCTGATGACGTCGAACTGCAGCGTCTTCCAGCGGCCCTCGGTGTCGAGCTGCCAGCGGATGCCGTCGATGATCGGCGCCTCGGGCTCGGCCGCGGTGGCGACCTCGAGCGCGAGCTCGTCCGTCTCGATCGTCCCGCGCGCGATGCCCGCGTCCATCGCGTAGCTGCCGCTCGTGACGATGTCGCCGAACCGGAGGCCGGCCTTGTCGTTCGCACACAGCGCGAGCTCGAACGAGCAATCCCAGCCGAACGGATGCTGCGAGTGCGCGAGGCAGTCGGCCGGCGACGAGTACGACGCGGGATAGCCCGTGAAGTAGGTGTCCTGCGCGAGCGGCTCGCCCTCCCCGTCGTCCGATGACGTCGACAGGCAACCGGTGGCAACGAGCGCGGCGAGGAAGCCGAAGCGAGTCATGTGTCCTCGCCATCGAGCAAGGCGCGGGCCGATCGCGCACGCGCCGCGACGACGCGATTCCCGGCGGCTGCGCGCGATCCTCCTGTGCAACGCTCGGCCACCGTGACATCCGCGTCCGCTGAAGGGTGCTAAGAAAGGCGGCATGGTCGCGAGCCCGTTCGACGGCCCCCTGATCGGGGGTCGCTACCGGCTCGGCCCGCGCCTCGGGCGCGGCAGTCAGGGCGAGATCTACCTCGCGCGCGACGACAAGGCGAAGGCGAGCGACGACAAGGAGGTCGTCGTGAAGCGGCTCACACCGCGCGGCACGTGGAAGTCCTTCGAGCTGTTCGAGCGCGAGGCGAAGGTGCTGTCCCAGCTGCGTCACGCGGGCGTGCCGCGCTACCTCGCGACGCTGGAGGAGCCGCCCGGCACGTTCAACCTGGTCATGCAGCGCGCGCCCGGCGAGGACCTGCGCGAGCTGACGAAGCGGCGGCGGCTGTCGCAGCTCGAGCTGCGCGATGTCCTGATCCGATCGCTCGAGATCCTCGACTACCTCCACACGCGGACCCCGCCGATCGTGCACCGCGACATCAAGCCGTCGAACCTGGTGCGCGCGCCCGACGGGAAGATCGCGCTCGTCGACTTCGGCGGGGTGC
>JAEUJX010000143.1 GCA_016794545.1 Myxococcales bacterium
CATCTACCCGGCGCAGCGCGTGGTGCACGGCAAGGGCGGCGGCGGGTCCGGCACGCCGCGCCGCCTCCGCGACCTCGGGGCGCCGCCGACTCCGTCCGAGGCACCGCCGCGCGACTGAGACACTACTTCTCGCCGAACACGTACTCGTGCTGCGCGTCCCGGAACGTCAGCGTGCGCTTGCCCGCGGCCTCGCCGGCCACGAAGTCGATCCCGTCGAAGCCGGGGACGATCGTCAGGAACGACGTCGTGCCGTCGGGGTTCTTGCGCGACGCCATCGGCGACTTGAACTCGCCGAAGTCGAACACGAGCGTGTCGCCCGCCCTGGTGACCGCGATCTCGCCGAGCGCGTCGTTCGCGTACTTCGCCGCGAGCTTGCCGGCCGCGTCCTTGTCGGCAGGCACGGTCAGGAGCTTCCGCTCCGCGGCGATCCGCTCGTACATCGCCTTCGCCACGGCGGCGACATCGTTGTCCGCCTCCGGCTTGCCGTCGAACAGGACCTCGAGCAGCTTGCGCTGGAAGTTCGATTGCAGCGCCCACCCGGCGTCCGCGTTCGTCAGCACCACCGCACCGACGCCGTGCTCGGGCAGCCAGAACATCTGCGTCTTGTAGCCGATCATGCTCCCGCCGTGCGACACGACGGGCGTGCCGTACTTCGTCGAGATGCCGAGCCCGATCGCGTAGACCTCGTCCTTGCCGATCGCCACCTGGGGCGCTCGGCGATCGAGCAGCACCTGCTCGGTGATGTACTGCTTGCCGTTCGGGAGCTTGCCCCTGGCCAGCTCCATCCCGACGTACTTGAGGACGTCCTTCACGCTGCTCCACGCACCGCCCGCCGGACGCACCGCGACGATCGAGTAGTTCACGTCGAACGCGGCGCGTGCGGGCTTGCCGTCGATGTCGAGCGCGTGCGCGGTCGCGTGGTTGGCCCGGAGCGCGCGCTTGAAGTCGAAGGTCGTCGCGGTCATCCCGAGCGGGTCGAACACGCGCGTCTTCATCGCCTCGTCGTACGCGGCGCCGAGCTCCTTCTTCGGGTACAGCACGAAGCCGCCGACGAAGCCGCCGGCCGCCGCGAGCGGGTTGGAGTACTGGTACATCTCGCCGAACTTGCTCGTCGGCTGCATCGTGCCCAGCGTCGCGAGCGCGGTCGCCGGCGTCGCGTTCTTGAACTCGAGCAGCCACTCGAAGTCCTGACGCGGCAGACCGGTGCAGGCGCACACGAGGTGCTTGACGAGGACCTTGCTCGTCGTCTCCGCGTCTCCGAGCTTGAACTGCGGGAACACGCTCGTCACGGCCGTGTCCCAGGTCAGCTTCTTCTCGTCGATCAGCTTCGCCAGCATCAGCGTCGTCATCGACTTCGTGTTCGACGCGATCATGTAGAGCGTCGAGCCGTCGGGCTTCGCCGGCTTGCCGATCTCCCTCACGCCGAAGCCGCCCTCGAACACGACCTTGCCGTTCTGGATGAGGCCCAGCGACACACCCGGAATGCCCAGCGCCTTCTGGCTCGACTCGATGAACGTGGTGAGCTGCTTGATGCGGCCGGCGTCGAGCACCGCGGCCTTCTTGCCGGCGAACGACTCGCGCGCGTACCCCTTCGGGAACAGGCGCCCGAAGATCAGCTCGATCGCCGCGAGCCGCTTCTCGCCGACCGCTTGCGCCATGTCGTAGATCCACACGGTCCACTGCTCGCCCGCGCGCATCGTGCCTGCGGCGACGTCGCGGCGCTCGTTCGGCGACGTCTGGTAGTTGAAGGCCTTCTGGTCGGTCCAGCCATCCTTGTCCGCCGCGGCCGTCGTGGACTTGAGCGGCCACTTCGCGCCCGGCTTGTACGCGGCCCACGCCTCGGCGACCGCGGCCTCGGCGTCCTTCGCCTTGACGTCGACGAGCGCGATCCACGATCCGCCCTCGGGCACCTCGAGGATGGTCGCGTTGCCCTTCACCGAGATCGACCAGCCGGCGGGTGCGATGAACGCGTTCCCGGCGACGGTCGTGCTCGGCGTGTCCGCGGCGAGGCGCGTTGCCGCCGCCGGCTGCGCGGCCGGCACGGCGGGCGGAGGAGGCTCGGTCGGGGTCGCCGGGTTCGCCGAAGTGGCCGGCGGTTCGGTGCCCGGCTCCTGCGGGGCGGGCGTGCTCTTCGATCCACAGGCGAGCAGGGCGAGCAGGAGCGTGGTTCGCAGCGCGATCATGGCGCCGAGCATGCGCCGGAACGCGAACGCGCTCAATGCACGGTCACGGGAACCACGAACCGCGGCCCGCGTGGCCCGGTCGTCACCGTCACCGCGCCGACGCGCGCCGTGCGGAAGCGCGTCGAGACCGTGAGCATGCGCTGTGCGAGCAGGCCGAGCCACGGCGCCACGAGCTGTGCGAGGACGCAGAGCACCGCGCAGCCGAGCATCATCGCGCCCAGCGGGACACCGAACAGGACCGAGGTCACGCCACCCGCGGCGATGATCACCGCGTACAGGATCAGGGCGACGAGCTGACTCGTCCCGCAGCGCGGCGAGTATGCGAGCCGCGTCTCGCCCGCCGCGATGCGATCGATCGCCTCGCGCGTCGCGCGCGCGACGTCCTCGTGCGTCGTCCCGGCGACCCGATCGATCTCGAAGTGCCACTTCCGCGTCGAGCCGCTCGTCGGGCGCTGGCCGCGCTCCTCGAGGATCGCGATGCACGCGTGCTCGAGGCCGTGGATGACGCGCGTCCGGCGATCGCGGACCAGCGCCGCCAGCTCCTGCCGGCCGGCCACGATCACCGCCAGGAACAGCCCCGCGATCAGCACGAGCAGCGCCACGAACGGCGCGACCACCCACTTGCCGACCGGGTCGAACGCGAGCGCCACGGCGATGAACAGCGTCGACATCAGCGTGCCGTACGAGCGCAGCGCGCGGCCGACCTTCCCGGTCTGCGTGACGTCGGTGTCGCCGTCGGTATCGCTGTCGCCGTCGCTGTCGGTGCCCTCGTCCGCGACCTGCTCCTGTCGCTCGCGCGGCACCGGTGGCTCCAGCACGCCCAGCTCGGTGCCACACCGCGCGCACCACGGCGAATCGGGTCGCGGCACCACGCGCTCGCACCGATCGCACACGAACCCGAACGGGCGAGTCACGCTGCGGTGGCCGGCGAGATCCATGTCTCGATACAGGTAAGCACCGCCCCCGAAACAGCAAGGATCGGGAGGAGCCAAGGTCCGCGCGCGACGAGGTGTCATCCGGGCCGCGCCTGTCCCGGTCCGAGCGGCGGTGCCTGCTCCCCGGCGAGCACGGTGAGATGCATCCAGTCTCGCTGCACGATTCCGGAGCCGTGAGTCCGCGCACGCGTGGAGCCGCAGGTCGCCGTGACATGATGCACCCATGCTGAAGCGCGCACTGCTGACGGGGGGGATCCTGCTGTCGCTCGGATCCGCAAGTCTCGCGTCGCCCGACTACCTGACGTTCGCGCAGGGTGCCATCCCGCTGTCGGTGACGATCGACGGGGTGGCGATGGATCCGTACTTCGCGGGTAACGTCCAGCCGATCGATGGATCCCCGACCGCCTTCGTCCTGATCCGGTCCGGGACCGCGGCGAGCAAGGCGGAGCTGATCTATGCGCTGCCCGCCGCGACGACGTTCTCCCGGTTCGCGGTGCCGAGCATCGGCGAGGTCCCGTCGCTGCACACCACGTTCGTCAAGCAGATCGAGGTCCACGGCTCTGCGAAGGGTCCCGATGCCGGTTACGAGCTACTCGCGTCGGCGACACTCGCTACCCACAAGACCAAGGACGAGGTGACCGAGCTGCCGATCGCGAAGCAGACCGCGGTGCGATGGGTGAAGATCACGCTCTCCGGCGGGATCGACGTGCAGACGCCGAAGGTGTCGCTCCAGTTCAGCGAGCTCATCGGGCACGGCACACAGGAGCCGGCCCCGCTGTCGACCGGCTTCACGGGGAGCTGGGCCGGCAAGGGCGTGCTGATCGAGCTGCGCCAGGCCGGCGCGACGGTCTCGGGCTGCTACGACAAGGAGGGCAAGCTCGACGGGACGGTGAGCGGGACCGTGCTGCGCGCCGTCGGCGTCGATATCCGCGACAAGGTGAAGAGCCTGTTCGTGCTCACCGTCGGTGCGGACGGCCGGCTGCGCGGGCTGCGCTCGACCAACGGTGCGCCGTTCAAGATCTACACCGCGCCGGGGGCACCCGCCGGAACCAAGACACAATGCCGCGATTCGTCACCGCCGAAGCTGGGCTGTGGCTCGGTGATCCACGCGATCAACTTCGACTTCGACTCCGCCGCGATCCGGGAGGACTCGAAGGCCGTGCTCGACGATCTCTACGTCGGACTGAAGTCCGATCCGGCCAAGGCCATCGTGATCGAGGGCCACACCTCCAGCGAGGGCGCTCCGGCCCATAACGTCGACCTCTCGAAGCGACGCGCGCAGGCCGTGGTCGACGAGCTGATCAAGCGCGGCCTCCCCCGGTCGCGGCTCGCCCCGGCGGGCAAGGGTCCCTCGGAGCCGATCGCGTCCAATGCGGACGAGACCGGCCGTGCGATGAACCGCCGCGTCGAGGTCGAGTGCCGGTGAGCGATCCGCCACGCTGTCGCGCCGCGATTCGCGCTTGTCCAGGTTCGCCGATCGCGCGACGATGGTCGTATGCGTTCGTGGTGGGTGGTGTTCGTGACGATGTCGACGCTGTCGTGTTCGGGCGGTGACCCGCCGTCGTCGCCGATCCTCGAGCGCGGCCGGCGGATCGTCGTCAGCGTCGTGCAGCAGGTCGACATGACGCGAATGGTGGGCGGCCGGCTCGCCGTCGTCCCCGACCTCGTCCAGGTCGAGGAGCGCCCGTGCGAGGTGTCCGGACGCGTGGTCCTGCTCGAGGACTCCACCGATCCGGGGCGCGAGCGGCTCGTGTTCGAGGACTGCGTGGACGGTGCCGGAATCGTGTACCGCGGGGCCATGTCCGTCTCCGATGACGGCTTCTCGTACGACGGCTTCAGCACGACCGTCGACGGGCTGACCTCGTCGCTCGAGGGCGGATACCGCGAGACGACCGACGCGCAGGGCAACTCGATCGCGATGGTCGATCTCCGCGGGACCTACCCGGACCCCGACGGCGTGGGGCCCGTGGAGATGGTCATGACCGGCGATATCGGTGTGACCGACAATGGACAGGTGACGGGGAACCTCGTCGCCACGTTCTCGAGCTCCGCTGGTGGAGTCTCGTCGATGACGTGCAACTTCGGCGGCAAGGCGCCGACGCTGCAGGAGCTGCTCGGGGGCACGCCCGCGCTCCTCGAGAACCTGTGTCCCGAGGACCCGACGCCCGGTCCGTTCCCCGACGCCGGCGTCCCTGGATCCTTCATTCAGTGCCCGATGCAGATCGTCACACCCGACCACGGAACCTGGATGCGCTCGCTCGACATGTACCTCGGCGTCCCGGTCTCCACCGAGCCCGCCCTGTACGCGCACGAGTGCCGGTACATGCGTCCCGCAGGCTTGACGGTCCAGGGCGCGTTTCCGCAGGAGCTCGTCCGGTTCTACGTGTCGTGGTCGACGAGATCATCGAGCCTGCTCTACACGCGCGTCTGCGAGCAGCTGACCTCGTGCCAGCAACCCATCGCGGGCGGGTGCGTGGTCGGCCTGGCGCTGTGGAGCTCGACCGACGCCGCGGCCGTCGACTGTCATCAGAACTACCGGCCGACGGGCTCCGACAACTGTCAGCTCACGATGTACCCGGCGTCGTTCGCGGCCGCACTGTGGTCGGCCATGGGCGGGTTGCTCGACCAGGCGGAAGCGGGCGCGATCGCCTGCCCGCTGTAGGGAGCCGACGACGGATCAGCGGCGACGACGCCGGACGAGCACGAGCGCGCCGAGGCCGAACAGCAGCGTCGCCGGCGAGCCCGTCGCGCTGCAGCCACCGCCCTCGGCATCGGGCCAGCACACGTTCGCCTCGTCGAGGCAGCTGTAGCCCGACGGGCAGACCATGCCGGTGTCGCACGTGGCCGTGCAGTGCGAGTTCTCGCCGTCGCTCGCGCACTGGCCGGTCGCGCAATCGCCGTTGCCTTCGCAGCTCGCGCCGAGACCGCCGGCGACCTTCGAGCCCGGGTAGCAGATGCCGCCGAGACACGAGAACCCACTCGCGCACGGCGCGCTCGCGCACGAGGCCATCACGGTCACCGACACGCTCTGCATCACGGTGCGGTCCGCGTAGTCGGTCGCGCTGATCGCGACGGTGTGGGGGCCGGCCGCCAGCGACGCCGGCGCGTTCCACGCGAACACGCCGTTCGCCGCGTCCTGGAGCGCGCCGTTGTCGATCGACATGCCGCCCTCGAGCATCTCGAGCGGCGAGTCGTAGGTCCCGCTGATCGGGAACCCGGGCTTCACGTACATCCCGTCCTTCGGCGTCGTGATCGCGAGCGACGGCTGCGCCAGCGTCGGCGACAGCCCGAAGGTGTCCATCAGCGAGAGGAAGCTGTTCTGGGTGCCCGTGAAGCAGCTGCAGCTCTGCGGCGTCTCCGTGCCGCAGGTCTGCGCGGCGTTGGTCCACTCCTTGGGCTGGCTGAGCTGCATGTACGTCATCGGATCGCGCGCGTCGAGCGAGTGCGAGAGCCCGTACATGTGGCCCGCCTCGTGGACGATCGCGTTGCACAGGTACTGGCGGTTCGAGGTCTGGCCCGCGAACACGAACGCGAGCTGGTTGTTGCGGTTCGCGCTGCAGTTGATGCTCGGCGCGATGCCCCCGGCTCCCTCGATGTTCGGGTTGAGCTCGGCCGACGTTCCGCCGGCCATCACCTCGAAGTGCGCGGCGGTGCCGGGGTTCGTCGTGACGACGGTGATGTCGAACGGCGCGAACGTCTCCTTCACGCACTCGATCACCTGGGCCCACGCCTCGGGGCCGTGCGTCCACGCCGACATCGTCGTGTTCTGCGAGGCGATGCTCGAGGTGTTCGTGATCGAGCTCGTCGTCCCGCGCGTCACGGCGCAGCCGTTCGGCAGGCAGTCGTTGACGTACAGCACGTGCGACGACGTGGTGAGCGCGGAGACGCCCGGCGCGCGCGGCGGGCACTCGTCGACCCGGTTCTCGAACACCTCGGCAGTAGCGACCGCCGGGACCAGGGACAGAGCGACAACAACCAGCCGGGTACGCATGGCAGGAGCGTAGGGTCGTCGGGAGCCGACCTCCACCACGAAGCTCACGCCATCGCTGGCAAGGTGACGCCGGGTGCTGAGGCCTGCCGGCATCACAACGTTCCCCGACGTTGCGGACGCCAACTGCGAACAAAATCGCGAGCCTGCGGAGGGCTACGGCCCCGACCCCGACTGGACGCCGCGGCTGTGACGCGCGTAGCGGCGCTCGGTCACGGGAACGTCGAGGCGGGCCCGAGCGAGCGCACGTACTTGGACGGGTCCGCGCCGCCGCACGCCGTGGGCGTCGCCGCCTCCGCGAGGCAGCCGAGCATCATCCAGCGCACCTCCATCTGGTTGCCGCGCGCATCCCACGCGACCTCGGGGAGTGTCCGGCTGCCTTCGGGGTTCGCGCCGCGGACGCAGTTGTCGGTGGGACGGGTCCAGCACCGCTTGGCCTCGCCGGACCCGTCCGGCGCCGCGCAGTAGCCGTAGCCGCCGACGGGGAACGCTGCCTGCGCGGCGGCGATGCAGTCCGCGTCGCTGGTACACGTCGCCGCGCCGATGCCCTGCGCGACGAGATCGGCGACCAGACAGGCGCCGCCACCGCGCATGGTCGCCGTGCCCGACACCTTCGTGAACGTCACGGACGCCTTGATCATCGCGGCGGTCGATCCGGGCTCGATCGGTCCGGAGATGATGCGCCAGCCGTCGAGCTCGGCGAAGCACGCGGCGTCACCATCGCCGGCGCAGTCATCGTCGAGACCATTGCCGCAGGCCTCCGCGGCTCCGGGATGCGCCTGCGCGGCGTCGTCGTCGCAATCGGTCGCATCGGCGACGAACCCGGCCGGCGCCTCGCAGGCACGCCGGGTCCGATCCGGATCGCCGAAACCGTCGCCATCGTCGTCGGCGTGCCAGAGCGCGCTGCACGCATCGGGTGGGGCTTCTCGGGAAAGATTGTCACCGCACGCGGCGATCACGAACACCCCAAACAACAGAGTGGGTCGCATCGCGCCATCCTATGCGAGTGTTCGAGCGGCTGTCGACCCGACGAGTCAGTTGATCGGCGCGCAGGCCTGCGTCGCGGACGCGGACATCTGGTTGTTGCCCTCGCGGCACTCGTTGTTGCCGCCCGCTCCGCCCGACGTGCAGGCGTAGCCCGCGTTGTCGACGCACGCGCGGACATCGACGGCGCCGCTCGGCACCGGCACCGGCCAGACACAGGTCACGGTCTCGCACGCACCGGGCGCGAGCGACATCGTGGTCATCGGCGTGCCGCCGGTACACGCGATCTCCGCCTGCGTCGCGTTATCCCAGAAGTGCACCGGGACCCCGGCACCGACGACGATGTCGCCCGCATTGCAGACGTTGCCGTACATGCCACAGACGTTGGGATCGATCGTCAGGGCGACCGTGAGATCGGGCGCGGCGAACTTGTTCTCCGACGGCAGGTTCTGCCGGAAGATGTTCATGACGCCGGAGACCGTGGCGTCCGTCGGCGTGCGCCAGTTCGCGGGCTCCCCCATCGGGATCGCGCCGAGCTCGCTGACGTTGGTCACGTGATACGAGTGCTGGTTCCAGATCCGTCGCGTCGGCACCCACGAGTCGGTGCTGTCGCCGAGCACGCGGATGCCCTGCGACGTGCCGCCGCCGTTCGCGTTCTCGATGTACACGACCTCGGCGTTGCCGTCGTTGTCGACGTCGACCACGATCGGCATCTCGAGTCGCGTGTGCGAGTGGTTCGGCACGCTGAGCCGCATCGCGCCGGTGAGGCCGTCGAGCACGCGGAACGCCGTCTCGTCGGCGTACACGACCTCGGCCTTGCCGTCGCCCTCGAAGTCGAACACGGACGAGCCGGTCACGCGCGAGCTGCAGTCCTGGTTCGCCACGCGCCACCGGCTGCCGAACGCGGCGCACTGTGCGGGGAGCGGCGTCGCGAGGCACTCGAGATCGACGACGATGTAGTAGTCGGCGCCGGCGACGCCGATCTCCGGCATGCCGTCGCCATCGAAGTCCGCGACGGTCGGCGGACCTCCCTCGTTCTTCGTGCAGTCGTCGACGGGCAGCGAGATGCGGAGCGGCATGCCGTTGTGCGTGGCCAGCGTGCCGTCGTGGTTCAGGATGTAGATCTCGCCGGCGCGGACGACGACGATCTCGCCCTCGGAGTCCGCGTCGAAGTTGCCGGTCGCGGTGTAGCCGTCGCAGGGGAAGTTGCTCGACTGGCAGTTCGTGGCCGTGATCGCCGTCGGGAACGAGTACGACCACAGCGGCGTCCCGTCGTGCTTGTAGAGCGTGCCGCCCGCGGCGAGCTCGAGCTTGCCGTCGAGATCGACATCGCCCGCGACGGTCACCGGGCCCATGAAGCCGTTCGTGCCGACGCCGGCGGTGCCTTTCCACTTCAGCGTGCCGTCGGCGCCGTTCAGCACGACGCGGCCCTGGATGATCTCGGGACGCCCGTCCGCGTCGAGGTCCGCGATCGCGGGCTGCGTACCCGCGAGGTGGTCGCCGGCGCCCGGGTGCAACGGCTGGTACCACTTCACCGCGCCCGTGCGCTCGAACGCGATCGTGCCGCCGTTGCGCGTGGTCGCGACGAGGTCGACCGAGCCGTCGGCGTCGATGTCACCGGCGGCGAGGCCGCCGGAGCTGTCGAGCCACACGTTCGCCATGCCGGTCGCGGCCTGGATCTCCGTGGCGCCCACCGAGAAGTGATCGCGGAGGACGCCGCCCGTGCACCCGCCGGAGACGACGCGCAGCACGCCGCTCGAGTTGCAGCAGCCGCACGAGACACCGGCGGGACACGCCGCGCCGGTCTGGAGCTGGTACGAGATGAACGCGACGTCGGGCGTGTCGGCGAGCGTCACCATGCCGTCGCCGTTGTCGTCGGTCAGGTTGACGACGACCGGCGTCGAGACCACGTCGTCGAGCTCGGGATAGGGCGAGCCGGCTCCCGGGCGCGTCCACGTGCACTCGGTGGTCGGGTTGAACTGCCCGGTCGGCTGGAACGTGCACGCGCCGGAGCCCCCGCCGTCGCCGGGCGCATCGGCGAGGCCGCCGTCGCCGTCATCACCGCCATCGACGCCGCCATCGCCGTGCTTGCCGCCGCAGGCACAGAGCAGCAACAGCGGAACGAGGACGTGGCGCGTGGATCTCCTCATCGATCATGCGCGGAGCACGCGGCGGGCCAGCGCAACGCCGCGGAACAGCACGGGCGCGCGAGAGGCGGGGTGCGTTGTCCTCGGGCGCGTTGGCCCCGGCGATGGCGCCCTACACCCCACACGCGCTAGCTTCGGCGTCATGCGCAGCTCGCTCCTCCTCGTGCTCGTGGCCTCGACCGCGTTCGCCGGCGAGTTCGCGGAGACCATCCCGCGGGCGGACCGCGAGGCGATCGTCAAGGCGATCCAGGCGAACCTGCCGCCGGTCGACAAGGCCGCGGTCCGGGCGTGCCAGCCGCTGCTCGACGAGTACAACAAGGCGCCGGATCAGAGCGCCGACAAGGCGTTCGAGGCCGCGGGGTGCCTCGTCAAGGCGGGCAGTCTCGGCGCCGGGATCCAGACGTACAAGCTGTACGAGCGGTACGGCAAGGACGCGCTGAAGCGGAAGGAGACGCTGCGAGCGCTGGCGACCTCGTACGAGATGGCCGGGTACTTCTCCGAAGCGGCCGAGGCCGGCGAGCGGTACGCGAAGATGTTCGCGACCGAGAAGGACGCCAAGGAGCGTCTGGTCCGCGCGATCTGCATCCGGCGCCAGCTCGGAGACGATCGCGAGGCGAAGGCGGCGGGCATGTACCTCCAGCGCCAGTTCCGAACGAAGCCCGACGCTGCGCTGTGTGCGACGGTCCGGCCGATCGCGATGCCCGCGACGAAGCCGTGACCGGCCGCGGCTGATTACGCGAATCGTGTACGCAGCTTACGAGTGGTCGGACCATTCGCCAGGCGACGAAAGTCGCCAGATGCTCGCGCCGACAACCGCGCGGAAGGACGTGACCACGCGACGGCACGGAGCGTGATGAAGAGGGCGCGCATGACAGCCACGCGCCACCTCTTCTCCCGTGCGGGTGCCGGAGCCGCGCCGTGATCGCGGATCACGATCCCCCGGGCTGGCTCGTGCTGTGGAGCGGCACGCGGACGACCGAGCGCGCGGGCTCCACCGCGCCGGGCGGCGACCGTACATCGTCGCCCGACCTGATGGAGCTCGATCGCGGCGTCACCCACGAGCAGCCGTTCAGCGCGGCGCCGACGGTGAAGTTGTGAGCGGGACCCTCAGGGCTCGACGGTGATCGTCGCGGACCGCCCCGCCGGCGGCGTCGTGATGACGAGCTCGTCTCCGTCGGTCTCGTAGCTGCAGTCGCACTCGACGGTGAAGCCATCGGGATACGTCCGGCGCGGCACGATGATGCGCGTCGGAGCGGAGACCTCTGGGTCCGGAACGTAGTCGAGCGTGAAGCGCCGGGTCGTCGCGTCGAAGCGGTAGGCGGTCGGCGTTCCCGCGACCCGGCTCGGGTACGGCCGCACGAGCACGCCGAGCAGCGCCGGCTTCTCGTTGCCGTCGGCGTCGAGCAGGGAGTACGCGCCGCCTTTGTCGTACGCCCAGTACATGGTGCTCGCGGCGGCGGCGCCGGCGGCATCGTACTGCGCGGTCATGTAGTCGACGATGCCGGGGGCGGCCGCGTTGCCGCCGTACTCGCCGATCCACAGGCCGGCACCGAGGTTCTTCGCATCGAGGGCGAGATCGGCGACGTGATCCTTCAGGCGCTGCGCGCGCGCGGCGTCGAAGCCGCCGCCGCTCTCGGCGGTGACGTCGTACGAGTGCGGCGCGTACATCACGTCGTCGAACGGGAACGGCCGCAGGCTCGTCGCGAGACCTCCGTTGCGCGCGGCGCTCGGCTCGAGGAACGCGATCCAGTGCGGCGCTTCCCGTCGTACCGAGGTCACGACCTGCTCGTAGAACGGCGCGAGGGTCTCGGCCTCGAACGAGTGGATGGCGGAGCTCCCCCAGTGCGGCTCGTTGAGCACGTCGAAGCCGATCACGGCGGGCTCGGCCGCGAACCGCGCGGCGACGCGACGCCACGCCTCGGTGAAGTGCTCGCGCAGATCCGCGCGCGCGTAGAGATCGTCGACGCACGCGATCACGTTCGCGTCCTGCGCGCTGACGAACCACGGCGTGCGCGGCACGAACGCGGCGTAGCGCGCCTCGTCGCACGTCCAGCGCGGCGCACCGTCGAAGCCGAACCCCTCGCCGTAGATGTCCTGGTGCATGTCGAGGACGACGTGCAGCCCGGCGTCGCGGGCCCAGCCGATGCGCTCGGCGACGCGCTCGAGGTACGCGTCGTCGTACACGCCCTGCTGTGGCTCGATCGCCGACCACGTCATGAGGAAGCGGATCCCGTTGAAGCCCCAGTCGGTGCGCACGCGCGCGTAGTCGGCGTACTGCTTGTCGTCGAGGTACGGCGCGTGCTTGTGCGCCCCGGCGAGGTTGACCCCTCGCATGAGGATCGCGCGGCCGTCCGCGTCGTGCAGGAAGCCGTCACGCACTGCCGGACGAGTGGGTTCGCTGCACCCGAGCGCGAGCGCACAGCACCAGATTCCCCTCATCACGAACACACCTACGTGCGCGCCGGTGGTGGGTCAAGCACGATCACCACCGCGGCCCCCGAACGTGTGCACGGATTGCGCAGTTTCCTTTCGTTACACGGCGGAGATACCTGGGGTTCCATCGAGGTATCGAGCGCGAGCGGAGGCGCGATCGGAGGTACGATGGCCGTCCGTTGATCGTCGTCGGCAGCACACTCGCCGGCCGGTTCGAGCTCCGTCGCCGCATCGGCGGCGGCGGCATGGGCGAGGTCTATGAAGCGCACGACAAGCAGGGTGGCGAGCTCGTCGCCCTCAAGACGCTGACCCACGCCGACGGTGACACGCTGCTCCGGTTCAAGCGCGAGTTCCGCGCGCTCCAGTCGACCGCGCATCCGAACCTCGCGGCGCTGCGCGAGCTGGTCAGCGACGGCGAGCAGTGGTTCTTCACGATGGAGCTGGTCCGGGGGCGCCACTTCCTCGAGTACGTGCGGCGCGACGTGCGGCGGCTCCGGCTCGTGCTGCCGCAGCTCGTCGAGGGCCTGCGCGGCCTGCACGAGATCGGGCTCGTTCACCGCGACGTGAAGCCCTCGAACGTGATGGTCGACGCGGAGGGCCGGGTGGTGGTGCTCGACTTCGGGCTCGCCACGCCGACCGATCCGGGCAAGCAGTCCGTCGAGGGGCGCGCGACCGGCACGATCGACTACATGGCACCGGAGCAGGCGGTCGGTGCGAAGGTCACGCCGGCGGCCGACTGGTACTCGGTCGGCGTGATGATGTTCGAGGCCCTCACGGGCCAGGTGCCGTACACCGGTCATGCGCTGCAGATCCTGATGGCGAAGCAGCAGACCGACGCGCCGCTCGTCACGTCCCTAATGCCGGATGCGCCCGCGGATCTGACGAGCCTGATCCGCGATCTCCTCAGGATCGAGGCGGCCGATCGCCCGGCCGGCACCGAGATCGCGCGGCGCGTCGGGGCGTCGCCGCACACGCTCACGCCGATGCCGCGCGGCTCCACGATGGGCGGCCGCAGCGAGTTCGTCGGCCGGGACGCGGAGCTCGCGGCACTCTCGGCCGCGAAGGACCGGAGCCGCGTGCACCCGCTCGTGCACCTCGTGATCGGAGAGTCGGGCATCGGCAAGTCGGAGCTCGTCGGGCGGTGGTGTGCACGCGCCGCCGCCGCGGACTCCGAGCTGCTCGTGCTGCGCGGCCGGTGCTACGAGCGCGAGTCCGTGCCGTACAAGGCGCTCGACGGCGTGATCGACGGCCTCACCGAGCACCTCCTCGACCTGCCTGCCGAGGAGCTCGAGGCCGTGCTGCCGCCGCGGCCCGCGCTGCTGCTGCGCGCGTTCCCGGTGTTCCGCCGCGTCGAGGCGATCGCGTCCGCGCGGCTCGCGGTGACCGAGGCCGGCGAGCCGCACGAGATCCGCCGCCGCGTCTTCGATGCGCTGCGCGCACTGATCGGCGCCGTCGCGGCGCGCCGGCCGGTGGTGATCGCGATCGACGACCTGCACTGGGCCGACAGCGACAGCTTCGCGCTCCTCCGCGAGCTGCTGCGCGGGGCGCAGGCCCCGCGCGTGCTCGTCGCCGCGACGATGCGCGACGGCGGCGCCGGCGATGCACTGACCGCCAAGGATATCGCGCAGCGCCTCGAGGGCGTCGCGATCGAACAGTCGCGGCTCGGCCCGCTCTCCGCCGCGGAGAGCAAGACGCTCGTCGAGCGTATCGGGCTGTCGCTGGTCGGTCGCGTCGATGTCGATCGCGCGGCGCGCGAGGCCGGCGGCCACCCGATGTTCCTGCGCGAGCTGCTCCGTCACCTCGACACCGGCGCGACCACGGCCACGCTCGACGACGCGCTGTGGTCGCGCGTCGCGCTGCTCGAGCCCGATGCGATGGCCTTGCTCGGCGCGATCTGCGTCGCGGGTGCGCCGATCTCGTTCGACGTGGCGATGACCGCCGCGCGCCTCGACGCGATCACGCTGCCGCGCGCGGCCGCCGCGCTGCGCGTCGCGAACCTGGCGCGCGAGATCCAGCGCGGCCGCGCGCTCGCGCTGGAGCCCTATCACGACCGCGTACGCGAGGCCGTCCTCGGCCGGCTCGACGAGGGCAAGCGGACGTCGCTTCACGCACGCCTCGCGCTCGCACTCGAGGACGGCTCGCGCGGCGACTCGCACCAGCTCTATCGTCACTTCCTCAATGCCGGCCTCGCCGACCGCGCCGCGCACTACGCGGAGCAGGCGGCGGCGCTTAGCCACGACGCGCACGCGTTCGATCAGGCCGCCTCGCTCTGGCGCGAGGCGCTGGAGCTCGTCCAGCGCACGCCCGAGGATCGCCGCCGCCTCTACCTGCGGCTCGGCGAGGCGCTCGCGTCTGCGGGCCGCGGCTCCGAGGCGGCCGCGGCGTACACCGCCGCCGCGGAGGGCGCCGATCGTCCGACGTGGCTGACCTGCCAGCGCCACATCGCCGAGCAGCTCCTGATCACCGGACACATCGAACGCGGCGTCGAGCACTTGCAGCGCCTGCTCGAGGAGATCGGCGTGCACGCGCCGGGCTCGCAGCGCGCGGTGCTGTTCTCGCTGGTCAAGAACCGCGTGAAGCTCCGGCTGCGCGGCCTCGGCGCGAAGCTGCGAGAGCGCCACGAGATCAGCGACGCCGAGATCCTCCGCCTCGACGTCCTCGCGGTCGCCGCGACCGGCCTGTCGGTCGTGGACAGTGCGCGCGGCAACGACTTCCAGACCCGCGCGCTCCTCCTCGCCCTCGAGTCCGGCAGTCGCCCTCACATCGCGCGCGCGCTCGGCCTGGAGGGCACCTACTACGCCACGCAGGGCAACCCGAAGCGCGCCCACGCGCTGCGCGACCGAGCGCGTGCGATCGACGACGAGTCGAAGAACCCGTACCTCGCCTCGCTGCTCGCCGGCTCGGAGGGCATCTCCTACTACATGGAGGGCGACGCGCGTCGCTCGGCGGAGCTGCTCGCCAAGGGCGAGGCGCTGATGCGCGCGGTCCCCGGCGCGAACTGGGAGCTGTCGTCGGTGAAGCTGTTCGTGGTCTTCAACCTGCGCAGCGTCGGCGACTACCAGGCGATGCGCCGCGGCTACGACGCGTACATGGCCGAGGCGCAGGAGCGCGGCGATCACTACCTGTCGTCGACGATGCGCCGCGGCGCGGTCGTGATGTGGCTCGCCGAGGACGACCCCGAGGGCGCCCGCGCCGACCTCGCGCGGGCCACCTGGGTCGCCTCGACCGACAGCTTCCACGTCCAGCACTTCCACGCGCTGCTCGGCGACATCGAGATCGCGCTCTACACCGGCGATCGCTCCCTCTGGAAGGTGCTCCACGCCGAGCTCGACCGCTGCTTCGCGTCGCTGATCGTCCGCGTGATCTCGATCCGGGCACAGGGCCTCTACGCCCGCGCGCGCATGTCCGTCGTCGACGGCGACCTGCGCACCGCGGCGTCGTGCGCGAAGAAGCTCGCGAAGCTCAGCTCTCGTAGCGCGAAGGCCTGGTCGCTGATCCTCCACGGCTGCGTCGCGCGCGCGAAGGGCGACACCGAGACCGCCCGCGCGCGCTTCACGGCCGCGGCCGACGTCTCCGACGCGGCGGGCATGCACGTGTTCGCGGCGATGGCGCGCTGGGCGGAGGCCGAGCTCGCCGGTGACGCGGACGCCGCGGCATCGCAGCGCGCGATCCTCGTCGACCTCGGCGTCGTCGCGCCGGAGAAGCTCACCGCCGCGTTCGTCCCGCGGGCGCCGGGCACGGCGGTCACACTCCCGACCTCGTGAGGCGGCCGCTACTGCGGCATCACCCAGATGGTCAACGTTCCGTACTGCTCCTCGTTCGTGTTCTCGGTCTTGCCCCCGAACTTGCCGGACCCGGTTCGTTCGTAGAGCCACTCGAGCTTGCACCGGGCCTCGGCCATGAGCGGTTCGCGGATCCCCTTCGAGAACTGGGCGGCGGTGATCGGGGGGATCGTCCACTCGACCGCGTCCGTGGCGAGCGCCTTGTAGCGCGTCGAGGCGTACGGGGTCGCCATCGGCGCGGTGAGCTTCTTGCTGAGCGCGCGGACGTTCCACGCGCACGCTTCCTTGGTCACGCGGGTCGAGGTCGTGGCCGTCGAGTCACCGGCGTTCGCGGTGTACGTCAGCTCGTGCTGCGTGGCGGTGGTGACCGAGATCGTCTTGCCACCGCGCGTGCCGAGCAGGAGGATCTTCTCTCGCATCGGGGTCTGCGCCTCGGCGCGAATGCGCACCTTGCGATCGGCGGGCATCGGCACCGAGACCTTGGACTTCGGACCGATCCGTGTCCCGTCGCCACCCGTCGCGGTCAGCACGTAGAACACCATCTTCTCGGAGCCGTTCTCGACCTGGAGCGGTTCGGCGGCCGTGGGGAGGATCGCCTGCTGTGTCGAGGTCTCGAGCTTCTTGACCTGGGCGGCGGCCTCGTTGCATCGCGCGATCGTCCCCTCCACGCGGCCGCGGATCCGCCGCCAGCTCTCGTCGACGCCGCTCGGCACCCCGACGTCGCCACCGAGGCGCCCGGAGCCCATGTACTGCTTGGCTTGCTTGACCGCCTCGGTGCAGCGGGCGAGCTCGGCGGCCTGAAACGCGCGGAGTCCGGCGAGCTGCTCCTGGAGCTCGGCGTAGCGCGCTCGGTCGCGCACGGCGTCGGGATCCGTCCCCCATTTCTCGGGCGGCAGACCACTCCGCTTCTTGGTGAACGCATCGACCTCGGCCTGGAGGCTCGAGATCAGCGACGTGGTCTGCCGGTGGAGGTCGACGGTGCGCTTGCTCTGCGCGTCGATCAGCGCCTTCGCCTTCTTGAACTTCTCGTAGTCCTGCTTGACGCGCTGGAGATCGGTCGTGAACCGATCGTTGTCCTGCTTGATGATGTCCGCGATGTCGCCGAGCGACGAGAGCTGGGCGTGCGCGGTGCGGGGGGCGCTCAGCAGCCCGGCGGCGGCGAGCGCGAGGACCGTGGTTCGAAGTCGGGCGATGGCGTACGGCATGGAGAGCTCCTCGTGGACCCTGCCTCGCGGCGGTGCATCGGCCGTGCCCGCGCAAGCCGTGGGCACGGCCGCGGTCGGCTGCCGTATCGACGCACGACCTGCGCCGTGCACGTCTCCGGTGCCGCACCGCGTGCGCTCACCCAGCGCTACCCGACGGCCACGCGCTAGGCGCCGCGCCGCGACAGCGCGAGCCCGGTACCGAGCACGCCAGTGACCACGAGGCACGTGGTCAGCGGCGACACGTGGAGCTGCGTGCCCGCGATCAGGGTCGCGCCGGCGAGCGCGAGCAGGCCGAGCGCGGCCAGGCGCAGCGGCCTGAGGCGAGGGGCCCACACCACGATCGTGCGAGACATGCTGCGGATCGCCGCCGTGGCGAGGAGGCTCGACGCGATCAGCAGGAACAGCGCGTCGGTGATCGCGATCGCCGCGAGCGCGTCCGCGGCGAACGCGAGCTCGACGAGCGCGA
Organism: Myxococcales bacterium; assembly: GCA_016794545.1. Lineage (GTDB taxonomy): Bacteria > Myxococcota_A > Polyangia > Haliangiales > Haliangiaceae > JABFXX01. The sequence continues at coordinate 18,124 of JAEUJX010000143.1, forward strand.
TCGACGCGAGCAGTCCGCGCGACTTCGGCTCCTCGCGACCGGCGAACGGATCGGTGCGGAACGACCGGATCGCCTCGTACACGAGGAACGCTCCGAACGACGTCGTCGCCATCGGGAGCCACTCCATCGCGAACAGGGCGCCGGCGAGCACGGCGATGCGCAGCCCGAGCGCGCAGGCGAAGGACCAGCGCAAGACACTCGACCGGTCGCCCGACGGAATCCGGGCGTTCATCAGCATCAGCGAGATCACGAGGACGTTGTCGATGCCGAGCGCGAGCGCGAGCATGTACGACGCCGCGTACAGCAGCGCGCCGTCGAGCCCGGCCGTCGCGTACGCGACGACGACGAACGCGGCGCCGATCGCGACCCAGCGGAGGTCGCGGCGCATCGGTTACGGGATCGGCTGCGCGCCGACCTCGGCGAGCAGCTCGTTCACGGCCTTGCGCGCGATGTTGCGCGGGATCACGGCGCGGAAGCCGCCGCTGTTGAGGTTCATCTCGGCCGGCAGGATGAACAGGGCCATGATGCGGGCGAGGAGCGGGTTGTGGACCCACGCCTGCACCTCGACCTGGTCACCGCGTTGCGTGAACTGCGCGCGCATCGGCGCGGTCCAGAAGCCGCTGCCCTTCTGGAACAGCTTGACGTCGCCGGTCTGCGGCGCGCGCGGGTAGAACTTGTTGCGCTGCGCCCACGCGGCGATCTGCGGCCACGGGTCGTGCTGGACGCGATAGACGACGACGCTGCGCTTGTTGGGGTCGACGTTGGCGGTGAGTGCGGTGGTCATGGTCAGGCAGCCTTCTTCGTGTACGTGGTGTGGCCGAGCGCGATCGCGAGCGGCAGCGGCGCGGGCGCGTTCTGCCCCTCCTTCTCCACGGCCGAGGCCCACTGGTAGAGACACGTGTAGTAGGCCATGCGGAGGTAGGTCGAGAACGCGACGAACAGCGAGAACATCGTGCCGCCGACCGTGACGCCGACGGTGAAGGCCGTCCAGCCGGTGAACATCGGGGCGATCACGTACGCCTCGATCACGTAGATCAGGCCGAACCACACGAAGCCGATCAGGTTCGTGATGCCGCGGACGCCGACCTCGCCGACGCCGATCAGCATGAGGTGGCCCTTGTGCAGCGCGCGGACGCGCTTCATCGCCTGACCGAACCCGGCGTCCTCGATGATGATGCAGGGCAGGAGCAGGCACGTCAGCGTGGTCCAGATCGCCTCGACGATGCCGGCGATGATCTTGCCGACGATCGAGTCCTCGTCGCGGATCGCCGACACGAACATGTCGACGATGGTGGAGACGATCGACAGGAAGAAGATCGCGACGAAGTTCTTCCCGCTGTCCTTGATCCCCTCGACCATGCTCGGGCGTCCGCCGCGCAGGTGCACGTCGATCATGTTCACGGTGACGCCGCAGAAGAAGTAGAAGATGGTGAACGAGCCCAGGATCGCGAGGAAGCAGACGAGGGCCCAGGTCCCGTTCGACCAGTGCGGCGACGCGGCGACGAGCGCCATCACCCACGCGACCCAGTACACGATCTGGATCAGCACCGCGTAGAGCGACGGCGCGAGCAGCCGCTTGTTCTCGCCGGCCATGCGGAACGCCGCCTTCAGGAACTCCCAACCCTTGCCCAGACTGTCGAAGAACCCCATGGCTCGGGTGATATCACGCCCGTCACGCACCTCGGGCGGTGCGAGTAGAACGATCGGTGGGCTCGTACTTCTGGTCCAGCGGATTCCAGGAATAGACGTTTGCGCCGTCGGAGACGTCGAGGTCCCGGATGCCCCGCTTGATCGGCCGGAAGCCATCCGTCATCGGCAGGTGCTCGACGACGCGCAGCCGCCGCGGCCGCCCGTACTCGGGGAGCGACGCGACCGCCCGCGAGAGCGCCTCGACGTCGAGCACGGCGCCGCTCTGGAGCTGGAGCGCCGCGACCGGCACCTCGATCCCGGCGGCGTCTCGCTGGCCGGCGGCGATGCACAGCGCGACGCCGGGGACCTGGTAGAGGGCATCCTCGATCTTCGTGGACGCCACCGCGCCGAGCCGCGTCTTCACCATCTGCGATGCGCGGTCGAGGAACCAGAAGTCGCCCTCGGTGTCGACCGAGGCGATGTCGCCGGTGACGAACCACAGATCGCCGGGCTCGAACGCATCGTGCAGCACGCGGCGCGGATCGATGTGAGCGATGTCCGCGCCCGCGCGCCGCCCGAGCTTGGCCACCAGCATGCCGGGCTCGTCGAGCCGCGCGCGGATCAACCGTCCCGCGCCGTCGCGCTCGAAGTCGTCGTCGGCGAAGCTCCACGCGGCGACCGCGACCTCGGGGCTGCCGGGCAGCGGGCGCCCGACCGAGCCGATCTTCTTGCCGCGCGCGTTCGCGAGCACGGCGTTCGCCTCGGTCGACGCGTACATGTCGAGCACCGCGACGGGCCCGAACCGATCGAGCAGGCGGCGCCACACGTCGGGGCGCAGGCCGCTCCCGGCGAACAGCCGCACCGGGTTGTTCTTCTCGCCGAGCACCGGGGGCGCGTCGACCAGGCGCCGGCACATCTCGCCGGCGTAGAACACGACGCTCGCGCCGTAGCGCCGGATCTCGTCCCAGAACGTCGTCGGCTCGAACTTGCTCGCGAGCGCGAGGCGCGCGCCGCCGACGAGCGCGGAGCCCGCCGACACCAGCGTGCCCGACGGATGGTGCAGCGGCAGGCAGCAGTACACCGTGTCGCGCGTCGTCAGCGTCGCCGCGGCGGCCGCGCCGAGTGCGGAGAACGCCCAGCGCCGGTTCGTGATCCGCGTGGCGCGCGGCGGCTCGTGCGTGCCCGACGACACGAACACCATCGCGAGGTCTCGCGCGCGTCCCGGATCGGCCTTGAACCAGGCGGGCAGCGTCACCGTCTCCGGATCGATCGACTCCATGTCGATCACGCCGGCCGGCAGCGTGCGCGGCACGCCCGGCTGCCACGGCACCTCGCCGACGCCGCCGAGCACCAGCACCTTGCCCGCGATCGCGGCCCGCGCCCGCGCCGCGCTGTCGGGATCCGTGATCAGCACGTCGGCGTCGCCGAGCTCCATCGCCTTCGGCAGCAGCTCGTCGTGGGTCTCCGGCGACAGCAGCACCGCGACGGCGCCGAGCCGGTTGAGCGCGCACACGATCGTCAGGTGGCTCGGGCGCGACTTCATCATCACGCCGATCTTCTGGCCGGGCCGGATCCCGCACGCCACGAGGCCACGCACGACGGCATCGACACGGCGGTTCGCGTCCGCGTAGGTGAACGCGCGGCCGCGGAACAGGAAGAACGTGCGGTCGCCGATCGCCTGCGCTTGCTCCGCGAGCGAGCGCCCGAACGACACGAGCGAGTCATCCTGCAGGTTGCGGAGCCGGTTGAGGCGCGGGACCTGCCAGCGTGCGTTGTCGAAGTAGCTGCCGAGGTCCTCGCTCCACTCGGCGAGCTGCTCGACCGCCGCCTTCGCGGTCTTCTCGACGATGTCGCGCGCGATGTCGAGCGTGCTCTCGTCGGCCTCGTCGACCTCGTCCTCGCGCTCGCCGTCGCGCGGCCGCGCGAGTGGGTCGGGCACCTCGTCGGCGCGCACGTCGATCGCGGTGGCGGGCAGAGGCCCCGTGCCCTCGCGCCACCTCATCCACGCGACGACGCTCGGCCACGTGACCGACAGCGCGGTCGAACCGACGACGAGCCCGAAGTGCCCGGCCTTCAGCACGATCTCGTACATCGTCTCGACCTTCGGCGAGGCGCGCCGGATGCCGCGCACCGCCGCCGGGCGGCCCATCTCGTCGCGGCTGCCGAGCATGTAGAGGATGGGGCAGGTGAGGTCGGAGAGCGTGACGGTGTGGCCGTCGATCACGAAGCCGCCGGACTGCATGCGGTTGCCGACGATCAGCTCGTCGACGAACTTGCGGAACGCCGGACCGGGCCACGCGACGAAGCCCTCGCCCCCGAGGAATAGCCGCTTCGCCTCGCGCTTCTCGAGCGCGCTGCGGTCGTGCAGGTTCTTCACGAAGTCGACGAGCTGCATCGCCTCCTTGCGCGCGGACAGCAGCTTGAAGCCGGTCGAGGTGAAGAAGCCGGGTAGACCTTCGAGGCGCTCGATCGGCCAGGACAGCGCGGCGCGCAGTCCCGCCACGAGGCGCTCCGTCGTGTCCTCGCCGAGCTTCACCGTGCGGTGCAGATCGACGGGCGAGCCCATCGTGATCACGCTCGCGAGCCCGCGCGACTGGCGGAACGCGGCCGCCTGGTAGCAGAACATGCCGCCCTGCGAGTAGCCCGCGAGGTGGACGTCGCGGTCGGTCGCGGCGCGCACGCGATCGATCGCCTCCGAGACCGCGCGCACGTGATCGTCGAGCGTGCGGTCCATGCCGCCTTCCTCGCGCTCCGGCGCGCCGAAATCGACGAGCCAGACGTCGACGCCCCAGCGCGACAGCGCGGCGACCGCGCTGACATCCGGCGAGATGTCGTAGACCTCGGACGCCACCATCAGCGGCGGCACGAGCAACAGGGGCGCCGCGATCGGCGTGACGCCGGGATCCGGCATCGCTTGGTAGCGGCGCAGCCGGTACACGCGCTCCTCGTGCATGACCTCGAACGGCGCGCCGTACGGCGCCGTCAGCCGGCCCGCGCGCGCGATCTCGAGGCCATTCTGCCACGCGAGGCCGAGCCTGCGCAGCCTCCGCCCCCAGCGCGCCATGGTTAGCCGGGCTCGCCAGCGAGGCGGTAGCCGACGCCGCGCTTGCTCTCGATCAAGTCATCTGCCGACACGCTCGCGAGCTTGCGCCGCACGCGGTGCACGAGCTCTCGCACGTTCTCGCTGTCGGCCTGCACGGAGCGGAACGACAGCGCGTCGGCGATCTCGTGCCACGCGACGTACGCGAGCTCGGGATCGGTGACGGTGCGGCGGCGCTCGACCAGCAGCTGGAGGAGGCCGAACTCCATCGCGGCGAGCTCGATCGACGAGTCGCCGATGCGCAGCACGCCGCCATCGACGCGCTGGCGCAGATCGAGGTGATGACCGCGCGGCGTGATCACCTTCGCGGAGAACACGAGCTCGTCGCGCCGCGTCGGGGCGGTCCGTCCGGAGCCGCGGGGCGGCTCCATCTTCGGGAGTGCCTCGGGCCAGAAGTAGAACTTCACGTCGCCGAGACGAATCGTGTTCCCGCCGGTCAACGCCGTGTCCGTGATCCGCGTGCCCTCGACCTCGGTGCCGTTGCGGCTCGAGTTGTCGATGATGTGCCACTTGCCGTCGACGATCTTCAGCGTGGCGTGCTCGCTCGAGACGCTCGCGTGAAGCACGGCGATGTCGACGCGCGGGTCGCGTCCCACCCGGGCGCCGTCGCTCAGCGCGTGAGCCACACCCCACGCATCGACCAGCGCCGCCAGCGCCGCCTGCACGCGCGAGAAGACCTGCTCGCTCGTGATTCCCGGCGACGCGATCGCGACACCGTGAGACGTACACAGGACCCCGATCGATCGCGGTGACGCGCAGAGCAAGCAGGCGACCATGCACGACTACGATCGCCCGGGAGTCCGTCCTTGCGCAAGCGCGTCGCCGCGTTACCAGGTCCCGCCGGCCATGACGCCGAGCTGCCCGTCGCGACCGATCCATGGCGCGTACGACGTCGGTACACCACCACCACCGCCACCGTTAGGTCTCAGGTAGCGCGGATCGGGAGTGCTGTCGCGCGTCATCAGGATCCCGATCACGAAACCGCCCCACATGCCCGCGGTCATGCACGTGGTCACGAGGTCACCGCTCTCCTCGCGGTCGGCGGTTTCATTCGTCTTGCTCGTCGTGAGCCCGGCCACCATGCCGCCCAGCAGGGCGCCGACGCCGGTCGCCGCGAACACGATCTTCGAACGACGCGCGGACCAGTCGAGCCGAGGCGCGATCAGCGCGCCCGCCACGACGCCGGCATCGAGGCCGAGCGCGAGGGTGCCGTTCTCCCAGGCGCCGAACTCGCCGTCGCGCGAGCCCGCGATCGCGGTGAAGGCCGCGGTCGCCGTACCGAGCAGCGTCATGTTGCCGACGAACGTCGCCTGGCCCCGGGTCAGGTCGGCGTTCATGCCGTAGATGAACCCGAGCCCCGCGCCGATGCCGCTGCCGAAGAACAGGAGACCCATCACCGACTCCGGGCGCTCCCAGCCGGTGGGCTCGATCAGCAGCGCACCGTTCGCCGCGCCGACGAGCAGGCCGAGCGTCGTCGCGTGGGCGGTGCCGCCGTCGACCTCGAACTGCTGCGTGAGCAGCCAGCCGCCAGCGCCGCCGGCGAACGTGCTGCCGAGGAGGATCATGGTGCCGGTGCCCCCGTTGTCGACGTCCTGGCGCAGGATGATGTCGATGCCGGCGAGCACGCCGATCGCGGCGAAGTTTCCGATCACCTCGCCGTCGTGGAGGTGGCTTCGCCCCGGCACCACCGGCGGCGGAGGCTGCGGCGGCAACTGCTCCTGCGGGGGCTGCTGCGGCTGGTACGGCGGCTGATACGGCGGCGGCTGATGCGGTGGCTGGTACGGCGGCTGATACGGAGGCTGCGGGTTGGGAGGCGGGTAGGGCGACGGCGCCGGTTGCCCGGGCGCGTCGCTCGCCAGCGCGACCGCCGGTGCGTCGAGCGACGGCAGCGGAGTCGTCTGTCGGTTCGCGATCTGGGCGCACCCGATCAACAAGCTGCACAGCAGCAGCGTGAAGTTCCCCATTGGATGAGTATCTCCCTCGACGATGGCCGCGACCAGGGGGCAAGCGTTAGTCGCACGTGAAGCGGCGGACGTGAGCCCGCCGTGAGCACCCCGGACGCATGGATATAATCGCCGGATGAGGCAGCAGCTGGCAAACCTTGCCCTCGCGTGGTCGGCGGCGGCGAGTGCGGGGTGCTCGTTGCTCTACAACCCGAGCAACCTGCCGCCCCAGGCCGACGCGGCGCCGGACGCCGAGGTGCTCGTCGACGCGGATCCGGGGATGCTCGCGGTGACCGCCGTGAGCCCGGCGGTGCTCGTCGAGGGCGCGGGCGCGAACGGCAGTCGCAGCGCGGTGCTCGTGATCGAGGGCGGGAACATGGTGAAGGAGGGCGCGATGGTCTCGCTCGCGCCGGCCGCGGGCTCGCCGAAGACGCCGATGGCGATCGTCGACAACACGCAGATCGTCGTCGAGGGCAACGGCATGCGGCTCGCGGTGCCGGTCTCGCTCCCCGTGGATCCCGCGCTCGGCGCGACCGACGCCATCGTCATGGACATCACCGTCACGCAGCTCGCGAACGGCGCGCCGGTCACGAAGACGCTGCCCGGCAAGCTGACGATCAAGGGCCTGCCCGAGCTCGACAGCGCCGCCGCGCAGACGCTCGGCGCCGTCAACGAGTACTCGTTCGTCAACCTCCGCGCGGGCGCCTCCGTGACCGTGATGTCCAACCTGACGACGCCGGTCGTGCTGCGCTCGACGTCCTCGCTGACGATCGCGAGCGGCATCGCGATCAACGTGAACGCGACCGGCCAGACCCCCGGTCCGGCGGGCGGACGAGGCGGCGACGCCGGCCCCGGTGGTCTGCTCAACGGCTCGAAGGGCGGCGAGGGCGGAGGCCCCGCGAAGGGCTTGCCCTCGGGCGGTGGCGGTGGCTTCACCGCGCCGGAGAGCCTCACGTCGCTCGACAACCCGAATCGCTCGAGCGGCGGCGCCGGCGGTGACGGGCTCTCGCTCGGCGCCGCCGGCGGCTCGGGTGGTG
>JAEUJX010000541.1 GCA_016794545.1 Myxococcales bacterium
GGGGCTGGAGCCGCCACCTGCTCGTGCAGCTGCTCGAGACCGACAACCTCCTCTACAAGGTCGTCGGGATGCAGCTGCTCGTCGAGAGCACGGCGGTCGTGATGTTCCACCAGATCGCCGACGCGAAGCTCGAGCCGGTGCTGACGGACCTCCTGTACTACTTCGAACGCGACGAGGCGCGGCACGTCGGGCTCGGCGTGCTGTCGCTGCCGGCGGTGCTGACCGGTCTGTCGCAGGCCGACGCCGCGCGACTGTGGTGGTTCCAGACCAAGATGAACCTCGAGATGATCATGGGTGGCATCAACCTCGCGTCCGCGTTCGAGACGCTCGGCATCGATCAGGCCGAGATGAACCTGCGGGGCTTCAAGTACCACCGCGAGATCCTGAAGCGGATGAAGGCCGAGGCGCCCGACCGCGGCGCCGACGCGAAGGAGATCCGCGGCCTGTTCAAGATCTCGCGAGCCGGCCAGGACTGGTTCCAGAGGTTCCTGTTCTCGCCGCAGGGCAGAAACCCCGTCGAGGCCAAGGTGTTCGACGCGCTCGTCGCTGTCGCCCAGCGCACCGATCGCTGGCTCGCGGACCGCGCGCCGGTGACCTGAGATACGATCGGCGGGTGAAGCTCGCCGTCGTTGCCGCGCTGCTCGCACTGCTCGTCGATCACGCGCCGGCCGAGGCGTGCGCGACCGCGCCGCCGCGCGGGGCCGAGGCGCGCGTCGCCGACGAAGAGGCCGTGATCATCTGGGACGCCGCGGGCAAGCGCGAGACGTTCATCCGGCGCGCGAGGTTTCACTCGACGGCGAAGCAGTTCGGGTTCCTCGTGCCGACGCCGACGAAGCCCGAGCTCGGCGAGGTCGACGTCGGGGTGTTCCAGAAGCTCGCGGAGCTGATCCGCCCCGAGGTCGTGGTCGACGAGAGCGGGACGGAGGTGGAGGTCGCGAGCCTCATCACGAGCTGTACGAAGGGCGACAAGAAGAGCAAGAGCGCCGACGGCGTCGCCGCCCCTGCCGTGCGCGTGATCCAGTCGGCGCACGTCGCGGGCCTGGACGCGACCACCGTGGCCGCCGACGATCCGAAGGCGCTCGCCGACTGGCTCGGCAGCCACGGTTTCGAGTCGACGCCGCAGCTCGAGGCGTGGCTCGGCATCTACACGCAGCAGCGCTGGATGATCACGGCGTTCGTGATCGGCGGCGACGCCGGCGAGCGAGCGATGTACGACGTCGCGACGAAGGCGGTGAAGATGACGTTCGCGACGGACGTCCCATTCTATCCCTACCGCGAGCCCGAACAGAAGGATCTCGATCCGCCCGAGCTCGCGCTGCCGCCGCGCATGCTGCGCGTGTTCTTCGTCTCCGACCAGCGCTACACCGGCAAGGGCTGGAGCGCGAGCACGCTGTACTCGGCGGCGGTGCAGCTGCCGGGCGAGCTGTGGTCGGTGAAGGGCAACGACCGGCTCACCGTCTTCATCGACGACGCCTCGCCGCGGATCGCGAAGGACGAGGTGTTCTTCGCGCCGCACACCGATCAGAGCGAGGTGAAGCAGCCGCCGCTCGTCGTCCACAGGCCCCGGCGGATCCAGATCCCGCTCGAGGCGGTGGCGTTCGCGAGCATCCTCGTATTGCTCCTGATCGTGCGGCGGCAGCGGAAGAAGCACGCCGCGTAGCTACAGCTTCGCCGGGATCCAGAAGTCGCGCGGATACAGCCGGTGGAGCACCGCCTTCTTGTCGACGCTGGCGCGCAGGTACTCCTGATACGCGTCGAGCTGCTTCGCCGGGCCGATCACGTAGTGGACCGTCTCCGGCGACGGCGTGCCGTAGCCCGGCAGCACCTTGCCATAGACCTTCGGGTAGCGCGCGGCCAGCTCCTTCGCGAGGTCCTCGCGCGCGGACTGCTTCAGCAGGGCCGTGCGGAACGCCCGCACCAGGTCGGGCGTGATGCCGTCGGCGAGGTCGTTCGCCATCGCCTGGGCGCGCGCCTCGTACCCGGCGGCGATCCGCGAATCGAAGGCCTTCGCGATGGCGTAGCGCGCGATGTTCGCATCGGGCTTCGCGGCCTTGAGCTGGCCCACCACGAACCGCATCGTCTGCGGCAAGAGCGGCGTGCGCTCGGCGTAGTACTGGATCCGGCCGGTCCTCAGGAACACGCGCATGCCGTTCGAGTAGGCGAGGCCCGCGGCCCACGTCTTCATGAACAGGCTGTGCGCGCCGTGGCCCGAGTACGCGCGCGACGCGAGATAGTCCAGCAGCGCGTCGTCGGAGCTCTTCGTCAGGTCCGTCGACGGCGCCGTGTTGACGAACACGCCGCTCGACGTCGACGGCGCGTAGAGGCCGACGTACGTGACCGGCGTGGCCTTGTCGTGGTCCTTCAGGCGGTCGGCGATCGGACGCGCCTTGCCGACGTCGGGGGCCTGGCGCGCCGCGCCCACGGGCAGGGCCGCGACGAAGGACGCGACCTCGGGCGCGAGTGCCGCGTGCGACGCCGACGAGCCGACGGCCGTGAGGCGCGCGCGTGCCTGACCGACGATCATCGCGCGCACGGCCTTCAGCTTGTCGAGCGCCTTCGGCGCGCCGAGCTCGAGGTCGGCCTTCATCTGCCGGCAGAGGTAGGTCCAGTCCGCGGCGAGCGAGGCGTCGGGCAGGTCCGCGAGCAGGAGGCCGAGGTCCTTGCCGGCCGCGGTCGCGATCGCCCTCGCGCGCTCGGACAGGGCCGTGGTCGCGTAGCCGGCCGGCGGCTTCGCCTTCGCGTCACCGGCGAGCGACGCGGCGAGCTGCACGAGCTGCGCGCGCGGCAGCTTCGCCGCCCCGGCGAGCTTGCCGAGGAACGCGAGCGCGGCGGTGCGCGTGGGCTCGTCGATCGGATCCATCAGCTGCCAGCGCAGGCGGTGGAGGTCGTGCGCCTGCGTGAGGAACGAGCCGATGTGGAGGTGGAGCAGCGAGTCCTGGCGCCACCACGCATCGTGGGTGTCCTCGACCCAGTCCTCCTCGGAGGTCTGCATCGCGGCGCGGGTGGCGGTCAGCGCCTGATCGACCACGTCGCGCAGCCGGGCGAGGTTGCCGAGGTTCCAGTCGGGCGCGAGCAGCACGCGCCGCATCCAGCCGAGCGCCAGCTTGGTCTCGGCGACGTTGTTGCCCGCACCGGCGACGACGAGCTCCGCGCGGTTGGTCCGGAGGTCCTCGCTGTACGACACCGACAGCGAGAGGATCTCGGTCCGGAGCTGCTCGACCATCTCCTCGCTGGTGATGATCGTCGTGCCGTCCTTGATGCCGACCTCGCTCATCAGCGATGGCAGGAGCGCGAGGTACATCTGGTCCGCGGCGGGAATGCCATGCAGATCGAAGGCGATCGAGACGCGCGAGCTCTGCATCGAGTCGAACGTCGCGGTGAACGCGTCGACTCCGCCGACCTTGGACATCGTGTACTTCAGGTCGTCGTCGTAGGTCATCGGCGGCGTCGGCACGAGGTCGGGCAGCGGCGTGCTCGCGGCGGCCTCTTCGAGGATCTTGGTCTGCGCGTCGTAGTCGACCGCGTACTTCGCGAGCGTCGTGGCGTCGTCCTTCGTCCCGTACACCGTGCGCAGGCGCGCGAGCTCGGCCGCGATGCGCGCGTCGCGCGCGGCGTCGAGCTCCTTGCGCAGCTTCGTGCTCGGCTTCGCGGCGACGATCGCGGGCGGGACGTCGAGGCCCCATGCGGCGATCCGCGCGCGCCACGGGTTGCCGCCGCCCGCGAGGATCTGATCGATCGCCGCGAACTGCGGCTTGAGGGTCAGCGACTTCTTGTCGCCGGGCAGCTTCGCGAGCGTGTTCATGTGATCCATCCACGCCGAGCTCGTGCCCCGGAAGCCGAAGCCGGGCGGCGAGTCGAGGAACTTCGCGTACCCGCGGCGGCTGTTGACGACGCGCGTCTCGATGCGGCGCTTGATCGCGGCGAGCTCGGGATCTCCGTCGGGGAGCTTCGCGATCCGTGCGAGCTCCGCGGCGACCATCGTGCGCACCTTCTGGAGCGGCGTCGCGTCGAGCGCGTCGGCGCGCACGCCGTTGACGAAGAGAAAGACCGGGTAGCCGAGGTTGTTGCTCGTGTAGAAGCCGATCGAGCGCGCGCCGATGTCGAGCGTCCGCGTCTTGCTGTCGATCAGCTGCTTGTAGAGCGGCGTGCTCTCGTCGCCGGCCAGCGCGTCGAGGAACAGCCCCATCAGGGTCCGCTCCGTCAGGTCGAGCTTGCCGCGCGTCGCGGGCCACACGAGCATCACGGGGCTCGGCTGCTTGTCGTTGTCGAACGGATACTCGGCGAACACCGGCGTTTGCGACGCGCTCGGGACCGGCGAGGGCACGTCGGCCTCGGTGGTGACCTTGCCGGTGCGCGCGTTCGACGCGAGCAGCACGCGATCGGCGCCGGCGAGCACCTCGGTGAGCGTCATCGCCGAGGGGAACGTCGCGATCATGCCCATGTTGGCGAGGTGGTAGTTGTCGATGTGGAACGTGCGGATGTCCTCCGGCGTCATCGTCCGGATCGCGTCGGGATAGCCACCGGACTCGTACGCGAGCGGGTGCTGCGCACCGTAGACGATGCGCAGCGCCTCGCGCCACGCGGTGGCATCGGGCGTCTCGTACGCGCGGACCATCTCGTTGTAGACGGTGCCCTTCTCCTCGAGGCGCAGCACTCCGTCGGTGGCCTTGTCGACGCCGAAGTTGCGGACCTCGCGCCGGATCTCCTCGTCGGTGTAGTCGGCGTCGAGCATCGCGCCGAGCTGATCTTGAAGGACGTTCCAGAACACGTCGCGGCCCGCGACCGTGTGGACGTGATACGCGGTGCGCCACTGGTCGGTGAACGCGCTCGACTCGGCGAGCGCCATCGCCTGGAAGCTGCCCATGCGGCGCCCGCGGTTGCCCTTGCCGAGCAGCAGGTGCTCCTGCGTGTGCGGCTCCCCCTTGTCGGACGTCGGGAACGAGTTGACCCAGATGAACGCCTGGGGCGCGCTCTCGATGCGGAGGTAGTCGAACAGGAACTTCGTCTTGTCGTGCACGAGGCGCGCGCCGATCGGCTGATCGTTGCCATCCGTGTAGATCGCGGCGGGCGTGAAGCCAAGGGCCGAGCGCCCGACCTCGAGCGTCGCCAGCGACAGCTCGACCGGTGCGGGCGGCGGGGCGACCGGCTCCGAGCTCGGCGGAGGCGCAGGCTTCGTCGTCTTCGGCGACGACGAGGAGCAGGCGGCGAGGGCGAGCGCGACGAGCGGCGAGAAGCGCATCCGCGGACTCTGCCGCGCCCGCGCGCGACTGTCACCGCCCGGCGTTGAAAGAACGCGTGCGACCGGGGAGGATGTCGCATGGCCGACGCGCTCATCGAGCTCCGCCGGATCGAGTACGTCACCGTGATGACGTCGTGCGCGGGCAAGGCGAACGCGTTCGATCGGCCGCTGCTCGAGGCGCTCGGGGGCCTCGGAAAGGGTTCGCCGGCCATGCGAGGCGAGAGCTCTTGAACATCACGATCGTCGGCGGTGGGATCTTCGGTGTCACCGCCGCGCTCGAGCTGCGTCGTCGAGGCCACGGCGTCTCGCTGTTCGACGATGGCCCGATCCCGCATCCGCTCGCGGAGTCGACCGACATCAGCAAGGTCGTGCGGATCGACTACGGCGCCGACCCCGACTACACCGCGCTCGCCGAGCGCTCGCTCGACGGCTGGCGCCGGTGGAACGCGAGGTGGCGCCGCCCGCTGTTCCACGAGACCGGCGTGACGTTCCTCGCCCGCACGCCCATGCAGCCCGGGGGCTTCGAGCACGAGTCGTACGCGCTGCTCGCGCGCCGCGGTCACGCGCTCGAGCGGATGGACGCCGATGCGATCGCGCAGCGCTTCCCGGCCTACCGGCCGGGCGCGCTGGTCGACGGCTACTTCAACCGCGAAGGCGGCTGGGCCGAGTCGCGCGCCGTGGTCGTCGAGCTGATCTCCGAGGCGATCGCGGCCGGCGTCGCGGTCGGCACCACGCGCGTCGAGGACCTCGAGCTCCTTCGCGCCGAGCTCGTGATCGTGTGCGCGGGCGCGTGGGCTCCACGCCTCCTGCCCGAGCTCGCCACCTCGATCGTGCCGGTCGGGCAGCCGGTGTTTCACCTGCGGCCGAGGGATCCCTCGCTCTACACCGCGGACCGCTTCCCCGTGTTCGGTGCCGACATCGCGACGACCGGCTACTACGGCTTCCCGGTGAACGCCGACGGCATCGTGAAGATCGCGAACCATGGCACGGGGCACCCGGTCACGCGCGACGAGCAGCGCGTGGTCCCGGCCGCCGCGGAGGACGAGCTCCGCGCGTTCCTCGCCGACGTCATCCCCGGTCTCGCCGACGCGCCGATCGTCGACCGCCGGCTGTGCGTCTACGCCGACACGCGCGACGGCCACTTCTGGATCGCGCGGCACCCGCACCGCACGAACCTCGTGGTCGCGACGGGCGGCTCGGGCCACGCGTTCAAGTTCGCGCCCGAGCTCGGGCCGCTGATCGCCGACCTCGCCCTCGGCGTGCCGCACCCGCTCGCCGGGAAGTTCCGCTGGCGACCCGAGCTCGCCGAGCAGACGCGCGGCGACGCGGCGCGCGCCGGCGGGGCCGCGTAGTCACACGCGTTCGGCGAGCGCGACGCGGCTGTGGTCGGCGCGCGAGATCGTGGACGCGAGGTCGGGAGGCAGGAGCTTGTCCGCGGCCTCCGGAGTGCCGACGTCGTCGGCGAGCGCGAACCCGCGCGCCTCGAGGTACGCGGGCAGCTGCGCTGGATCCCAGTACCACCGGAACGGCTCGCCGAGGCGCGCGACCACGAAGCTCACGGCCCGCGCGGCGAGCGAGGGCTGCTGGCCCTCGAACTTCGCCTGGTACGTCATCGCGAGCTGCGACCCGCGGCACGAGTAGTCGGCGACCGCGCGCAGCGACGCGTCGATCGCGGCCTCGGTCAGGTACATCGTGACGCCCTCCCAGATCGTCAGCGTCGGTACCTGCGCGTCGTGCCCGGCGTCGGCGAGCGCCTCGGGCAGCTCGTCCATCGGCCGCGTCTCGAAGTCCCACGTGACGTAGCTGGCGGGCGAGTGAGCGCCGATCCGCTCGAGCGTGTCGATCTTGTGCGTCTGCGTGGCCGGGTGATCGACCTCGAACACGTGGGCGTCGGCGAGCTCGGGCATGCGCAGGGCACGGCAGTCGAAGCCCGCGCCGAGCAGCACGAGCTGGCGGCCGCCCGCGTCGACGAAGTTGCGGACCGCGTCGTCGAGCAGCCGCGTGCGGACCTGCATGTACGCGATCCAGTGCTTCAGGCCGGGGAGGGCGGCGAGCAGGGCGGGGCGGCGCTCCTCGAACAGGCGCTGGATGCGCGTCGAGGCGAACGCGATGCCGTACGGGTCGTCGGCGATCCGGACGTCGTCGGGGAGCAGCATGCCCATGCCGCGCGCGGCGGCGACCCACTGCGCGGTGCGGCTCGGCGTGTCCTCACGCATTGGTCGGCGTGCGGCCGCTGATCTTGTGTGCCATCGCCGCAGGACGCTCGAGCACGCGATAGTCCTCGTTCTCGACGGCGACGCGGCCGCTGTCCTCGTGCACGAACGCGAGCTCGTACTCGATCTCCGCGTCGGTCAGCGCCTCGACGTGCTTGCGGTCGGGGTGTGTCTCGGCGAACCCGACCATGCCGTTGAACGTGACGAGGTAGCCGCCGATGCCCCCCGCTGCGTCGGGTGCCGTCTGCTCGAGGATCGCGGAGTTGTCCATCTGGAGGGTCTTGCCCTGGAGCTTCACGGCGGTGATCTGCGCCTTGTATCCGTCACCCGGCACTCCGTCCGTCGCCAGCCACTTCACGCGGATCGGGCGATCGGGGTTGAGTCGGAAGTTGACGAGGACATTGCTCATGGCCCGAGGATATCTGGTAACTCAGCGTCATGCGCTACCTGCACACGATGATCCGCGTGCTCGACTTGCCGGCCGCACTGCGGTTCTTCTGCGACGGGCTCGGGCTCGTCGAGGTGAGGCGCCGCGATCACGAGCAAGGGCGCTACACGCTCGTCTTCCTCGGGCAACCGGGCGGAGGTGCGGACTCTCCGCAGATCGAGCTCACGCACAACTGGGACCAGAGCGAAGCGTACACGGGCGGACGCAACTTCGGTCACGTGGCCTACGAGGTCGACGACATCTACGCGGCCTGCCAGCGCTTCATCGATCTCGGCTACGCGATCAGCCGGCCGCCTCGCGACGGGCGAATGGCGTTCGTGCGCTCGCCCGACAAGATCTCCGTCGAGCTCCTGCAGCGGGGCGAGGCGCTGGCACCCGCCGAGCCGTGGATCTCGATGAAGAACGTCGGAGAGTGGTGATGGCGAAGACCGGCGAACCCGTGCTGAAGGTCATCGCGACGAACCGCAAGGCGTCGCACGACTTCCACATCCACGAGCGGATCGAAGCGGGCATCGCGCTCAAGGGCTCCGAGGTCAAGAGCCTGCGCGAGGCGCGCGTCACGGTGGCCGACGGCTACGTCGAGATCCGCAAGGGGCAGGCCTACCTCCACGGCATCCAGATCAACGAGTACGCGCAGGCGAACCGGTGGGGCCACGAGACCGACCGCGTGCGGAAGCTGCTGCTGCACCGCCACGAGCTGGCGAAGCTCGGCGACAAGACGCAGCTCAAGGGCTTCACGCTGATCCCGCTCGCGCTCTACTTCAAAGGCAGCCACGTCAAGGTCGAGCTCGGCCTCGTCACGCACAAGAAGATCTTCGACAAGCGTGCGACGAAGAAGGAGGCGGACGACAAGCGCGAGATGGACCGTGCGATGAAGGCGTCGAAGAAGTCCTGATTCGCATAGATACCACTTGCATAGTGACGAAGATATGCGCATATCTATGCACACGATGCATAGAGTCTCCGTCCTCGGCGCCGCCGGTTACTCCGGGCTCGAGCTCCTGAAGCTCCTGGCGGCGCACCCGGCGGTCACGGTGGTCGCCGCGGCGAGCGACTCGAATGCGGGCAAGCCGGTGCACGCGCTGACCGGCGGGCCGGTGTCCGCGCTCTCGTTCGTGAAGACCGAGGAGGCGCTCGCGACGCCGGCCGAGGTCGTGCTCATGGCCGTGCCGCACGATCCCGCGCCAGCGCTCGCCAAGCAGGCGCGCGCCGCGGGCGCGAAGGTCATCGACCTCTCGAACGCGCACCGCGCGACCGACGTCTACGGGCTCACGTCGCTGTTCGCCGGCGAGATCGCCGGCGCGAGCCTCGTCGCGAACCCCGGGTGCTACGCGACGTGCGTGATCACGGCCGTCGCGCCGCTCGTGCGCCACGGTCTGGCCTCGCGGGACGTGTTCGTCGCCGCGGGCTCCGGCGTCACCGGTGCGGGCCGCCAGGCGGTCGAGGCGATGAGCCTCGGCGAGATGCACGACAACGTCCGCGCGTACAAGGTGCTGAAGCACCAGCACGTGCCGGAGATCGAGATGGCGCTCGGCAAGCTCGGCGTCGCGCCGCGCGTGACCCTCACCACGCACCTCTTGCCGATCGCGCGCGGCATCTTCGCGACGATCACGGCGACGCTCACGGCGCCGGTGGCCACGATGGAGCTCGTCGAGCTGTTCCGGCGCGACTACCACGACGACCCGACGGTGACCGTCTGCGAGACGCCGGAGGATGTCTCGCTGCGGAAGGTCGTCGGCACGAACCAGACGCTCGTCGGCGTCGCCTCGAAGGGCGACATCGTGGTCGTGACGGCCGCGCTCGACAATCTGTTGAAGGGTGCGGCCGGGCAGGCGGTGGAGAACCTGAACCTCGTGCTCGGCCTGCCGCGCACGACGGGCCTGACACACCTCGCGAGGCACGGATGAAGCTCCCGATCGGATTCAAGTACGCGGGCGTGGCGTGTGGCATCAAGCCGATGCGGCCCGACCTCGCGCTGTTCGTCTCGGAGACCGACGCCGCGTGCGCCGGCGCGTTCACCATCAACCGCGCCGCGGCGGCGCCCGTGGTCGACGCGTCGGCGCGCTTGCCCGCGGAGCGCATGCGCGCGATCGTCGTCAACAGCGGCAACGCGAACGCGCTGACCGGTACGGCCGGCGCCGAGGCCGTGGCGGCCGTGGTGCGCGCGGCGGCGGCGGCGCTCGGTGTCGAGCCGGCGCAGGTCGTCACCGCGTCGACCGGCGTGATCGGCATGCCGCTGCCCGCCGACAAGCTCGTGAAGCAGATGCCCGCCGCCGTCGCCACGCTCGCGCCCGACCCGGAGAAGGCGGCGGAGGCGATCATGACGACGGACACCACGAAGAAGCTCGCGTCGAGGACGATCGAGCTCGACGGCAAGGACGTGACGATCGCCGGCATCTGCAAGGGCTCCGGCATGATCGCACCGCAGCTCGCGACCGTGATCGCGGTGATCGTGACCGACTGCGCGATCGACGCGCAGCTCGCCGATGCGGCGCTCGATCACGCGACCCGCGAGACGTTCGAGCAGCTGACGATCGACGGCGACATGTCGACGAACGACAGCGTGTTCGTGCTCGCGAACGGCCGCGCCGGGAACGCGAGGATCACGAGGGCGGACTCCGCCGAGTACCAGGCGTTCTCCGCCGCGCTCGCCGACCTGCTCGACGAGCTGGCGCGCGACATCGCCGCCGACGGCGAGGGAGCGACGAAGCGCCTCGAGGTCCACGTCGCGGGCGCGCCGACGCACGACATCGCGCGCGACCTCGCGAAGAGCATCTGCGGCTCGCCGCTCGTCAAGGCCGCGATCTTCGGCGCCGATCCGAACTGGGGCCGGATCCTCGCCACCGTCGGCGCACGGGCGGGTACGCTCGATCTGCCGATCGATCCGCACGCGAGCCGCGTCACGATCCAGGGCCTGACCGTCTACGACAAGGGCCCGGCGACGATCGATCGCGCGACGATCAAGGCCAAGCTGCGCGAGCCCGAGGTCCACATCGTCGTCGAGCTGCGCGCCGGCGATCACATCGCGAAGGCCTACGGCTGCGACCTGTCGTACGACTACGTGAAGCTCAACGCCGACTACACGTCGCTGATCGTCGAGAAGGCGGACGGCGGCGTCGCGAAGGACGACAAGCTCACGAACTACACGCCGTCGTTCAAGCGCGCGGTGCTGGTCGAGGCGCTCGGCTACATCTCCCGGTTCCGCGGCAAGCGCTGCGTGATCAAGCTCGGCGGCGCGGCGATCGCGAAGGACGGCGTGCTCCGCGCTTTCTGCGACGACGTGATGCTGCTGCACTCGGTCGGCCTGTCACCGGTGGTCGTCCACGGCGGCGGAGATGCGATCACGCGGGCGCTCGAGACCCGCGGCTCGACCTCGACGTTCCTCGACGGGCTGCGGGTCACGCCGGCCCAGGACATCGACACCGTCGAGGGCGTGCTCGACGCGATCAACGCGGACCTGGTCGCCGCGCTCAACCGGCGCGGCGCGCACGCGATCGGGCTGTCGGGCAGCGATGCCGCTCTGCTGCGCGCGAAGAAGCTGCAGCGCCCCGACGGCCAGGACATGGGCTACGTGGGAGAGCTCGTCGAGGTCAACCGGACGTTCCTCGAGTCCCTGCTCGCGCAGTCGTACATCCCCGTGATCTCGCCGATCGGCCTCGGACCGGAGGGCGAGAGCTTCAACATGAACGCGGATCTCGTCGCCGCGGGCGTCGCGAAGGCGCTCGGCTCGGAGAAGCTGATCTACCTCTCGGACTCGCCCGGGATCATCGAGGGCGGCGAGCTGGTCACCGATCTCACCCCCGCCACGCTCGCCGGCAAGCTCGATCCGGTGCGTACGTCCGCGATCGCCGATGCGCTCGCGGGTGGCGTGCGCGCGGTGCACCTGATCGACGGCCGCACGCCGCACAACGTGATCGCGGAGCTGTTCACGGATCGCGGCGTCGGCACGATCGTCCGTCCGGAGGGCTCGTGACCGACTCCGCCGACACCCGCGCGCGCCGGGCCGCGATCGTCGAGCTGATCCGCACGCGGCACGTCGCGACCCAGGCCGAGCTGCGCGACCTGCTCGCGGCTCGCGGCTTCGAGGTCACGCAGGCCACCCTGTCGCGCGACCTGGCGAAGCTCCACGCGCGTCGTGCCTCGCTGCCCGACGGCGGCACCGCGTACGAGCTCGAGGGCTTCGCCGCGCGCAGCGGCATCGAGCCGGTGCAGCTCGCCGCGATGGCCGACATGGTCCTCGGGGTGAGGGACGGCGCCGCGATGGTCGTCGTCCACACCAAGCCCGGCGTCGCGGCCGCGATCGCCGCGCTGCTCGACCAGGCCCGCCTCGACAGCGTGCTCGGGACGATCGCCGGCGACGACACGATCTTCGTGGTCCCGGAGCGTCGTGTGAGCGCGCGCACGCTGGCTCGGCGCCTCGAGCAGCTGCTGTCCCCCGCGCGCTGAGTCGCTTAGGAACGTTTCCAGAACCTCTTAGGATCCCTGTAGGAACGCGCGCGCGCGGGGATGCTCAGGATGTCGTGACTCCATGACGACCTCCAGAAGCCTGATGACGACGCTGTTCCTCGCGGCCTGCGGCTCCGATCCCGACGTCGGGCACCTGCCCGATGCACCGCCCGCCGAGGCCGCAGAGCGGCTGACCGTCACGCTCGCCGGCGACAAGGCGCCGATCCTCCAGGGCGCGTCGGTGGCGCTGACCGTCACGATCGCGCGGCAGGGCGGCCTGACCGGCCCCGTCGAGATCACCGCGGTCGGCCTGCCCGCTGGCGTCACCGCGGATCCGCTGACGATCGCCGACGGCGCGACGACCGGCACGCTGGCGCTCCGCGCACCGGCGAGCGCACCGCACTCGCTTCCGACCTCGGTCACCGTGCGCGGCACCGCCGGCGCCGCGAGCGCCGATGCGCCCGCGACCGTGACGGTGTACGGCGCGCCCGGCGCGCTCGACACCAGCTTCGGCGGCGGCAAGGTGATGCTGCCCGGCGGCGCGAGCGACGACTACGCGTACGCCGCGGCGGTGCAGGCCGACGGCAAGATCGTGATCGCCGGCCGAGCGGCGGAGCAGCGTGGCGACTTCGCGCTGATCCGCCTCGACCGTGACGGGAACCTCGACACCTCGTTCGGCACGGGAGGCCGCGTGCTCACCGACTTCGCGGGGGCGTCGGAGACCATCTACGCGATCGCGATCCAGCCCGACGGCAAGATCGTCGCCGCGGGCGTCTCGACCGTCACCGGCAGCGGCAACGACTTCGCGCTCGCGCGCTACCGGCCGGACGGCTCGCTCGACACGTCGTTCGGCACCGGCGGCAAGGTGACCACGGCGATCGGGCCCGACTCGGACACCGCGTACGCGGTGCTCGTCCAGCCCGACGGCACGATCGTCGCCGGCGGCGACTCCAGCCGCGCGACGACCGGCGTCGACTTCGCGCTCGCTCGCTACACCGCGGCGGGCGTGCTCGATCCGTCGTTCGGCACCGGTGGCATCGCGCTCACCTCGATCGCGCAGTTCGGCGCGCGCGACTCGATCTACGCGCTCGCGCGCCAGGCCGACGGGAAGCTCGTCGCGGCGGGCGGGGAGGGCGACTTCACGCTCGTCCGCTATCACGCCGATGGCTCGCTCGACGCCGGGTTCGGCACCGGCGGCAAGCTGGCGCACCTGTTCGGCTCGACGATCGGCGCCGCGCGCGCCGTGACGATCGCGCCGACCGGCGAGATCTACGTCGCCGGTCACGCGCACCACGCGGTCTCGGTCGCGCGGCTCACCGCGGCGGGCGTGCTCGACGGGAGCTTCGGCACCGGCGGCAAGGTGCAGACGATGCTCTCCGCCACGAACTGGAACGAGGCCCAGGCGATCGCGCTCGACGCGGGCGGCAAGCTGGTCGTCGCCGGCTGGGTGTACGAGGGCGCCAGCTCCGCCGGCAACTTCGCGGTCGTGCGCTACGACTCGGCCGGCGCGCTCGATCCCGCGTTCGGCGAAGCCGGCGTCGTGATCACGCCGGTCGCGCCCGGCACGAAGCCCGACCAGGGCATGGCGATGGTGCTCCAGCCCGACGAGCGCGTCCCGGCGACGCGCATCGTCACGGCGGGCTTCGCGAGCAACACGAACAGCGACTTCGCCGTCACGCGGTACTGGCGATGAGCGCGCTACTCGCGATGATACGGCTCGCCGCGCAGGATCTTGAAGCCTCGGTAGAGCTGCTCGAGCACGAGCAGGCGTACCAGGCGGTGAGCGATCGTGAGCTGGCCGAAGGCGACGAGCTTCTGCGCGCGTTTCTTCATGACGGCGCTGTGGCCATCGGCGCCGCCGATCGCGAACCACACGGGCGCCCCACCGCCGTGCGACTGCTCGCGCCCGAGGACGTCGTTCGCGAACGCGACGCTGGTCAGTGACGCGCCGGTCTCGTCGAACGCGTAGAGGTGCGCGTTCGCCGGGAGGGCCGCGAGCAGCGCGGCCTCGTCCTTGAACTCGGTGACGGCCAGCGTGCAGAACGGCTTCAGCCGCTTCTTGTACTCGGCCTCGGCCTCGAGGAAGTAGCTCTCCTTGAGCCGCCCGATGACGGCCAGCGTCAGCTTCACGTCGCGCTACGAGACGGCGTCGTAGGTCTCGCCGGCGGGGATGCGCGCGTCGTCGGGCACGTCGAGCTCGATCCGCGGCGCGTCGTTCCACAGGCCCTCGAGGTCGTAGTGCTCGCGCGCGGAGTGGAGGAACACGTGGACGACGAAGTCGCCGTAGTCGAGCAGCGCCCACTGGCCGGTGCGCGCGCCCTCGGCGCCGATCGGCCGCAGCCCCTCCTGCTTGAGACCGGCCGAGATGCCGTCGGCGATCGCGTCGACCTGGCGGTCGCTGCGTCCGGACAGCACGAGCTGGTAGTTGCAGAACGAGCACAGCTCGCGCACGTCGAGCAGGATGGGCTCGAGCGCCTTCCTGTCGAGCGCGAGCTCCAGCGCACGCATCGCCCCCTCGAGTCCCCCGGTGTCCCCGGAGCCCGCGGCTCCCGATGCACCCTCCTTCTTCCCTCCGGCGCTCTTCTTCTTCTTCGAAGTCATGCTGGGCGTCTCTCTCCTCTAGCTACGGACCTGTCCGTTACCACGGACCACGAACTTGGTGGTGGTGAGGCCCTCGGCACCCATCGGGCCGTAGGCGTGCAGGCGGGTCGTCGAGATCCCGATCTCGGCGCCGAGCCCGAGCTCGCCGCCGTCGGCGAACCGGGTCGAGGCGTTGACGATCACGGTCGACGAGCCGACCTCGCGCAGGAACCGCTCGGCCACCGCCTCGTCCTTCGTGAGGATCGACTCCGTGTGATCGCTGCCATAGGTCTCGATGTGCGCGATCGCGGCGTCGAAGCCGTCGACGACGCGGAGCGCGAGGATCCAGTCGAGGTACTCGGCGTGCCAGTCGTCCTCGGTGGCGGCGCGGACCTTGTCGCCGCCGTACCGCTGGGCCGCCGCATCGCCGCGGAGCTCCACCTTCGGCGACAGCGCCGCCACGAGCTTCGGCACGAAGTCCGCCGCGATCTCCTTGTCGATCAGCACCGTCTCGACCGCGTTGCACGCACTCGGCTTCGGGATCTTCGCGTTCGCGATGATCTCGAGCGCCTTGTCCTGGTCGGCGGCGGCATGCACGTAGATGTGGCAGACGCCCTTGTAGTGCTTGATCACGGGCACGCGGGCGTTCTCGGTGACGAAGCGGATGAGCCCCTCGCCGCCGCGCGGGATGCACAGGTCGATCAGATCCTCGAGCTTCACGAGCTCCGCGATCGCCTCGCGATCGGTGACCGGGACGAGCTGCACGCAGGTCTCTGGCAGCCCGGCGGCGCGCAGGCCGGCGTGCACCGCACCGAGCAGCGCGCGGTTGCTCTCGCTCGCCTCGCGGCCCCCGCGCAGGATGCACGCATTGCCGGCCTTCAGGCACAGCGCGGCGGCGTCGGTCGTCACGTTCGGCCGCGCCTCGTAGATCATCAGCACGACCCCGAGCGGGATGCGCACGCGCGAGATCGCGAGGCCGTTGGGCCGCACCTCGGGGCGCTCGACCCGGCCCACGATGTCGGGGGCGGCCGCGATCTCGGCGACGGCGCGCGTGAGGCCGGCGAGCCGCGGGGCGTCGAGGCGCAGGCGATCGATCATCGCGGGCGCGAGGCCCGCCGTCTCGGCGGCGGCGACGTCGCGCGCGTTCGCGGCGAGGATCTCGGCGGCGCGCGCCTTGATGGCGCCGGCGATCTCCTCGAGCGCCAGCGCCCGGGTGCCGGGGGCGACCTTGGCGACCACGCGTGCCGCGGCGCGCGCGTCTTCGGCGACCTTGCGGAGCAGGGGCTGCGTCACAGAATCACGAGATCATCTCGGTGGATCGCCTCGTCGATGGACTTGTATCCCAGCCTGGCCTCGATGCCGGCGGATTGCAAGCCTGAGATCTTGCGGAGGTCGGCGGCCGGGTACGCGACGAGACCGCGTGCGATTTCGGCACCTCCGGTCGAAACCACGCTCACGGTCTCGCCCAGCTCGAACTCGCCGTGGACTTCCCGGATCCCGGCCGGGAGCAAGCTCTTGCCGCCCTCGCGCAGCGCCTTCACGGCGCCGTCGTCGACGACGAGCCGGCCCTCGGGCTTCGCGCCGTACGCGATCCAGTGCTTGCGCGACGACAAGGTGCCGCTGCCGCCCTTGGCCGCGGGCACGAACAGCGTGCCGAGGTCGACTCCCGCGAGCACGCGCACGATCACGTCGGGCTCGCGGCCCGGCGCGACGATCGCCGGCACGCCCGTGCGCGTGACGATCCGCGCGGAGCCCACCTTGCTCGCCATCCCGCCCGAGCCGACGCCGCTCGTCGAGCCCCCGGCGACCGGCGCGGCCTCGCGCTCGATGTCGCGCACGATCGGCATGCGCACGCCGGACGCATCGCGCACACCCTCGACGTCGGTCAGGATCACGAGCACGTCGGCCGAGACGAGGTTGCACACCAGCGCGGCGAGCTGGTCGTTGTCGCCGAACTTGATCTCCTCGCTCGCGACGGTGTCGTTCTCGTTGATGATCGGCACGACCCCGTGATCGAGCAGCGCGCGCAGCGTCAGCCGCGCCGAGAGGAAGCGCCGGCGATCGCCGAGGTCGTCGTGCGTGACGAGCACCTGACCGATCGCGACGCCGTGTACGGTGAACGCGTGCTCCCAGTGCTGCATCAGCAGGCTCTGCCCGACGGCGGCGGCGGCCTGGAGGCCCGGCAGCTCCTCGGGGCGCGTCGCGATCCCGAGGCGCCGGAGGCCGAGCGCGATCGCGCCCGACGAGACGACGATCACCTCGACGCCGCGGCGCTTCAGCTCGACGACCTGGTCCGCGATCGCGGCGGGGCGCCCGGCGGGGCTGTCGGCGAGGAGACGGCTGCCGATCTTCACGACGACGCGCCGGGCGTTGACGAGCTGCGCGCGCTCGCTCATCGCTTCGCCGCCGCGTGAGCGCGCCACCGCGTGTCGAACGTGTCGATCACCTGATCGAGGAACGGGTTCGCATCGGCCGAGAGCTGCACCTCGACCGCCGCGACGGTGCGCGACAGGAAGCCGGTCTTGTTCGCGAGCTCGGTCTCGATCGCGTGATCGAGCGTGTCGACCGCCTCGGCGTCGGTGACCTCGCTCGCGCTCTTCTTCGCGAGCAGCCGGCGCACCGCGCCGCGCGTCGCGAGGTCTGCGAGCTCGAGCGGCGCCTTCAGCGTCGCGCGCGCCGCGGAGGCCAGACCCTTGCGGAACGGGTGGAAGCCGAGCGCGCCAGGCGTCTGCGCGATCGCGCGCTCGATCTCCTCGCGCAGCGCGAGCGCGGTCGGCCCGTCGAGCGCGAGGCCGGTGTGGAGCTTCGTGCAGTAGTGATCGAACAGCGTCATCGTGACGAACGTCCTCGCCGCCGAGCGCGCGCGTCCGATCGCGGCGAGCGCGAGCATCATGCGCTTCGCCGCGCGCGACGCGATCCGGTATGCGATGCCGCTGACCGCGAGGTCCGCCATCTTCGCCGGCGGGCTCTTGCCGTGGACCAGGCTCATCACGGCCTCGTCGCTGAGGTCCACGCCGTGCGCCGCCGCGATGCGCCGGTAGCCGCCGCCGAGCACCGCGGCCTTGGCCCAGTCGTCGAGGAACGGCACCGGGATGATCCCGGCGACGCTGCCCGCGATCGAGCGCGCGATGATCAGGCGCCGCTGGCCGACCAGGTAGTCGCGGCGCGGGACGATCGCGCTCGTCACTTGTCGCTCCCCTTGCGGATCGGCGGCGCGATGCCCTGGAGCAGATAGTCGCGGTCGTCGACCTCGCGCAGGCGCTCCGGGGTCGCGACGACCTCGGTGTCGGGCGGCGCGGTGACCGCGATCGCACTGCCGACGGCGGTCACCGTCGACGTCAGCGACACCTTCAGCTTGAAGCGCCGGCCATCGCGCGTGAAGCCCACGGTGCCGGTCAGCTTCACCGACAGCGGCACGCCCTTGTCGGCATCGAGCACGACCTCGCCGGTCAGCTCCTCGATCGCGCGCGACTCGCGCCACTTCCGCTGGGCCAGCGTCTCCGGCGGGTTCTTCGCCTGCGCCGGCGCCAGCTTCAGGGCGATCTTGCGGCCGCGCCGGCCGGCGAGATCGACCGGACCCAGGTCGGTCAGCTCGGCCGCGGGCGCGACGAGGTCCCAGGTCGCCGCGATCGGAGCGACGAACGAGTCGCGCAGCGCGGCGGGTTCGTCGGCGGTCTCGGGCGCGCGCCGGTGCCAGCGCTGGTAGCGCGGCCGCAGGTACAAGGTCCCGCTGACGAACGTGACCTCGCGGCCGTAGTCCGCGGTGTTCGTGTACTCGCCCCGGAAGGCTCCGGCCTCGCCGAGCGCGATCGAGCCGCTCTCGCCGAGCTCGTCGGTGACCTTCCCGGCCTCCTCGACGGTCGTCTTCGACTGGACGATCACCGTGTGGGGCGGCAGCGCGGCCACCATGGCGCGGTACGGCCGGGTCAGCGCGCGTGACAGCTCGGCGGGGTCCTTTGCCGCCAGATCGAGATCGATCGGCTTGTCGGGGACCTTGGTGTCGACGACGAGGCCCCCGAGCTCCTCGTCCGGCACGCCCTGGGCGCGCCCACATGCCATCGCCGAAGCGAGTGACAGGGTGGCAAGCGCGCGCCGGATCATCGCTTGGTTCTTAGCTTTCTCGACGGGGCTGGTCAATCCCGCTACGTTCTGGGGAGGTGCTTCGCGAGCTACAGCCCCTGGTCGGCACGCCCGGCGCCTATGGCTTCGCGGTCCTCCTTGGCCTCTTGTGGGGCAGCTTCGCGAACGTCTGCATCTACCGCTGGCCGCAGGGAAAGAGCGTCGTCACGCCCCCGTCGCACTGCGGCTCCTGTAAGACCCCGATCCGCTGGTACGACAACCTCCCGCTCGTGAGCTGGCTTCTGCTCCGCGGCAAGTGCCGCGCGTGCGGGGCGAGGTTCTCGGGGCGGTACCTGATCGTCGAGCTGCTCACCGGCCTGCTGTTCGGCGTCGCGTGGTGGTTCGCCCTCGGCGGAGGGGCGCGCGCGGAGGCGTTCGACCACCAGCTGCTGCGGTTCGCGATCTACGCCGCGTTCTGCTTCGTGATGGTCGTCGTCACGTTCATCGATCTCGACCACAAGCTGATCCTCGACCGGCTGACGCTGCCGGCGATCCCGCTGTTCTACGCGCTGCCCTTCCTCCTGCCCGAGCGCCACTGGACGGAGGGCCTGGTCGGTGCGGCGATCGGCTACGGGCTGCCGTGGACGATCGGCGAGGTCTACTGGCTCGTCACGGGGCGCGAGGGCCTCGGGCTCGGCGACTCCAAGCTGCTCGCCGTGATCGGCGCGCTGCTCGGCGCGCGCGGCGTGGTCGCAGCGCTGTTCGGCGGCGCCGTGCTCGGTGCGGTGATCGGCATCGTCGTGCTGATGCGCGGCGAGGGTGGCTCGAAGAAGGGCGCCGCGTTCGCGGTGATCTCCGTCGCCGCGGTCGGCGCCGCGGTCTATGGCGCGCTCACCGACCGCGTGCTCGTCGGCGTCGTCGGTTCGGTGACGGCGCTCGCGTCGCTCGTGATCGCGCGGCGCCTGGAGCCGCCGCCGGAGGAGCCCGCCACCCCCGCGGCGGAGCCGGGGCCGGAGGAGCCGGAGGCCCCTGCGGGGAAGGAGCTGCTCGCGCGTACGCTCGCGCTGGTCGCCGGCGTGCTCGTGCTCGCCGCGGTCACGTTCGAGCTGCTCGGCGCGCACGCGATGGCGGCGGGCGGCGGGCTTCTGGGTGTAGGACTCCTCCTACTCGCCAAGCGCCTGGTCCCGGTCGTCGAGGAGACCACCGACGTGCCCGACGAGGAGCCGGCCCGCGACGTCCCGTCGCTGATGCGGACCGAGCTGCCGTTCGGTCCGTTCCTCGCGCTCGCCGCACTCGTCTATCTGTTCGCAGAACCCTGGATCCTCGTGAACTTCCGGCTGCCCGGCGCGCTATAATTCACGGTGGTGGCATCCCAGGCCGCGGAGCAGATCATCGCCGGCGTGGTGCTGAGCGAACGGTTGGCCGTGACGATGTACGGCGCGATCCATCGCGCGTCGTTCGGCGGCCAGCGCAACCTGCGCGGCCTGGTCATCGATCCCCGGATGCTGGAGGAGAGCTCGTTCCGGATCGCCCTGACCGACTCCGGGATCATCGAGAAGGTGATCGCGGTCGAGCACCCGGCGATCGTGCCGACGGTCGGCGTCGAGGAAGGCGGTCCGGATGTGGTCGTCGTGACCCGCGGCGTCGGCCGGTACGTGACGGTGCAGGATCTGATCAGCGCCGCGAAGGCGAACCGCGGACAGGGCGGCAAGCTCTCGCTGCCGGTCGCGGCCGCGATCGGCAAGAGCGTCGTCGAGGCGCTCGCGGCCGCGCACAAGGCGAAGATCGTCCACGGCGCGGTCCACCCGCGCAGCGTGCTGATCGACGACGACGGCGCGGTCCGGCTCTCCGACTTCATCGTCGGGCGCGCCCTCACCACGGCGGTCGCGCAGGGCGCCGATTCGTCGCTGTGGCGCGGGCTCGCCGGCTACCTGGCGCCCGAGCTCGTCGTGGGCGAGGACCCGACGCCGGCCGCGGACGTGTTCGCGTGCGGCGCGCTGCTGTTCACGATGCTCTCGGGCGAGGTGCCGCCGGGCACGCTCCACGTCACGCCCGCCGTCGAGCGGCTGGTGCAGCGCGCGCTCGATACCGATGTCTCGCGCCGCTACAAGAACGCGTCGGACCTGCTCGAGAACCTGATGGAGGCGCTCGAGGACGACCAGTGGGATCTCGCGGACCGCGGCGAGATCGTGAGAGCGGCCGGGCTGTCCCGCGCCGACACCAACATCGACGAGGCGACCGAGGATCTGCTCGCGTCGCTCGGCAACAGCGCGGTGAACGTGACGCCGACGCGCGCGAGCGTGGACCTCCGGGCCGAGGTCGCGGCGATGCGCGGCCGGGGTAACACGACCGGCGGCAAGCTCGACGCGCTCCTCGCCGACCTCGACGATTCGCGCGAGCTCACCACGGTCGACGACGATCGCGCGTTCCGGCGCGATCCGATCAGCGAGCTGATCCAGGTCGATCCGCGGAGGCGGGAGGCGATCGTCCAGATCAAGCCGCGTGTTCCGTCGCTGGACGATCCCGACGAGCAGGACACGACGCCGCTGCCGCCTCCGGCGCCGACCGGGCGCGAGAGCGACTACGATCTGAAGGCGATCCCGTCGCGTGCCGGGAGCAAGGACGAGGCCGCGGCGATGGACGCGCTCGCCGGGCTCGACGAGCCGGTGCGCCGGGTCTCGACGGCGGCGGAGCAGGCGAGCGCCGCCGCGGACAAGCTCGAGAAGGCCGCGGCCCGCGCCGAGCAGGCGGCGAAGCAGGTCACAGGTTCGCAGGCCGTGCAGAAGCCTCCGCCGGCGTCGCCCGTCGCGCGCACGAACCTCCCGGAGATGCCCGACTTCGCGGAGCAGCCGACGCCACGGTTGCGGAGCCGCGCGCTCGGCATCATCGCGCTGCTCGTCGTGGTCGGCGGCGGCGTCGCGTTCTACATGATCTACAAGGATCAGCAGGAGAAGAACGCCGCGGCGAAGGAGGAGCGCGACCGGCTCCAGCGCGAGGCCGACGAGCAGACGCGCCTCGCGACGAAGGCACAGGCCGACAGCGGCGTGATCACGGTGAGCGCGGAGCCGGCCGACGCGAGCGTGTGGCTCAAGCTCGGGCGCACGCCGGTCGACACGATGCCGCTGACGTCGTCGCAGATGCACCGCGTCCGGCTCGAGCTGCCGGGCTACCAGGCGGTCGACACCGAGGTGTTGCCCGCGAACTGGGCAGGCAAGGGCACCGCGCGCAAGGCGACGGTGAACGTCACGCTGAAGGCGCTCGCGAAGGATCCGAAGTCCGGGAAGCCGATGGGGGAGGTGCTGCCGGCGCGGCCGCCGAACCTCGCGGTGGAGCCGAAGGACTTCGAGGCGGGCGAGGGGCCGATCCGCATCGAGACCAACCCGCCGGGCGCCGAGGTCTGGCTGCTCATCGGCTATCCGAACACCGGCGTGCGGTTCCCGACGGTGGCGGGCCGCGCGTACGAGCTCCGCGCGCTGTCCGACGGCAAGCTGCCCGGCTTCGCGTCGATCACCGCGGACGAGTGGCGAGAGCCGGGCGGCAATCCGAACGAGCCGATCGATCTCGCGAAGAAGAGGTCGACGATCGAGAAGCGGATCGAGCTGGTGCCGGACCCCGACTGGAAGGACCCGAAGGATCCGAAGCAGAAGAAGGGGAAGTGACGTGGCCGGTGGTCGCACGCTTCACGTGCGCTGCACGACCTGGGAACAGGTCGAGAGCTTCCACGCGCGCAAGCTGAGGCGCGGCAGGCTGCTGTCGATGAAGGTGCCGTTCGCGGCCGCGCTCGGTTCGCCGGTCACGCTGGGCCTCGAGCTGCCCAACGAGGTCGTGATCGCCATCGATGGCACGGTGAAGAAGACGTCGCCGATCGAGGGCGACACGAAGACGTGGATCGAGGTCGAGCTCCACGGGTTCACCGAGGAGGTGCTCGCGCGGATCAAGGACATGGCGGCGGGCATCGAGACGCTGCCACCGCCGCCCGAGGCGCCGCCGGAGCGCCCGAGCAAGATCGAGATGGTCAGCCAGACACTGCCCGCCGACGAGCGCCAGCTGTTCCAGCACCTGACGAGCGAGCTGAAGCGCATGCGGCAGGCCGCCGTGCACGAGGTGCTCGGCGTGTCGCGAGACGCCGACGCCGACGAGATCCGGCGGGGCTGGATGGCGCTCGTCAAGCGCATGCACCCCGACCTCGTCGCGCGCCGCAAGGCGCCGGCGATCACCCACCTCGCGGAGGAGCTGACGATCCTCGCGAACCGTGCGTACGACCGCCTGCGCCAGGCGCTGGTCGCCGAGGGCCGCGCGGCCGTCGTCGGCCCCGTCGTGCGCGCGCCGCCGGGCTGGCTCGTCGGGTTCGACGATCTCGCGAGCGGCTCCGGCAGCGACCCCGCGCGCCGCCGCACGGCGCAGGCGAGCACCGTACCGGCGATCGAGCAGGCCGTGCCGGTGCCGGTGACCTCGAAGGGCTCCGGCGGCGAGGCGTTCGAGGTGCGCGCGCGCAAGATGCTGCTGCAAGGTGACCCCGACACCGCGCAGGAGGTGCTCGCCGCCGCGCTCGTGGTGTATCCGCGGTCGAAGCCGCTGCGCTCGCTGTACTACGTGGCGTCCGCGGTCTCGGCGCTGGGCAAGGGCGAGGTCATGCTCGCGACGTCGCAGCTCGAGGCCGCGCTCGCGCACCACGAGGGATGTGCCGAGGCGCAGCGGCTGCTCGATCACGTGAAGCGCAACGGCGAGACCGACAGCGACTCGATCCGGCGGGTGTTCCAGTGACGCGCGCGATCGGCATCGACCTCGGGACATCGAACTCCGTCGTCGCCGTGATCGACAAGGACGGCGCGCCGCGCATCCTCACGACGCCCGAGGGATCCACGACGCTGCCGTCGCTCGTGTGGTACTCGCCCGACGGCCCCGTCGTCGGCGAGGCCGCGCGCCACGGGCTCGACCACAGTCCGGACGTCACCGTGTTCGGCGCCAAGCGCCTGCTCGGGCGCCGCTTCGATCACCCGGAGATCCGCCGCCTCGCGCGCCTCCTGCCGTACGAGCTGTGCGAGGCGCCGAACGGCGACACCTGGATCTCGCTCTCCGCGGGCACGAAGATCTCGCCCGAGGAGGTCTGCGGTCGCATCCTCCTCGCGCTGCGCCAGATGGCCGAGGCGTACTACGGCGAGCCCGTCACGCGCGCCGTGATCACGATCCCCGCGTGGTACGACGCCGCGCAGCGCCAGGCCACGAAGGACGCCGCGCAGATCGCGGGCCTCTCGGTCATGCGGCTGCTCAGCGAGCCCACCGCCGCGGCGCTCGGCCACGGCGCGCACCGCGGCGTCGATCGCAGGTACCTCGTCTGCGACCTCGGCGGTGGCACGTTCGACGTGGCGGCGGTCGATGTCGAAGGCGGCGTGTTCGAGGTCCTCGCGACCACCGGCGATCAGTTCCTCGGCGGCGACGACGTCGATCGCCTCGTCGTCGAGCACCTCCTCCGCGATGTCAAGACGTCGCTCGGCTTCGACATCACCGGTGACTCGATGGCCATCGAGCGGCTCCGCCTGGCGGCCCAGCGCACGAAGCACGCGCTGTCGACCGAGGCCGTCGCCGAGCTCGAGGTCGCGCAGCTCGCCGAGCTCCCCTCGGGCAAGGCGCTTGCATACAGCCGTCCCGTGAAGCGCGCGGAGCTCGAGGTCTGGGCGAAGCGGTTCGTCGAGCGCATCGAGGCGCCGCTCGTGGAGGCGTTGAAGCGCGCGGGCCGCAGGACCGATCAGGTCTCGGAGACGCTGCTCGTCGGAGGCATGATGCGCATGCCCGCGGTGCGCCGCGAGATCGCGCGCGTGCTCGGCAAGGAGCCGAGCATCGTCGACAACCCCGAGGAGGTCGTCGCGATCGGCGCCGCCCTCGAGCTCGCGCGCCTCGAGGGCCGCATCGACGGTATCCTGCTGATCGACGTCGCCGCCCGCGGCCTCTCGATGAGCATGGGGCACAGCGAGTGCGAGCTCGTGATCGCTCAGAACGCGGTCGTCCCGACGCGCGAGCACCGCGTGTTCCCGACCAAGCTCGATGACCAGCCGCGCATCGAGTTCGACATCTGGGAGGGCGAGTCGCCCGAGTCCACCGAGAACCGCCACCTCGGCCGCTACGCCGTCGTCGATCTCCCGCAGGCGTCCGCTGGTGACGTGCTCGTCCTCGTCGAGGTCACGCTCGACACCGACGGTACGGTCCGCCTCTCCGCGAGCGAGCTGGTCTCCGGCGAGCGCATGCAGCTCGAGCAGGTCTGGCACGCCGGCCTCGCGCGCGCCGACGTCGCCCGCATCGCGCGTCAGGTCGCCGGCGCATGAGGCGCCTCGCGCTCGTCGTGCTCGTCGCGTGCGGCCACCCGGCCGCGCCGCGGCCGCCGCCGGCCGAGAAGTCCGTACAGGTCAACCAGCCCGGCGAGGCGATCGAGCTCGCGGCGGTCCTGCCCGATGGTTACGTGACCGTCGTGGACTTCTGGAGCGAGTCGTGCGGGGCGTGCGTGATCGTCGGTGGCATGCTCGCGGTGCAGACCGCGAAGGACACCGGCGTCGTGATCCGCAAGGTCGACGTCGGCGACGGCGACACGCCGGTCGCGAAGCAGTTCGACGTCGGGACGCTGCCGCACTACAACGTCTACGACCGGCACAAGAAGCTGCGCTACAGGCTCGTCGGCAACGAGTGCCTGAAAGCGCCCGAGCTCGCGAAGCAGCTCGCCGCGGAGTAGCCGGTGGTCACGAGGATCGACGACGACTGGATGGGGAACCCGAGCGCGCGGGACCCGGCGTTTCGCGTCACGGAAGGAACGCGCGGCGCGCCGGTCTTCGTGATCAAGGCCGCGGAGGCGCCGGATCCGGACGAGTGGTGGCCGCTCTACGACGCCTGGCGTCGGCTACCCGACTATCCGCCCCTGCTCACGGCTGTCGGCGAGAACGGGGAGGGGCGGCTGCGGTTCGCGGCCCTCGAGTGGAAGGACCCCAAGCTGCCCTTCGGTCCGCTCGTCGCGCGGGCCGGCATCGTGCTCACTCGAGTGCTCGACATGGCGAGGGTCTGCCTGGAGCCCGACCAGCTCGGCTGGTTCACGTGCCCCGAGGTCCGGCTCGACATCTTCGGCCGACCGCGCGTGTGGTTCTGGCCGCCGCTTCACAGCAAGGCCCACGCGAGCCGCGTGCCGCCGGAGGTCGTCGAGCGATGGCCCGCCGCGGACGAGCGCTCGCTCGTGTATTGCGTCGGACGCGCGCTGCTCGAGGCGACTCACGTCACGCGCGCCGACCTCGCGACCCCGCTGGGCGCGGTCCTGCGGCGCTGTCTCGTGACCGACCCGGCGAAGCGCTATCCGACGATCAAGCAGGTGCGAACGGCGCTGCGCCCGATGGCGCCCGTTCCGTACTCGGAGGCGCGGCCGTCCGAGGAGGCCATCGAGCAGGGCATCGGCTACCTCGTGCTCGAGAAGTGGAACGACGCGTTCGCCGTGTTCGATGCAGCCGCTCGGCTCACCCACGAGACCCAGTCGCTCGCCGAACGCGGCCGTCAGGTCGCTCTCGCGCACGGCGCGAGCTTCTCGACACCGCCGACGGCGCTGCGCCAGGCCGTGGTCATCACCCGCGAGGCGTTCGAGCCGAAGCGCTCGTGGACTGACCTCGCGCCCACGGCGCAGCGCCTCGAGCTCGATCGAGATCCGCGAGGCGCGCTCGCGCTCTATCAGCAGATCAAGCACGAGGAGCCCATCCGCTGGCGCCTCTACCTCGCACTCTCCCGCTGCTACCTCGCCCTCGGGGACACCGGCCCCGCCGTCGATTACGCGCGCCGCGCTCTCGCCGATGTTCCGAGCTCGCGCGAGGCCCACATGCTCATCACCAAGGGCTTCCTCGCGCGCCGCGAGTACTCGCACGCCCACGACGCCCTCGCGGCCTGGGAGAAGCTGCTCCCCGACGACGCGGCCATGCACTACGCGCGCGGCAAGGTCCTCCTCGGCCAGCACCAGTTCGCCGACGCGCTCGCCGCCTTCGACAAGGCGCTCGCCAAGGACGGCACCATGATCGAGGCCATGCTCCTGCGCCGCGAGGCCGAGCGTCACCAGCGCCGCGCGCGCGCCGAGGTCGGCACGCAGGCGCAGCCGCACGTGGCGCCGGAGCTCGCGGCGCTGATCGGTGGAGATCCGGCCGCCGCCATCGCTGCGCTGCGAGCCGAGCGCTTCGCGACCGACCCCGTCGCCCAACTCGTCCTCGCGCAGCTGCTCGCCTCCGAGCAGCGCTACGCCGAGGCGCTCGAGGTCTTCGTCGAGTGCGCCGACAAGCCCGACGTCGCGCCGCGCGCCCTGCGCGGAGCGGCCGCCGCGCTGCTCGAGCTCGATCGCGCGCAGGAGGCGCTGGACCTCCTCGGCAACGCGACCGAGCTCGAGGCTCTCGAGCTGCGCGTCCGCGTGCTGAAGCAGCTCGGCCGCACCGCCGACGCCGAGGCCGAGCAGTCGCGCCTCGACGCGAAGCTCGCGACGCTCGGCGATGTACGCGTGCGCGCCGCGCGCGGCGGTGGCTGAGCATCGCTTCCCGACCGCGAGCAGGAAGCGCTCGACCTGATTCTCGTGCCCTCGCGGGCGGTGTCTACGGATCGGAGGTGACCGCCCACCCGAACTCGGGAGAGAGCACGCCATCGGCGTCCTCGACGACGCCAAACATCCCGGCCACGAACCGCATCTCGTGGCGCACGTTGGTCCGGACGTCGGTCACGCCGACCGGCGCGCTCGCGAGGCCGCCGGGAATCTGCGAGAGACCTGGCCCCGGCGTGTCGTTCCAGCCGCGCGGTGACTTCGCGAAGTTCTGCTGCCACGAGCCGATGTGCGGATTCGCGATGCTGGGTCGCTTGGTCCTCCAGTCGACCAGATACGGGTAGAGCACGTTGATCCAACCGGTGAGCGCGCTGCCCATCGAGCCGCTCTCGTAGTGGAAGAACGAGCGCCAGAACGCCGGATCGTCGACTCCTTCGGCGGTGGCGACGATCCGGTCGAGGACGGGCAACAGGGCGCCGGTCCAGTGTTCCAGCTCGTACTCCGAGAGCTGCTGTGCCCGGCGGCGCACCGACCGCCAGTCGTCAGGCGTTCCGAGCAGGGTGATCCGCGGGATCCCGCAGCCCATCATCATCTCGTACTGGAAGTACGCCTGGAACGTATCCATCAGCAGCACCTCGGTGGCGGCGCGCTCGAGCGGGCCGGTCGTCGAGAAATCGGCGATGACGAGGTCTCGCAGCTTGCCGACGTGCCGAGCGATCTGCGCCGAGAACTCCGCGAAGGCCTCCGGCCACGGGTTCGTCTGCCCGAGCAGGAAGTCGTCGCGCGTGACGGTGAGCTTCAGCTTGCCGTCGTGGCGCACGAAGCGGTCGCGCAGCGCCTCGGCGTTCAGGTTGACGTGCGTGGCGAAGCCCTGCGCGATCGTGAACCAGATGGTATCTGGCGACAGCGTGATCGGCCGGTGCTCGTAGAACGCGTCGTGCGCCATCTGCACCAGCGGGCTGATGTCGGTGCATGCGACCAGCCGCGCGGTCGACGTGTAGGCTTGCTCGATCCGGGACAGACGCTCGCGCGGCTTGCGGATCCCGCTGGCTTCTTCCTCCGCGGCGTCCGCGGGATCGAGCGGCGCGGGAACGCTCAGCAGCTCGGCGATCGCGCCGGCGCGTTCGATCTCCTTGCGGGGCGACTTCGCGACCTCGACCTTCGACACCTCGAACGTACGCATCGGGCGACGATAGCGTGTCGGTGCTTTGCGTGGCGCTGCGATCGGCGGCACGATCCGTGGCACTCTGCGCCCGTGAGTCGACACGCGGTGATCCTCGGCGGTGGCAGCGGCACGCGGCTGTGGCCGGCGAGCCGGAAGGCGCTGCCCAAGCATCTGTTGCCGCTCATGCCCGACGGCGGGACGCTGCTCGGCGCGGCGGTGGCACGCGGGCAGCGCGTGGCCCAGCACGTGCTGATCGTGACGGCGGAGTCGCAGCGCGAGATGACGGCGGCCGTCGCGCCGCAGGCGACGATCGTCGCGGAGCCGGTGGGGAGGAACACGGCGGCGGCGCTCGGGCTCGCGGCGGCGACGATCGAGGTGACGGATCCCGAGGGCGTGATGGTGGTGTTGCCGGCGGATCACTTCGTCGCGGACGAGGCGGGGCTCGCGGCGGTGCTCGAGCGCGGGCTCGGTGCGGTCGAGCGCGACGACGTGATCGGGACCGTCGGCATCACGCCGACGCACCCGGAGACCGGCTACGGGTACCTGGAGACCGAGCCGGAGGCCGCGCGGCACGGCGTGGTGCCGGTGAAGCGGTTCGTCGAGAAGCCGGACCGCGCGACCGCCGAGCTGTACCTGGCGAGCGGACGGTTCCTGTGGAACGCGGGGATGTTCTGCGTGAGCGTCCGGCGGCTGCTCGGCGAGCTCGCGGAGCACCTGCCGGCGACGGCGGCGGCGGTGCGCGCGATCGCGGCGGGGACGGCGAGCGCGGCCGAGGTGTACCCGACGCTGCGGTCGATCTCGATCGATCACGCGGTGATGGAGCACGCGGAGCGGGTGGTCACGGTGCCGGCGAGTGTCGGCTGGGATGACCTCGGTTCGTGGGCGGCGGTGCCGGCGCTCCGCGGGACCGACGAGCACGGGAACACGGTCGCCGGCACGGTGGTGGCCGTCGACAGCAGCGGGAACGTGCTGATGACCGACGACGACACGGTGCTCGCGACGGTGGGCGTGAACGATCTGATCGTCGTGAAGAGCGGGAACGCGATCCTCGTCATCCGGAAGGACCAGGCGCAGGAGGTCAGGAGGGTCGTCGAGGCCCTTTCCGCCCGCGGGCTCGCGCGGTATCTGTAGCCGTGGTCGATCGTCGCGCGCCGCCCCGCGTCTTTCGCGAGTACGACATCCGCGGTGTCGCCGAGCGCGACCTCGATGATGCGATGGTGCGGGCGCTCGGGATGGCGATCGGCAAGCGCGCCGCGCCCGGGCCGGTGGTGGTCGGCCGCGATCCGCGCGTGCACTCGCCGCGGCTGTTCGCGGCGCTCACCGACGGGCTGCGCGTCCACGCCGAGGTGATCGACGTGGGCGTGGTGCCGACGCCGCTCGTGTACTTCGCCGAGAAGCACCTGGCGCCGGCGGGCGCGGTGATGATCACCGGCAGCCACAACCCCCCCGAGGACAACGGCTTCAAGCTGATGCTCCATGGCGAGACGCTGCACGGCGCGGCGATCGCGGAGCTGCGCGACGAGGTCACGGCGCTGCTCCAGGGCGACGCGCCGCACCCCGTGCGGCCCATGCACTCGCGCGACATCATCGGCACGTACCAGCAGCGCGTGATGCAGGAGCTGAAGCTCGGCGAGCGGCGCTTCAAGGTCGTGGTGGACGCCGGCAACGGCGCCGGGGGCCCCACGGCGGCGGGGCTCTACAAGCGGCTCGGCTTCGAGGTGGTGCCGCTGTACTGCGACCTCGACGGCACGTTCCCGAATCACCATCCCGATCCGACGCAGCCGGAGAACGTCGCGGATCTGATCGCGGCGGTGAAGCGCGAAGGCGCCGAGGTCGGCATCGCGCTCGACGGGGATGCCGATCGGATCGGCGCGGTCGACGCGCACGGGCGCATCCTGTGGGGCGACCAGCTGATGATCCTGTACGGCAAGGCGGTGCTCGCCGAGGTGCCGGGCGCGAAGTTCGTCGGCGAGGTGAAGTGCTCGCAGGCGATGTACGACGAGCTCGAGAAGGCCGGCGGGACGGCCGAGATGTGGAAGGTCGGCCACTCGCTGATCAAGGCGCGCATGAAGGAGACCGGCGCGCAGCTCGCGGGCGAGATGAGCGGCCACATGTTCTTCGCGCACCGCTGGCTCGGCTTCGACGACGGCATCTATGCCGGCGCGCGCCTGATCGAGCTGCTGACCCGATCGACGAAGACGCTCGCGGAGCTCGCGGACGAGCTGCCCGTGATGATCAACACCCCGGAGCTGCGCATCGACTGCCCGGACGACCAGAAGTTCGCGGTGGTCGCCGAGGTGACGCGGCGGCTGAAGGCGGACCCGCGGGTGGCGAGCGTCGTCGACATCGATGGCGTGCGCGCGAAGCTCGAGGGCGGCTGGGGCCTGCTCCGCGCCTCGAACACGCAGCCCGCGCTGGTCATGCGCTGCGAGGCGAACAGCGCCGTGCGCCTCGCGGAGATCAAGGCGGTGCTCGACGATCACCTCGCGGCCGCGAGGGCCTCGTGAGCGATCGTCGCGGAGCCCCCGCCCACCTCGGGCTCGACATCGGCGGCACGAACTTCCGCCTCGCCGCGTTCGGCGACGGCTTCACGCCCGAGCACGTGCGCAAGGAAGCCGTGGGCGAGCCGCGCGATCCACAGACCATGGTGGAGCGG
>JAEUJX010000135.1 GCA_016794545.1 Myxococcales bacterium
CGGGACGACCGTGTTCGCTGCGCTCGCGTCGCAGGCGTCCTCGACGCTCGAGGCGCGCCGCGGCGACTCGATCGCGTGGTCGGCCGTCATCCCCGGCAACGCGGGCGTACTCGCGCTCGGAGGCGCCACGCTCTACGCGGCACTGGTCGACCCGCAGGTCCGCGGCCAGCCCGGCAGCGCGGTCGCCGCGCTCGATCCCGCGAGCGGCGCGCTCCGGTGGAGCCGCGCCTTCCACGCGACCGAGTGGGCGACCATCTCGTCGCTCGCCCCGATCGAGGGCGGCGCCGTCGCGGGCGGTTCGTTCAGCGGGACGTTGCGCATCGGCGATCGGGTCGTGTCGAGCGCGGGCAAGGCCGACGGCTTCGTCGTGCGCCTCGACGGTACCGGCGCGCCGCTATGGCTCGTGCGCGTGGGCGGTCCGCACGCCGATGCGGTGCAGGGGCTCGCGGTCTCGGGGAGTCGGATCGCGGTCGCCGGCACGTTCGCGTCCGGCGCCGAGCTCGCGGGCGTGCTGCTCCCCGCGTTCGACGAGCGCACGCCGCACGCCGACGGCTTCGTCGCGGAGCTCGACGCGAACGGCCGCCGCGCCTGGGCCGCCTCGTTCGGCGGCAAGCGCGACGATGCGGTGGCCGGCGTCGCGATCGACGCGAGCGGCCGCGTCGTCGCCGCCGGCACGATCCGCGAGAGCGCGCACGTCGGCGGCGCCGACCTCGTCGCGCAGGGAGACGCCGACGGCGTCGTGGCCTGGTGGTCGCGCGTCGGCGGTGCACAGCACGCCGTGCTGATCGGCGGCCCGGACTTCGACGGCGTGCGCGGCATCACCGCGGTCGGCGATCGCATCGTGGTCGCCGGCTTCTTCTCCGGCCAGATGCGCCTCGGCGATCGCACGCTCGCGGCCGGCGGCGGCGACGACTCGTTCATCGCCGCGCTCGACGATCACGGCGCGGTGCTCGACGGCTGGCAGATCGGCGGCGCCGGCCGCGAGGAGATCACGGCGATCGCCTCGGTCCCCGGCGGCTTCATCGCCGGCGTCGCGCACACCGCGGAGGCGGACCTCGCGGGCGCGGCGCTGCCCGCGCCGAAGGATCCGTTCGCGGGCGCGGCGATCATGGTCCGCCCGGTTCGCTGACTACGGCGTATCGATGCCGGCGTCGACGGGCCGCTGGCAGTGATAGTACTCCTTCTGCCAATGACCGTTGTCGAGGTCACAACACTCGCCCCAGTAGCAGATATCGAAGCAGCGCGTCGGTAGCTGCTCGTACGCGTACTGCGTGCAGTCGCGATCGTCGGGCGTGCAGTCGCGTGCCTCGCCGCACACCATCTTCCGCTCGGCGCTCGATGGCCCGTCGTCAGCACAAGCCGCCATCACCAGGACCATCGACACGATCGCGCGCATGACGAGAGCATGCACGGTCGTGCGACGCCGAAGGCCATACACTTCGACGAGCATCCACGTCAAACGCGAAGCGTCGGTCGCGCCGCTAATCGCCCGCGCCGAGGTCGTCCCACTCCAGCAGGTTCGACTGCCGTGCCCAGGCGATGCAGTCCGCGCAGAACGGAACATCCGCGGACCGTTGCGTCGCGCGTGCGCCGCAGGCCGCGCAGCTGCGTTCGTGCCGCAGGAGGCGGGACCAGTGCCGGCGAGGCTCGTGATTGCTCGACTGCGCCATTGGTTCTCCCCTTTCGTGACATGCCACAGGCGCAGCCGGCGGCACCGCCTTTCGGTGCCGCCGGCTGCGTCGTTGGAATGACGACTACTTGTTCGACTCGCCGCTCTCGAGCGTCTTCTGCGCCGTGCCGGAGCCGATGCCCTTCAGCGCGATCTTCCGAGGCTTGGCCTCGGGGCGCTTCGCCGCGGTGAGGCTCAGCACGCCCTTGTCGAGGTTCGCCTCGATCGAGTCGGGGTCGTACTCGTCGCCGAGCGCCACCGTGTAGCGGTAGCTGCGCTCGCCGCGCTTGCCGGCGATGACGAGCTGGCCCCTCTCGAACGTCAGCTCGAGGTCGCTCGCGTCGACGCCCGGCATGTCGACGGACAACGAGACGCCGTCCTCGCCGTGGGTCACGTGGACCGGGGATGCCGTCCACAGGACCTCGCCGCCGCGCGGATTCCACGAGAGCAGATCATCGAAGAGCCGCATCGGATCCCAACCGAGAAGGCTGGGCATCCCGATCCGGCCATTGCTGAACCGAGTCATGTTCGCCATGGGATGTCCTCCTTTTGATCGAAACCGATAAGCGCAGTTTTTCGGCGCGCAAGGGGTCGGCACCTGGCTGACCGGCCGGGGAGTTGCGACGAAGGAGTGGGTTCTTACGTTTCCGGCATGCGCAATCAGCTCAAGACCATCCTGCTGTTCGGGGTGCTCTCGGCGCTGCTGATCGGAATCGGCGGCGCGGTGGCCCCCCGGTTCCTCGGACTGTTCGTGGTGCTCGCCGCGGCGATGAACCTCGCCGCGTACTTCTTCTCCGACAAGCTCGTACTCCGCATGTACGGCGCGCGCGAGCTCGCTCCCGGCGAGGCGCCGGAGCTCCACGCCATGGTGCAGGGCCTCTCCGATCGGGCGGGCATCCCGATGCCACGGCTCTACCTGGTCGGCGGCGCCCAGCCGAATGCGTTCGCGACGGGCAGAAACCCGGCGCACGGTGCGGTGGCCGTGACCGAAGGGCTGCTCGAGGCCCTGGATGCCCGCGAGGTCCGCGGCGTGCTGGCGCACGAGATCGCGCACATCGCGAACCGCGACATCCTGGTGTCGACGGTGGCTGCGATCCTCGCGTCGGCGATCGCGTCGATCGCGAACGTGCTGAGCTTCTCGTGGATGTTCGGTGGGCACGCCGAGGACGAGGACGGCGGCAACCCGCTCGCGGGACTCGTGATGATCCTCTTCGCCCCGCTGGCGGCGACGCTCGTGCAGCTCGCGATCTCGCGCTCGCGCGAGCTCCGTGCGGACGAGGTCGGGGCGCGGATCGCCGGCGACCCGGAGGGGCTGGCCCGTGCGCTGGAGCGGCTCGACGCGACGGCCAAGCGCCTGCCCGCGCACGTCTCGCCGGGCACGGCGAGCCTGTTCATCGTCAATCCGTTCGGCGCGCTCGACAGCGTCGCGCGGTGGTTCTCGACCCACCCGCCGATCGGCGAGCGCGTGGCGCGGCTGCGCGCGATGGCCCCGGGGCGACCTCGACGAGCATTCGCTCGGGATCTGCGAGCCGCTCGCTGACCGCGATCGTCAGTCGCCGCGCAGCGCCTTCCACGCCGACATCGTCGCGGCGCGGACCACCACGTCGGCGATCTGCGGGTTCAGGATCGTGGCGTGCACCGCGAAGTCCATGAACCGCGGGCCGAGCCCGGACTCCATGAGGCCCTTCGCGAAGGGTCCCTTGACGTGGGTGACGAAGTCGAGCCCCTTCCCGGTGGCCTTCGCGGCGGCGACGACCTTGTCGTCGCCGCGGAGCGTCTCGAGCATGCGCTCGAACACCTTCGACACGCCGTCCTGGATCTCGGCGCCGTAGCTGGTGCCGACGAACGTGTCGAGCGCGGCGATCGCGTTGTGGATCGTGACCTCGCCGAACGCCTCGCGCTTCGCGCGTTCGGCGGCCTCCGCGGCCTGCGACGCGGCGCGCCACGCGGCGACCCCGGCCGCGAGCCCGCGTAGCTCCCATGCGGCCGCGCGGTCGGCCGAGATCAGGCCCACGCGCCACACGCCGTCGGTGCACTCGGCGGCGACCTCGACCGCGTCGATCGGGAACGCCGCGACCTCCGCGAGGCGGTCGC
>JAEUJX010000139.1 GCA_016794545.1 Myxococcales bacterium
TCGGCTTGCCGGCGATCACGCGCGCGACCGAGTCGTCGCAGCGCGTCGCGATCGGGCGGTCGTGCACGAGCAGCGCATCGGCGATCGCGCCGAGGCGGTGCACGGCCTCGCGGTTGTCGGCGCAGATCGGCTCGTCGGACGGGTTCGCCGAGGTCATCACCAGCGGCCGGCCGACGAGGCGCAGCAGCAGGTGGTGCAGCGGCGTGTACGGGAGCATCAGCCCGACCAGCTCGGTCTCCGGCGCGACGCCGCGCGCGAGACCGCCCGCGGGACGGCGCTCGACGAGCACGATCGGACGCTCCGGCGCGGCGAGCAGCGCCTCCTCCTCGGGAGACAGCACCGCGAGCGCGCGCGCACGGCCGAGGTCGGCGACCATCACGGCGAACGGCTTCTCGTCGCGGTGCTTGCGCCCGCGCAGTCGCGCGAGCGTGTCCTCCCGCGTGGCATCGCACGCGAGGTGGAAGCCGCCGAGCCCCTTGATCGCGACGATCTCGCCGTCGACCAGGCGGTGCGCGGTCTCGCGCAGCGGATCGCCGTCGAGCGGGTGCCCGGCGGTGTCCCACAGCGCGAGCCTCGGCCCGCACACGGGGCACGCGTTCGGCTGCGCGTGAAAGCGGCGGTCCGCCGGATCGTCGTACTCGCGCTGGCACGCGGGGCACATGACGAACAGGCCCATCGTGGTCGCGGGGCGATCGTACGGCACGCCGGTCGCGATCGTGAAGCGCGGCCCGCAGGCGGTGCAGTTGGTGAACGGGTAGTGGAACCGGCGGTCGCCCGCGTCGAGGATCTCGCGCTCGCAGTCGGGGCAGGTCGCGAGATCCGGCGGGATCGAGAGCGCGCGGGTGCCGCCCTCGGCGCTGTGCACGATCACGAAGTCGGCCGCGTCCTCGGGGGCGATCGGCAGCGCGGTCAGCTCGCGCACGCGCGCGGGCAGCACCGGGGCGCGCAGCCGCTCGACGAACGCGTCGAGCACCGCGCGCGGCGCGAACGCCTCGACGGTGACGCCGCGCGCGTGGTTGTGCACGCGGCCGCGCACGCCGAGCTCGTGCGCCACGCGATAGACCCACGGGCGGAACCCGACGCCCTGGACGGTGCCGCGGATCTCGATGCGCAGCCCGGCGCTCATAACCCGAGCGCCCGCGCGCCGTCGTCCGAGGGCCCACAGGGCACGGAGCGCCGCACCGGAGGGTACCCGCGCGCCCCGAGCTCCGCGACCACGCGATCCACCAGCGCATCGAGGTTCGCCGCGACGTCGGGCGTACAGCCGAGCCGCAGGTCGGTCATCGCCGGCACGATGCCGACGATCAGGACCTCGCTCGGATAGCGGTCGACCAGCGACGCGCCGGCGATCAGGTCGGCCACGCCGATCTGGTGGGGCGACAGCCGCTCGTAGACGGCCGGCGCCACTTCCTCGCCGGTCACATCGACGAGCGTCCCGGGCGCTGCATCGGCGCGCACGGCATCGACGATGATCACGCGATCCGAGACCGCGAGCAGTGCGAGCAGGTCGAGGCCGAGCGTGCCGCCGTCG
The DNA here is from genome assembly GCA_016794545.1 of Myxococcales bacterium. Classification (GTDB taxonomy): domain Bacteria; phylum Myxococcota_A; class Polyangia; order Haliangiales; family Haliangiaceae; genus JABFXX01. Next base: position 1,532 of record JAEUJX010000139.1, read on the forward strand.
ACGATGCGCACGCCGGCCGGCATCTCCCAGCCGCGGCGCAGCCGATGGATCGCCATGACGCCGGCGCCGTCGTCGCCACACAGCACGTTGCCGAGCCCGAGCACGAGCAGCGGGATGCGCGCGGCGTCACTCATCGTCCTCGGGCGTGTTCGGCGGCAGGTACTTGTAGCCGGAGAACATCGAGTCGATCGCGCCGTTCTTCTCGATCCGCGACGTCAGGAACGCGCTGTAGATGTGGTTCACGACGAAGCAGATCAGCACCCACATCGTGATGTGGTGGAGCCAGCGCGCGCCCTGCACGCCGTGGAACCACGGCAGGAGGAAGCTCCAGCCCCGCATGTACGAGTACGAGCTGACCGAGTACAGCGCGAGCCCCGTGAGGATCATCAACAGGTAGAGCCCGAACACGCCAATGTACATCGCACCGGCGAGCGGATTGTGGCCGCGCGTGCGTGGAGGACGCTCGCGGAAGAACGAGTAGAACAGGATGGTGCCCTTCATGTCGCGCCAGCGGCGCCGGCTCGTCGGGATGAACTGCCGCCAGCTCGAACGCCGCGGCCCGATGAACATCCACAGGATCCGCGACAGGACGGCGAGCGTGAACGCGATCGCGGCGTAGAAGTGGATGACCTTCGCCCAGCCCATGACGAAGTGCTCGCGCGCCTCACCGGGCGCCGCGATGAACGGACTGCCGATGTACACGCCCGTCACGGCGAGCACGGTCATCGCGAGGACGATCGTCCAGTGCGTGTAGCGCACGACGCGGTCCCACACGTAGAGCGGGCGCAGGTCCTCGCCTTCGATGCGCATCACCGCACCTTCACCTTCGCCAGCTCGGCGCCGGCGCGATCGACGACGTGGACACCACACGCCATGCACGGATCGAACGAGTGCACGGTGCGCAGGATCTCGATCGGCTGCTCGGGATCGGCGACGGGCGTCCCGAGCAGCGCGGACTCGTACGGGCCGGGGGCCTCCTTCGCGTCCCGGGGGCCCGCGTTCCACGTGCTCGGGACGATGCACTGGTAGCGCGCGATCTTGCCGCGCCAGATGCTGACCCAGTGGCCGAGCGCGCCGCGCGGGGCCTCGTGGAACCCGGCGCCGATCGCCTGCTCCGGCCACGTCGAGGGATCCCACTTCTCGTTGTCGTGGATGCGCAGCTCGCCGCGCCCCATGTTCTCGGCGAGCTCGTCGACCCAGTCGCCCATCTTGTCGGCGAGGAGCGCGGTCTCGAGCCCGCGCGCGGCGACCCGGCCCAGCGTCGAGAACAGCGCCTCCGGGCCGACGCCGAGCTTGCCCAGCGCGCCGTCGACGAGGGCCTTGACCTGCGCGTGACCGGAGCCGTACGCGACGAGCATGCGCGCGAGCGGCCCGACCTCCATCGGCTGGCCGTCGTAGCGCGGCGACTTGAGCCACGAGTACTTCGCGCTGGTGTCGAGCCGCTCGTAGGGCGGCGTCGGGCCGGTGTAGCTCGGCTTGGTCTCGCCGAGCGACGGGTGCAGCGCCTCGTCGTCGCCCTTCCCGTAGGTGTACCAGCTGTGCTTCACCTGCTCGGTGATCTTGCTCGTGTCGAGCTTCTCGATCTTGCCGAGGTTCCGGTCGCGGATGACTCCCGACGGCAGGTAGAGCGGCGCGTCCTTGCCGTCGGTGAGCGGATACTCGCCGTAGACGAGGTAGTTGCCGACGCCGGCGCCGTACCCGGCCCAGTCCTTGTAGAAGCTCGCGACGGCGAGCAGGTCGGGGATGTAGACGCGGCGGACGAAGTCCTTCGCGCTCGCGATCAGCGACTTCAGCGCGGCGATCGTGTGGATGTTGAGCGCGGACTGCGAGCTCGGATCGACCGGCGTCGCCATGCCGCCGACCAGGAAGCTCTGCAGGTGCGGGTTCTTGCCGCCGAGGATCGCGTGCAGCTTGATGAACTCGCGCTGCCAGTCGAGCGCCTCGAGGTAGTGCGCGACCGCCATCAGGTTCGCGGCGGGAGGCAGCTTGTACGCGGAGTGGCCCCAGTAGGCGTTCGCGAACGGCCCGAGCTGCCCGCGGTCGACGAACCCCTTGAGCCGCGCCTTCACCGCCGTGAAGTACGAGGCGCTCGAGTTGTGCCAGTCCGAGATCGACTGCGCGAGCGAGGCGGTCTCCGCCGGATCCGCCGACAGCGCGGAGACGACGTCGACCCAGTCGAGCGCGTGCAGGTGATAGAAGTGGACGACGTGGTCCTGGACGCACTGCGCCGCGATGATCAGGTTGCGCAGCACGCGGGCATTGGGAGGTGGCACCGCGCCGATCGCGTTCTCGACCGCGCGGATCGACGCGATCGCGTGCACGGTGGTGCACACGCCGCAGATCCGCTGGGTGAACGCCCACGCATCGCGTGGATCTCGTCCCTCGAGGATCAGCTCGATGCCGCGGAACATCGTGGAGGACGACCAGGCGTTCGTGACCGAGCCGTTCTCGACCTCGGCCTCGATCCGGAGGTGGCCCTCGATGCGCGTGACGGGGTCGACGACGATGTGGGTCATGACTCACCGTCCTTGTCCGTAGTGGCCACCGGTTCGGGTGCGGGTGCGGGTGCGGGTGCGGGCTCGGGCTCGGGCGCGGGCGCGGGCGCGGTGGCTTCGGCCTTCGCGGCCTCGACCTTCGCCTTGTGTCTCGCGGCCGCGCGCTTCGTGATCTGGACGAGCCCGTGGCCGGCGAACGCCGCGGCGACGGCGCCCGTGGCATAGAGCCCGACGCGGTCGATGTGGGTCGCGGCGTTGAACCCGGGCACTCCGTCCAGGTGCTGGTAGAACGGCGTCATCCGGTCCCAGAACTGGGGCTCCGCGCAACCGATGCACGGGTGGCCGCACCCGATCGGCCAGTTCGTGTTCTCGTTCCAGCCGATGTTGGGACAGTTCTGGAACGTCGCGGGGCCCTTGCAGCCGACCTTGTAGAGGCAGAACCCGTCACGGTGGCCCTGATCGCCCCACGCCTCGACATACTGGCCGGCGTCGAAGTGCGCGCGCCGCTCGCACGCGTCGTGGATCGACTTGCCATAGGCGAACAGCGGGCGGTGGTAGCGGTCGAGCGCCGGCCACCGGTTGTAGGTGAGGAAGTAGACGAGGACCGCGGTCAGGTTCTCGGCGTTGACGGGGCAGGCCGGCAGGTTGATCAGGGTCTTGATCCCCGGGACGGCCTCTTCGACCGACAGGGCCCCGGTCGGGTTCGGCGCGGCGGCGGGGAGCCCCCCGAACGCGGCGCACGTGCCCACCGCGATGACGGCGAGCGCGTCCTTGCACAGGTGCTCGGCGATCTGGAGCGCCGATCGGCCGCCGATCGTGCAGTACGCGCCGTTCGCGCCGGTCGGGATCGAGCCCTCGACGACCACGAGGTACTGGCCCGCGGCGGTCGCCCGCACGGCCTCCAGCGCGGCCTCGGCGCGGGCACCGGCCGCGGCCATGATCGTCTCGTGGTAGTCGACCGACAGCAGATCGAGGAGGACGTCGGCGGCGGTGGGCTTGGAGGCGCGCAGGAACGACTCCGTGTTGCCGGCGCAGTCCTGGAACTCCAGCCACACGATCGAGGGTTTGAGCTTGTGCTCGATGGCACTCGCGATCGCCGCTCCGGCGGACTTCGGGAGGCCGAGCAGCGCCGCAACCCCGGCGCAGAAGCCGATGAAGTCGCGGCGCGTCACGCCGCGCGCTTCGAGCTCGCGACGCAGGTCTGGTGTTGTGCGGCGCATGACCCGACCAGCAGCAAGCCACGTGCCGCGGATGGTGCAGGAGACCGCGCAGGTTCCTTCGCGACCTGCGCGTCGCCCCCGGACTGACGCGCAGCCGGTGCGCGTCGGTCGATCAGTTCAGCTGCGGCATCGACTCGCGCGCCGGATCGCGGGGCTTCGGCCCGACGAGCAGGTACGTCGTCATCAGGCCCTTGCCCTTGACCTCGATCTGCGGCCGCTGCTCGAGGTCGAAGTTGTCGCGGAGCTTCAGGTAGGTCGCCTCCGTGACGTGGATGCGGCCGGGCACGCCGGTCGACTCCATGCGGCTCGCCGTGTTCACGGTGTCGCCCCACAGGTCGTAGATGAACTTCTTCTCGCCGATCACCCCGGCGACGACCGATCCCGAGTGGATGCCGATGCGCAGCTGCAGCTCCGCGCCGGCCTGCGTCGAGTACTCCTTGATCGCCTCGTTCATGTCGAGCGCCATGTGGGCCATCGCGGTCGCGTGATCCGCGAGCGGCTGGGGGATGCCGGCGACCACCATGTACGCGTCGCCGATCGTCTTGATCTTCTCGATCCCGTGCTTCGCGGCGAGCCGGTCGAACCGCGAGAACAGCTCGTTCAGCATGGTGACGAGCGCCTCGGGGGACGTGCGCGACGACATCGCCGTGAACCCGACGATGTCCGCGAACAGCACGGTCACCTGATCGAAGCGGTCGACGATCAGGCTCTCGCCGGTCTTCAGGCGCTCCGCGATCGGGGCGGGCAGCACGTTCAGGAGCAGGCGCTCGGACGTCGCCTTCTCGGCCTTCAGCTCCTTCGTGCGCTGGTCGACCAGCCCCTCGAGGTTCTCGTTGTGCTCCTGGATCGTCGACGCCATCGTGTTGAAGTTCGCGCCGAGCTGGCCGATCTCGTCCTTCGTCGCGACCTCGGTGCGCGCCGTGAAGTCCTTCTCCGCGAACCGCTTCACGGTGTTCGAGAGCGCGAGGATCGAGCGGGTCAGCACGGTGCCCATCGCGATCGAGACGATCAGCGCGAGCGCGATCATCGCGATCGAGATCTTGATCGCGAGGCCGCCGGCGGCGTCGAGCGCGGTCTGCATATTCTTGTCGGTGATGTCCACGCCGAGCACGCCGAGGCAGCGGCCCTTCGCGTCGCGCAGCGGCACGCCATCGAGGTCCGCGATCGGCGCATAGGAGGACACCGAGTTGACGTCGAACACCTCGTCGCGGACGAACTCGTTCTCCATGGCCGGCGCGCACTGCGCGAGCGCCTGCTTGAGCACCGGGATGTCCGCGACGGGGTAGGGCTTGTTGAAGTGGGAGATGTCCTCGGTGCCGCCCGCCGTGCCGGAGGCGGCCTTCGCGACGAGCTCCAGCACGTCGGCGTCGACCACGAACTTCGGATGGTCCGGGTCGTCGGTCGGGGTGAGGAGGTACGCGTAGCGGATCAGCTCCGGCTCCGCGGTGCGCAGCATGCGGAGCTGGTCGTAGATCCGCTTGTAGTCCGCGCTCTGCTCGACGGCGGTCACCGCAGCCGCGTCGAGCTCCCCGAGCTTGGCCACGAGGGAGCGGTAGGCGTTCAGATCGATCGCGCGCGAGCCGACGTGGGACAGATCGCGCAACCTGTCGCGCAAGTCGGCCTCGAGCTGCCGCTCGACGAACCGGTAGAGGAACAACGCCAGGAGCAACGCGACCAGCGAGCTGATGGCGAAGAACGCGACGGTGATCTTCCGGCGTAAGCGCACGGCCCCCGACCCGGGACGGTATCACCGGGCTGCCGGTTTCGCTTGCGGGCGGATGGGACCCTGGATAGGGTGCCGCCGGGGTAGTTCTTTCCAACAATCAAGACCTGGGGTTTTAGGATGCCTGAGCACACGATCCCCGAGTCCCTCATCGAACAGATCCGGTCGGGCAAAGCAGCCCTGGTCGTCGGTGCGGGCATCGGAGTCCCTTCCTGGAAGCAGCTGCTGGAGCGCATGACGAAGGCGCTCGAGACGCGCGGTCGCGATGGCGATGATGCCGCGACCAAGGACCTCGAGAAGCTCCTGCACAAGGGCTCGCTGGTCCGGGCCGTCGGGTTCCTCGCGCGCTCGCTCGGCGAGGAGGCCTGCGACTCGATCGTCAACGAGATGTGGGCCGCGCCGGCCGAGACGCCGGCCCTGCCGAAGGCGCTCGCGTCGCTGCCGTTCCGCCACATCTGGACCACGTTCCCCGGCGACATCCTCGAGCACGCGCTCGAGACGCAGTCGCCGGCCGAGTGGCCGAGCGCGCGCATCGTGACGTACCAGGAGCTCGGCGAGCTGTCGCTGCGCCGCCGCACGCTGGTCAAGCTGCTCGGCAACTTCGACACGTACGTCGTCACGCCGAACTCGGTGCGCCGCGCGCTGTCGCGCGCCGTCGATCTCAAGGACTACGCCCGCAAGCTCTACGTCGAGGGCTCGCTCGTGTTCGTCGGGTTCCGCTACGGCGACCCCGACCTGTCGGCGCTGCTCGACCGCGTGTTCGGCCAGTTCGAGCCGCCGCGCGGCACGCACTACTTCCTCGGCGCGGGCGTCGGCCCGGTGACCGTCGACGAGCTGATGGCGGAGCACCACATCGAGGTGGTGAACCTCCAGGGCCGCGGCGGCGACGAGGTCGCCGAGCGCAGCGTGCTCGAGTGGCTCGACGCGCTCCGCGAGAGCTGCAAGGCCGCCGGGGTGACGCTGTCCCAGGCGCGCCCGGATGCCGATGACATCGAGGGCTGGGCCGCGCTGCTCGGCGAGAGCGGCGAGGAAGGCTCCGAGGCGCGCGACGCGCTCGATCTGATCGAGCGCAAGGCGCGCGACGCCGGTGACTGGGAGAACGTCGTCGAAGTGCTGCTCGGCCGCATCGAGCACGCCGGCGATGGCCCGGACCGCGCGCAGCTGCTCCGCCAGCTCGCCGAGGTGTACGAGACCGGCGTCGGCGATCTGCGCCGCGCGTTCGAGGCCGTCACGACGGCCTGCCAGGTCGATCCGTCCGATGACGAGGCGGCGGCGCTCGCCGAGAAGCTCGCGGCCGCGACCGGCGGCTGGGCGGAGCTCGTGCAGGAGGCGTCGCAGATCGCGACCGACGCGCAGGACGCGAAGGTCGCGTCGAAGTGGTGGGCGCGGCTCGGCGCGTGGTACGCGCAGCGGCTCGATCGGATCGACTACGCGCTGCCGTCGCTGCGGCGCGCGCTCGAGCTCGACGCCGCGAACGGCCACGCCTACAAGGCGCTCGCCGAGGCGTACCGCAAGCAGCAGAAGTGGGCGGATCTCGCCGACACGCTGCGCTCGCACGCCGCGGTGGAGACCGACCTCCACACCAAGGTCGACCTGCTGCTCGGCCTCGGCGATCTGCTCGAGAGCCAGCTCGCCCAGACCGCGAAGGCGATCGAGGCGTACCAGCAGGCGGCGGATGCCGACGACACGTCCGACGACGCGCTCGCCGCGCTCGAGCGCCTGTACCGGCGCGACGAGCGGTGGGCGAACCTCGCGAAGGTGCTCGAGCGCCGCGCGGAGATCGCGGAGGAGAGCGGCGACAAGGGCCGCGCCGCGGCGCTGCGCCGCGAGCTCGGCACGATGCGCGCCGAGAAGCTCGGAGACCTCGAGGGCGCGATCCAGCGCTACGAGGCCGCCGTCGCCGCCAACGGCAGCGACGCCACCGCGCTGAAGTCGCTCGTCGATCTCTACGACAAGACCGGCCGCACCGACGACTACCTCCGCACGATGGAGCAGCTCGCGAACGTCGCACCCGAGGGCGAGAAGCTCGCGACCCTGCGCAAGCTCGCCGCGGAGCTCGAGGACCGCGACGCGGGCCGCGCCGCCAGCGCGTACGAGAAGCTGCTCCAGGCCGACCCGAACGCGGACGACGCGTACCGCGGCCTCGAGCGCGTGCTCGAGCAGCGCGAGGAGTGGCACCCGCTGGTCAACCTGTACGCGCGCCACATCTCGGCGGCCAAGACCCCGGCGCAGCGCGTGGAGCTCTACCTCGCGGCGGCGAAGGTCTACGAGACCAAGCTCGGCGACAACATCAAGGCGATCGAGAGCCTGCTGAACGTCCTCGCGATCGAGGAGCAGAACCGCACGGCGCTCGCCGCGCTGCCGCGCCTCTACGTCGCGACCGAGACGTTCGATCGCGCCGTCGACATCCTCCAGAAGCACGCGTCGCTCGAGGGCGACAAGGGCGCGGCGCTCTACGCCGAGGCCGGCAAGATCGCGCTCGAGCAGCTGCTCGACCCCGAGGTCGCACAGCGCCACTTCGACAAGGCGCTGTCGATCGATGCCGAGAACTTCGCCGCGCTCCGCGGGCTCGCCGCCGTGCACGAGAACCGCGCCAACATCGGCCAGGCGGTGGAGCTGTTGCTCCGCGCCGAGGCCGCCTCGGGCAACCGGCTCGAGCGCGTCGAGCTCCTGTGGCACGCCGCGCAGCTCGCCGACACCAAGCTGAACGACCCGGCGCGCGCGCTCGAGCTCTACGAGCGCGTGCTGAAGCTCGATCCGGATCACGTGCAGGCGGGCCAGAAGGTCGCGGACCGGCTGGTCACCGCGAAGCGCTGGGACGACGCACTCCCCGTGCTCGAGATGCTCGCCCGGCAGGCGGAGGGGCTCGACAAGGCCGAGCGCAGCCGCCGCGAGGCGCAGCTCGGTCGCGCGTACGAGGCGCTGCACCGCACCGAGAAGGCCGAGCGGCACTACCGCCGGTCGGTCGAGGCGAACGCGGACAACCTCGACGCCGCGATCGGCCTATCGAGCGTGCTGATGCTCGAGGCCAAGGCCCAGGAGGGCACCGAGGCCGCGACCGCGAAGTGGCTGGAGATCGACAAGCGGTACCGCGAGATCCTCGCGCGCCACCGCACCGCCCTGTCCGACGCGCAGGTCGCCGACATCTGGTACCGGCTCGGCGTCACGGCGCGTGCGCAGGGCGAGGACAAGAAGGCCGAGGCGAACTTCCGCCGCGCGCTCGAGAAGGAGCCGCTGCACGAGGCCACGCTCGAGGCGATGGTCGAGCTCGGCGGTCAGCGCGGCGAGTGGAAGACGGTGGCCGAGGCCAAGCGCGCGCAGATCGATGCCGTCGCGAAGAACGAGGGCACCGACGCGCGCCAGGCCAAGCTCTACGAGGAGATCGGCGACATCTACTCCGAGCGCATCAAGGACGTGAACTCGGCCGTCGATGCGTACCAGGAGGGCGTCAAGCTCGCGCCGAATTCGCGCGTGTTGCTCCACAAGCTGCTCGAGGCGTACACCGAGCAGAAGAGCTGGAAGAAGGCGATCGACGCCCTCGACCACCTCTCGGCGCAGGAGACGAGCGAGGACCGCCGGGCTCGCTTCCACTACACCGCGGCCGTGATCGCGCGCGACGAGCTGAAGGACGCGGACCTCGCGATCGACCGGTTCAACGCCGCGCTCGACGACGCGCCGTTCACGCCGAAGGCGTTCGACGCGATCGATCACCTGCTCACCGAGAAGAAGGACTGGAAGAACCTGGCGCGCGCGTACCGCCGGCAGCTGAAGCGCATGGGCGAGGACGCCGCGCCCGACCGCATGCTCGAGCTGTGGACGCGGCTCGGTGACATCTGCCTCGATCACCTCGGTGACATCGAGGCGGCCACCGAGGCGTACCAGGTGGCCTGCGAGCTCGCGCCCGACGATGTCGCGCGCCACGAGCAGCTCGCGGA
>JAEUJX010000164.1 GCA_016794545.1 Myxococcales bacterium
GCCGCTCGTCGAACGTGCCGTTCGCGAACACCTGCACGACGTTGGGATGGCTGATCGCGGCGACGGCGCGGCCTTCGCGGACGAACCGCGCGCGCAGCTCCGGTGAATCCTTGTGCTTCTCGGACAGGATCTTGATGGCGACCCGGCGGTTCAGGCCGGTATCGACCCCCTTGAACACCTCGCCCATGGAGCCGGCGCCCAGGGTCCCTTCGACGCGGTAAGCGCCCAGGATCGTTCCCGGTGTCGGGTTCGGCACGGGCGACAGCTTACCACCGCGCGCGTCGTCGCTCGGGCCTCGGGTCCCGGCTATCGCGCTAGCCAGCGCCGGGAGCCCCACCGCGGATCCCGACCGAACCCACCGAGATTGCGGGCGCGCCGCACGGCCCGGCCCGTGCACCGGGAACAGCTGCGCGTCCAGCCCGCGCCGAGCCCCTGCGGAGCCGTCATGGCCAAGTACGAATCGACCGCCATCAACGACCTCATCCACGTCACCCAGGGGCGCCTGCCCGAGCCGGGGGGCCCCGATCCCGCCGACGGCCTGTTCGTGACCAAGCCGCCTCCGCCGGCCTCGTTCGTCCCGGTCGCCGCGTACTTCGATCCATGCGCGCTGACCACGCCGGTCCCGCAGGTGTCGTCGCCGCCGCCGCCGCCGCTGCCGCGCCGCCGCGCCCCGAACGCGACGCCGCCCGTCGTGCCGATCCACCACGACGACGAGGACGACGAGGAGGAGACGACGATCGATCCGAACGTGATGGCGAAGTTCGCCACCGCGGGCGTGCTGTCACCGCTGCCGTTCGCCTCTCCGATCCCGCCCAAGCCGATCCTCCCGCACTACGCGATCCCGTCTCCGGTGCCGCTGCCGCCCGCACCGTACGTCACCGCGCGTGGCACCGATCGCACGCCGCGCGTGCCTGCCCCCGCGCCCATGCCCGTGCCGGCCCCGGTGCCCGTGTCCGCGCCCATGCCCGCGGCGATCCAGGGCTACCCGGTGGTGCAGCGCTCGAGCTCCGACGCGCTCGAGACCCACCGCGTCGCGCCGTTGCCCGCGCTCGCGCTCGGCGATCCGCCGATCCGCGGCGACCTGAGCTCGATCGCGAAGACGCTCGCGATCCCGTTCATCGCCCTCGTCGTCGTCCTGACGTTCGTCGGCCGTCACCTGCTGCACGCCGGCGACGGTGATCAGGCGGGCGACACCGCGACGGCCGAGGCCCCGGTCGTGATGACGGCGACACCGCCGCCCGCACCGTCGGTCGCCGCCGCGCCGGTCGCGGTGTCCGACGCGGCGCCGCCGACCGTCTCGGCGATGGGCGACACGATCGGGTGGAAGCCGCGCGACGTGAAGCCGACGCTCGCCGCGAAGGTCGAGCCGATCGCGGAGCCGAGCGTCGAGCCGATCTCCGAGCCGGCTGCCAAGCCCGCGATCGTCGCGCAGGCCGAATCCGAGCCCGAGATCGAGATGGACGCGGTCCCCGTCGTGACGCAGAAGCGCGCCCGCCGCGTGTCGTCGAGCAAGCGCCCGGCGCCGAAGCAGGTCGCGGCCGCGGTCCCCGCGCCGAAGGCCGCGAAGCCGGCGAGGGCCGCGAAGCCGGCGAAGGCCGAGAAGCCGGCGAAGGCCGCGAAGGTCGCGAAGACCGCCGCGCCTGTCGACGACGATCCGATCGCGGCGGTGATCAACGCGCCGTCGAAGACCCGGGGCCCGAAGGCCACCGGGCCGGGCAAGGTCACGATCACCTCGTCCCCGAGCGCGCTGATCTACGTCGACGGTCGCTCGATCAACAAGATGACGCCGCAGATCCTCACGCTCCCCGAGGGGCCGCACAAGATCACCCTGCTCGAGCTGTCATCGCGCAAGGCCAAGACGGTGGAGATCACGGTCGAGGCCGGCGCCACCACGCAGATCGCGAAGAAGCTCTAAGCTCGCAGGGATGAGCACGAAGGACGACGCCAGCACGGCCTACAACAACGAGGTGTCGAGCATCATCGGCGGCGCTGCGCGCACGTCGACGTTCACGCCGGCGAATCCCGAGGAGCTGTTCATCAAGAACCGCCGCGCGCCGAAATCGGTCGCCGACCTGTCGCCGATCGAGAAGACGCAGCTCGAGCGCATGTGGCCAGGAGTGGACCTCGATCGGTTGCTCCAGTTCGGCGACGAGCAAGAGGACGTGCCCCTGGACCTCGAGCTCGCCGATGTCGTCGACGAGCTCGGCACGCACCGCTACACGATCTGGGGCGCGAACTACGGCGTGATGTTTCTGCTCGTCGCCAATACGCTCCAGTGCGCCGCATTCGCGTCGCAGCACTCGGTGGAGCGCTGGGGCACCGACCTGCGCGATCTGTTCTGGTCGATGGACCGCGCGCTCCGGCGCGGCGGCCATGGCTTCCAGCAGCCGGTGGCGTTCGAGTGGTACGCGGATGCGCGGTGGGCCGAGATCGAGGGCAAGCCGCGCGGAACGCTCTACAGCGAAGCCGCCGTCCACGCGCAGATGGCCGGCACGCGCGCGAAGACCTAGGGCGGCAGCGTGATGCCCTGCTTCTTCGCCTCGGCGTCGATCTTCTGCAGCAGCTTGTTCGCCTTGCCGGCGAGCGCGGCATCGGGCGCCGCCGCGGCGGTCTTGCACGCGGTCTTCGCGTCGCCGAACCTGCCGAGCGCGAGCTGCGCCACGCACAGGTTGAACGCATAGAGCGGCTGCGGATCGAGCGCGAGCGCCGAGCGGAACTTCACTTCGGCGTCGGCCGCCTTGTCGCCGAACATCGCCTGCTTGCCCTCGTCGTTGAGCTTCGCGGCGTCGGCCGCGGCCGCCGGCGCTGCCGGCGCGGAGGGCGCCGCGGGGGCCGCGGCCGGATCCGCCGATGCCGCCGGCTCCGCGGGCGCCACAGGCCCGGCCTGCTCGCTCTTGCCACCGCCGCAGGCGGCGATCACGAACACGACACTCCAGAGCGTCCTCATCAGTAGTCGCCTCGCGGCGGCCCATCGCTCCGCTGCGACAGGTTCTCGAACCGCGTGTACCGGCCCTCGAAGTGCGTCTCCACCGTGCCCGTCGCGCCGTGACGGTTCTTGCCGAGGATCACCTCGGCAATATGTGGGTTTTCACATTCCTTACTATAGACGACATCACGATAGATAAACATGATGACGTCGGCGTCCTGCTCGATGGCCCCCGACTCTCGAAGATCTGACAGCTGAGGCCGCTTGTCGGTCCGCTGTTCGAGAGATCGATTGAGCTGAGAGAGTGCCAGTACCGGACAGTGGAGCTCCTTGGCGAGGCTCTTGAGGCCGCGGCTGATCTCGCTGATCTCCTGCTCGCGCGATGCCTTCGCCGCCTGCGGCGAGCCGCGCATGAGCTGGAGATAGTCGATCAGGATGAGTCCGAACTTCTTGTCGCCGAACAGCTCCTTGTTCTGGCGGAACCGGCGGGCGCGCGCGCGGACCTCGCGCAGCGAGAGCGCGGGCGTGTCGTCGATCAGGATCGGCGCCTTCGACAGCGTGGCGGCCGCATATGTCAGGTTCGTCATGTCCTGGCGCTGGAGCTGGCCGCGGCGCAGCGCAGACGAGTCGACGCGCGCCTCGCTGCACAGCATGCGCTCGGCGAGCTGCGTGGAGCTCATCTCGAGCGAGAACACGAGGCACGGCCAGCCGGCGGACGTCGCCGCGTTCTGCGCGAGCGACAGCGCGAACGAGGTCTTACCCATCGCGGGACGCGCCGCGAGGATGATGAGCTCGGTGGGCTGGAGGCCGGCGGTCTTGCCGTCGAGATCCGTGAAGCCGGTCGGCAGCCCGGTGATGCCGCCGGCGGCCTTGAAGCGCTCGTCGAGCGAGCTGAACACCTTCTTGACCAGCGACTTCACCGGCTCGGGGCCGCTCTTGTCCTTGCGCTGGGTGACCTCGAAGATCTTGGCCTCGGCCTCGTCGATGTAGTCCTTGACCTCGAGGTTGTCGTCGTAGCCGCGCTCGTGCACCTCGTTCGACGCGAGCATGAGCTTTCGCGCCTGGTGCTTGTCGGTCACGATCTCGGCGTACGCGAGCACGTTGTCCGCCGTCGGCACGCGCAGCGCCAGCTCGCCGATGAAGGCGATGCCGCCGATCGCGTCGAGCTTGCCCTGCTTCTCGATCTCGACCTCGAGCGTGACGACGTCGATCGGCTTCGCGCCCGCCTCGAGGTTCCGGATCGCCTGCCAGACGACCTTGTGCCGCATGTCGTAGAAGTCATCGACCTCGAGCGACTCGAGGTGGATGAGCGTCTCGTTGCGCAGGATCACGCCACCGAGGATCGAGGCCTCGGCATCCAGGTTGTGCGGGAGCACACGCCGGTCGCGCGCCATTGTCGGAACGTACAACAGCGGTGTGATCGTTGACTAGCTCGTCGTCGGTAACCAGTAGCGAAAGCACGTCACGCCGTCGTGCACGAACGTCGACTCCCGCGCGCCACCGCAGCGCTCGATCAAGCGCCACGATGCGAGGTTGTCGGCGTCGCACGTGAGCATCGCCGGGTCGACGCCGAGCGCGTGCGCGTACGGCATCGCGAGCCGCAACATCCGCGTGCCGAGCCCCTGGCCGCGCCGCGACGGGCGCACGTCGTAGCCGATGTGGCCGCCGTCCACGCGTAGCGCATCGTTCAGCTCGTGCCGGATCGCGATGCGGCCGAGATAGTCGTCACCGGCGACGAGCCACAGCGTCGTCTCGGGGACGCGGCCCGCGGGCACGCGACCGTGACGGTAGTCCTCGAACCGCGCGAGCAGCGCCGAAAACGACACGACGAGCGGGTCTCCCAGCTCGTCGCGCGCTTCCCGGTAGCTTCGCTCGTACCGCCGGTCGGGCAGCACGAGCGCCACCACGACTTACTTGTCCTTGCCGACGACCCAGAACTTCAGGTTCGCCGTGACACCGGCGGCGAGGCGCACGGGCACCTCGTACTTGCCGAGCGCCTTCACCGGCGCGTCGAGCTGCACCCAGCGGTGGTCGATCTCGACGCCGGCGCGCTTCAGCTGCTCCGCGATGTCGCGCGAGGTGACGGAGCCGAACAGCTTCTCCTCCTCGCCGACGACGCGCTCGAACTGGAGCGTCATGATGTTCATCTTCGTCGCGAGCTCGGTCGCGGTCGCCCGCTCCTTCGCCACGCGGCGCTCGATCACGGCCTTCTCGTGGTCGAGGCGGTTCTTGTTGCGGACGGTCGCGCTGACGGCGAGGCCGCGCGGAACGAGGTAGTTCCGGCCGTAGCCCGGGCGCACCGAGACGAGCTCGCCGGCCTTGCCGAGGTTGTCGACGTCCTGGGTGAGGATCACTTGCATGGCCATGACTAGTCTCCCGTCACCGAGAACGGCAGGAGCGCGAGCATGCGCGCACGCCGCAGGGCGGTGGAAATCACGCGCTGCTGACGAGCGCTCGCGCCGCTGATGCGACGCGGGATCATCTTGCCGCGGTCCGTGACGAACGACCGCAGGATCTGCGGGTTCTTGTAATCGATCTTCGCGACGATCTCGTCGGAGAGCAGCTTGCGCTTGCCCACGCCGCCACGGCCCTTGCCGCCGCGGCGGTCATCGCCGTCGCGATCGAGATCCTCATCACCGGCGCCCGCACCCGGCGGGCCGCCACGCTCACCACGCGGTGCATCCATACGCGTCGTCATGGCTTACTCCTTCTCCTCGGTGGCAGGCTCGACAGCAGGCGCGGCCTCGGCGGCCGGCTTCTTCGAGCCCGGAATCACGTCGTCCTCGTCGGCGCCGTAGATGTCGTTCTCGTCGTCGTCGCCCGACCCGTCGCTGCCGCGCGAGAGGAACAGGTCCTCCTCGTCGGCCGCGGTCTGCGCCGCCTTCTCGTACGACGACTCGTCGATCTCCGACGGGCGCGCACCGACGTCGACGTCCTCGTCGACCTTGACGGTCAGGTAGCGGATCACGGAGTCGAGCATGCGGAGGTTGCGCTCCGTCTCCTCGACGACGCCGGGCTGCGCGAGGTACTGCCAGTACAGGTAGATCCCCTTGCGCTCCTTCGCGACTTCGTACGCGAGGCGGCGCTTGCCCCAGTTGTCGACCTTGATGATCTTGCCGCCCATGCCCTCGATGATCCCCTTGATGCGGGTGTTCACCTCGGCGACGCCCTCGTTGGTCGTGTTGGGGCGAAGGATGTACGTCGTCTCGTACTCGCGGGCCGTGCCCGGCTTGTCTTTCTGACTCTGCAAGCGTGCCATGTAGCTTCCTCGTGGGTGTGAAGCCCTCCCGTGGCGGGGGAGAGCGAGGTTTCCGAAGGGGAGGGTCTATATCACGGGGCCTGTAGATTGGAACGGGCGTTGTGCTGATTCATCGCCGCGACGATGCCCCGGGCGAGCACGGTCTCGATGTCCTCGCAACCCGCGGCAATGACAGCGGTGAGGACCGCCGCGTGGGCTGCGGGAAAGTCCGAGAGGACCCAACCGGCGGCGTCCTTGGCCCCGGGCGGTGCCTTGGGGTCGCGGCCGATGCCCATGCGCAGGCGAGCGAAGCCGGGGTCGCCGAGCTGCTCGATCATCGAGCGCAGCCCGTTGTGGCCGCCGTGGCCACCGCCCTTCTTCAGGCGCACGATACCGAAGTCGAGGTCGATCTCGTCGTGTACGACGAGGATCTCGGGGACCTCGATCCCGTGGAACTGGGCGGCGCGCGAGACCGCGAAGCCGGAGAGGTTCATGAACTCCATCGGCTTCAGGAGCACGCACCTCTCGCGTCCGCGCTCCGTGGTGACGACACCGCTCGCGGTGTCGCCGCCGAGCTTGCCGCCGGTCTTCCACGACAGGCCGTGCTTGGCGGCCAGCTCGTCGACCACCCGAAAGCCGATGTTGTGCCGGTTGCGCTCGTACTTTGCGCCCGGATTCCCGAGCCCGACGACGAGCCACACGACGCAGGGCCTCGCGAGCGACTACTTCTTCGCGGCGGGCTTGGCTGCCGGAGCAGCCTTCGCACCGGCCGCGGGAGCCGCCGCCTTCGCACCGGCCGCGGGAGCCGCCGCCTTCGCGCCGGCCGCGGGAGCCGCCGCAGCAGCCGCCGGAGCGGCCGCCGCACCTTCGGCCGCCGCCGCGCCCTCGGCGGGCGCCGCAGCCTTGTCTTCCTCGGGCGCCGCGCAGGTGACGACCGCGAGGTCGCGACCCGTCACGACGGTGACGCCCGCGGGGAGCTCGACCGTGGAGACGTGGACGACGTCGCCGATCTCGAGCGGCGAGACGTCGACGACGAGCTTGACCGGGATGTCGCTCGGCTTCGCGCGCACCTCGAGCTTGCGGAGGACGATGCGGATCTGGCCGCCGTCGATCGCGCCCTTCGGCTTGCCGGTGAACTCGAGCGGGACGTCCGCGAGCACTTCCTTGTTCGGATCGATCGCGAGGAGATCGACGTGCGTGATCTCGCGGCGCAGCGGGTGCAGCTGGTAGTCCTTCACCAGCGCGTGCAGCGACGTCGTCTTGCCATCGTTGGAGATGGTCAGATCGATCACCGTGTTCTGCTTGCGAACCGGATCGAGCGCGGCCTTGAGCTGCTTCACATCGACGATGATCGGCAGCGGCGCGATCCTGCCGTCGACGGATGCGCCGTAGCAGACCCCGGGGACCTTGCCCTGCGTGCGCAGCTGGCGCGACGCGCCCTTGTGACCAACGGCATTACGAACTTCGACAGTGAGCTTTCCGACTTCCATGGCGCGTCTCTCTTCTTCGGGGTCCCGATGGCGTCCTGCCAGCCGGGCGCAGAGGTCTACTACATGAACAGGCTGGAGATCGAGTCCCCGTGATGAATCCGCTTGATCGCCTCGCCAAGTAGGCGTCCCACCGACTTCACGCGGACCTTCGGGCAGGCGGCCCCGGACTCGGTCAGGGGGATGGTGTTGGTCACCACGACGTGGGACAGCGGCGAATCCGTGATTCGTTGCACGGCCTTACCCGAGAACACCGCGTGGCTGGCGCACGCCGAGACGCTCGAGGCCCCGGCGTTGATGATGGCGTGGGCGGCGTTGGTCAGGGTCCCGGCGGTGTCGATGATGTCGTCGACGATGACCGCCTTCTTGCCCTTCACGTCGCCGACGATGTTCATGATCTCGGAGACGTTCGGAGCCGGGCGGCGCTTGTCGATGATGGCGAGGCCGGCGCCGAGGCGCTTCGAGAACGCGCGGGCGCGCTCGACGCCGCCGGCATCCGGCGACACCACGACCGTCGAGTCGCCGCCGTAGCCGAGCATCCGCAGCTCCTCGATCAACACCGGCATCGAGTACAGGTGGTCGAACGGGATGTCGAAGAAGCCCTGGATCTGACCGGCGTGGAGATCCATCGCGAGCGCGCGATCCGCGCCGGCGGCCGTGATGAGGTTCGCGACGAGCTTGGCCGTGATCGGCGTGCGTGGCTTCGCCTTGCGGTCCTGTCGCGCGTACCCGAAGTACGGGATGATCGCGACGATGCTGCCCGCCGACGCGCGCTTCAGCGCGTCGATCATGATCAGCAGCTCCATCAGCGACTGGTTCGGCGGCGAGCACGTGGGCTGCACGGCGAAGCAGTTGACGCCGCGGACGTTCTCGCCGATCTCGACGTAGATCTCGCCATCGGAGAAGTGAGTGACATCCGCGCGGCCGAGCGGAATCTCCACGAACTTGCAGATCTCGTCTGCCAGCGCGCGATTGGCGTTGCCCGTGAAAATCGAGAGCGACTTCAGCACCCGAAAGGCTCCGTGAAGGACTCGCGATCTACCGTGCTATGGCGCTCCACGTCAAGCAGGAACTTCGTGCTAACGCTGCAAAATCACGTGGGTATGGGTAAACCCAGCGATCGCGCGCGTGCGATCACCTGTGCGATCTCGGCTTCAGACAGCCGTTCCGCCTCCTCGGCGAGCATCACGGGCATCCCGCTGGCCTCGTCGATCCGGTAGCGCAGGCGCGACGCCGGGCACACCAGCACGCGATCCGCCGGGAAGTAGATCAGCGCCTGCTTGGACACCGGACAGACGAGCTGCGCGAGGAACGTCGGCGAGAGCATCGCGCAGACGTGTAGCCGAAAACCCAGGCGGCGAAAACAGAAACGGCCTCCACGAGGGAGGCCGTTCGGTCACGCGAGCGGTGCTCGCGGTCGGGTCACTGCGTCAGGTTCGAGACGAGCTTGAACTCGACGCGGCGGTTCTTGGTGCGCGCCGCGTTGAGCTTGCCGCCCTTGAGGCCGGTCGGGTCCACCGCAGGCTGCGAGGAGCCGTAGCCCTTGGCGGTCAGGCGACCCTCCTCGATGCCCTTCGACACGAAGTACGCCTTCACCGAGTCCGCGCGGCCCTGCGAGAGGCCCTGGTTGTCCTGGAACGGCGAGCCCTTCTTCGGCTTCAGCGCGACGTCGTCGGTGTGGCCCTGGATCTCGAGCTTGAGGTCCGGGAACTCCTTCAGCACGGCGACCGCCTTGTCGAGGGTCTTGTTCGACGTGGCGAGCAGCGTCGCATCGCCGGTCTTGAAGTTGACGCCCTGGATGACGCCCGTGAACGCCTTCAGCTTCTGCGGGATCTCGTCGGGGCAGCCGTCCTCGTCCTGGAAGCCGTTCTTGGTCTCCGGGTCGGCCGCGCACTTGTCCTGCGCGTCGAGCACGCCGTCGTTGTCGTTGTCCGGATCCGGGCAGCCGTCCTCGTCCTGGAAGCTGTCCTTGTCCTCGGGATCCGTCGCGCACTTGTCGGCCGCGTCGGGCACGCCGTCACCATCGTTGTCGGGATCGGGGCAGCCGTCGTCGTCCTGGAAGCTGTCCTTGTCCTCGGCGTCCGTCGGGCACTTGTCGGCGGCATCGGCCACGCCGTCACCGTCGTTGTCGGGATCGGGGCAGCCGTCGTCGTCCTGGAAGCTGTCCTTGTCCTCGGGCTCCTGCGGGCAGGTGTCGGCCGCGCCGACGACGCCATCCTTGTCCGGATCGTCGTCGACCGGCGGCGGCGGCGGCGCCTTCTCGACGGTCTTGCGGCCCCACTCCTTGTAGATCGAGAGCAGGAGCTCGAAGTCCTGCGTGAAGCCGTCGTCCTGGCTCGACGGAACGAGCAGGAGGCGGGCGTCGGCGCGGAGGCCCCACCCGTTGTCGACGCGGTACTTCGCACCGCCGCCGACGTAGAACGCCGGGTCGGTGTCCTCGTCGATCGTGTCGGTGTTCTTCGAGTCGACCACCTGGAACGCGCCCGCACCGGCGAGCACGAACGGCACCAGCTTGACCTCCGGCTTGTTCGCGCGGAACTGCGCGACGACGTGCGCGCGGTACGTCAGGTTCCAGATGTCGAACACGAGGGTGCGCGACTCGCTCGGAACCACGCCGAGCTCGGCCTCGACGCCGAGCATGTGGCTGAAGAACACACCGAGGCGGAGGCCGAACAGCGCCGAGTTGCGCTCGCTCGGAGCGTCCATCACGTCGGCGACGCCGAGCTCGTTGTCCTCGCTGAAGACGTGAATGCCAGCGGTGCCGCCGACTTCGACATTGGCGTACGCGACCGAGGAGGAGGCTGCGACGCCTGCGGCGAGCGCGGCGCAGAGAGTGGGGCGGAACAAGCGATTCATGGTGGAGGCGATCCTTTTTGTGTTCGTTCCGGCCAATCCCCCCCTGGGGATCGGTCCAATTCCTATGGCAGCGTTGATAAACCTGCCCAGGAGCGATTTCCAGATCTTGCGGCAACTTACTGCATCACCGCAGATCGCCCGTCAGCCGCGCTGCTTGCCGCTGAAGTACCTGGGATCCACCCGCAATACCTCGGGAATCCGCTCGCGCCGGGCACGCACGTGGTCCCTCGTCGCGCTGTAGCGCGAGGAATGACTCGCGGGGATCGAGAGCGAGCGGGGCAGATAGAGCGTCGCGCACGCGGGGCCGCCGCCCGCCTTCCCGAACAGCTCGAACAGTGGGACACGGTGCGTCACGAGGCCGAGTCGCGTCAGCTCCGCGACGAAGCCCGCGGAGACGCCGTCGGGCACCAGCACGCCGGCGCCGACTTGCCGCGAGTTGCCGGCGTACTGCTCGACGGCATCGTCGCGATCGATCGCCACGATCGCATCGCTGCCGAGCGCGCGGGCGACGACGGCGGCGCCGTCGCCGTACAGGCCGCCCGCGTAGTGGGCGAGCCGTGGGGCTCCCCGGGTCGGCCGCACGCCGAAGTGGACGGTGTCGCCGTGGAAGTGCGGATAGACCAGCTCGGCGTAGATCCGCGCGTCCTCGGGGACACCGGCGCGGTCCGCGGCGAACGCCACTCCGTCGCGCGTCGAGCGCGAGCTCTTCGGCGTGGTCCCGGCGTCGTAGTGACCGGGCACGGCGTAGGTCAGCACGACCTGCTCGCCGACCACGGCGACGTCGGCCATGCCCTCCCAGCGGTGCGGATTCTCCGTGATCGACAGGCCGAGGCCAGCGGCGCCGGCGAGCTCGGCGAGCAGCGCGGCGTAGTACGAGGCCTCTGCCCGCCGGTGCTCGAGCATGTGCGGCATCACCGCGCGCAGCTCGCGCTCGGCGATCGTGATCCACGGCCCGTTCGCCGCGAACACGCGGCCGGTCATCACGCTGTCGAGCGAGCCGAGCGTCTCCGCCGAGCCGGCGGGATGGATCCGCCCCTCGGCATCGACCTCGAGCGCCGCGTGATCCAGGTAGGGCTCGTCGGCGGGCTCGAACGCGTACAGCGCGTCGCCACCGCACGCGACGATCGCGTCGAGGATCGACAGCCACTCGTCGTACGCGCGGCGCGGCGAGTACTCGGTGTGCGCGACCTCGCTCTTGTAGTTCGCGCCGGCCTTGTTGACCGTCGTCGGGACCGGCGGCCGGACGATCAGGAGCGTGCCGTAGACATCCGCGAGCGTGGTCACGCGGCGAGTCTCGTCGCGATCTGCGCCACCGCCGAGACCCAGGCGGGTGAGCTGTTGAGGGAGGGCACGAGCACCAGCTGCTCGCCGCCCTTGCTCTTGAACTGCTCGACCGCGCGCATCCCGATCTCCTCGAGCGTCTCGAGGCAGTCGGCGACGAAGGCGG
>JAEUJX010000186.1 GCA_016794545.1 Myxococcales bacterium
GAGGAAGTCGCCGGGGTGATTCCCGGCGAGCGAGGTGACGATCGGGCCCACCGCGTTCGCGGCGACGTTGGTGACGGTGAGCGTCTTCGCGACCGAGGTGTCGCCGAGCACGACGGTGCCGAGCTCGGCCGGCACCGTCGCGATGCGCAGCGCCTCGCCGGTGCCGGAGGCCGCGGCCGTGACGGTGCCGCCGGGCTCCGCGGTGAGCTGCACCATCGCCGTGCGCGCGCCGACGCCGTTCGGCGCGAACGCGATCTTCAGCGAGCACGTGCTCTTCGCGGTGAGCGCGAACCCGGTGCAGGTGTCGTTCGTGATCGTGAACTCGTTCGGGTCGGTGCCGAGCTTCGCGAGCGAGATGATGCCGGTCGGCACCGTCGCGTTGTTGTTGATGCTGATCGTCTGGGTCGGCGCCGTGGTGCCGACGGGGACGACCCCGAACGCATAGGGGCCGCCGGTGGTCGTCATGTCGGCGAACAGGTCGTAGCGGCCCTTCAGCATGCTCGTCAGGCGGACGAGGCCGGGGTCGGTGACCTCGAGCATCGCGTCGCGCGCGCCGGTCTGCATCACCGCCGCGAACCGCACCGCGATCGTGCATGACTGGAGCGTGCCGAGCGTGGCGCCCTGACACGAGTTCGCGAGCAGCGCGTAGTCGGCCGCCGCGTCGCCGACGAGGCGCGTGGTCAGCGGGCCGACGGGCGAGACCGCCTGCACGGTGAACACCCAGGTCTGCGCCGGACCGCCGGGGACGTACTGGCCGTAGTCCTTCACCTCGGGCAGCAGCACCGGCAAGCCCGCCGGCGCGTCGGGTGCCGCATCGACACCGGCATCCGGGGAGCTCTTGCTGCTGTTGAACGAACACCCGCCGAGCACACACACCGCGAGGACCACCGGGAGCTTCCGCACCCCCCCATCCTACGCCCAGAAGCCTGAGAGCGAAGCGTCAGTCGCTAACCGCCGGTGATGACGTTGGCGGAGCCCTCGATCAGCTGGCCCATGCCGCCGCAGTGCTTGTCCATATCACCCTGACGGTGCGCCGCCTTGTTGTTGATCATCACGGTGCCGCTGCCCTTCGTGGCTTCCCACGTGTTCATGGCGCAGCACGCCGCGTGGATGCCCTTGTCGCCGACGCGCAGCGCGGGGCGCTTGTTCACCATCACGTCGGGCGAGCCGAGGATCGCGGGGCCGACCGCGGGGTGCGGACACGCGGGGCAGCCGTGCGCGTCGACGGGCACGTTCGACTTGTCTCCGAGACGTCCTTGCGGGGGCATTGGGGGCTCCTAGATCATGCCGCCGGGCGGCATCACGCCGACGCCGCCGACGACGGGGCCGACGGGGACGTAGGGCGGTGCGTACGTCGGCACGGGGCCACCACCCATGATCGTGAACTGCGTCGCCAGCTTCCACTGCGTGAAGCACTTGTTGAAGCCGTCGGCGATCGCCTCGAAGATCTCCTTGTGGAGCGGCGCCATCGGATCTCCGTGCGCGCCGATCATCTGGCCCTTCAGCGCCGCGACCTGGAGGCTGGCGTCGACGTTCACGCACGCGACGAGCTTGCACGGCGTCGGGTTCGGCATCGGCGGCGCAACCGGGGCGGGCCAGGCCGAGTACGGCGGGAACAGCGGGAGGCCGGGGATCTTGATCGTCGCCGTGTACGTGAGCCACGCCGTGCCGATGATGTTGGCGACCGTGGTCGTGTACTTGAGGAGCATCGGCGTCTCCTTCGGCCCGGTGGCGATGATCAACGGCGCCCACGGCGGACCGACGATCTGGCCGCCGCTCGCCGTCGGGCCGGCGATGACGATGCCCGCCATCGACGCGGCGGTCTGCCACGTGCTCCACGCGCTGCAGATCGCCTCGGAGATGCCGTCGAGGAACTTGCCGATCTTATCGATGTGCATCTTCTGCGTATCGGTGTGGTACTTGTTCGACGACGCGGGCTGGACCAGCGGCGGTGCGCCCGGCGCGGTGTTCTTCTCCTCGGGCTTGAACGCGTCACTGTAGTGCTTCGCGTCGGGATCGCCGCTCGGGTTCTGCCAGTTCTGCGGGACCTTGATGCTGAAGCTCGTGAACTTCGCGCGCACGAGCTGCTTCATTTGGGAGGCTTGCGGAGCGGGCATGGCAGGACCGGCGAACAGTATACGGGAGCTGCCGTGTCCACGTTCCCCCTAGGCCAGCTTGCGCGCGCGGAGGTAGTGAGTGCGATACGCGACCGCGCTGCGGGCATCCCGGCGGAGGGTCCAGGGCAGATCGGTCTGTTCGAGGATCTCGTAACGAGATCCGAGACCTCGGCCGGTCCGGAGGCGGTCCGCGAGGTCGCGCGCGGGATCGGCGCCTCCGAGGCGCTCCGGCTCGTCCATCACGGTGCTCTGCCACGCGAACGGGGAGGCGAGCACGACCTCGCCGCCTGGCGCACACAGGCCGTCCAGCACCCGGAGGAGCAGGGCGGGGCGGGGCACCGCATCGAGCAGGTTGAGCGCGACGACGCGCTGGAACGCGGCGGGGAGCAGCGGCGGATCGAGCGCGTCGCCACAGACGAGCGTGCGGCGCGCCGCGGGGACCGCGCGATCGCCGGCCGCGGCGCGCGCGGGCGCGTAGTGCCGCCCCACGATCCGCCGCGCGTATGCGACCGGCTCTCCGTCGAGCAGGTGGCGCGCGCGGCGCACGGCGCCGAGCGACAGGTCGAGGCCGACGACGTGCTCGGCGGTGCGCGCGAGCTCGGCGACGAACCGGCCCGTGCTGCACCCGAGCTCGACGCAGGTGGGGACCGGCGAGAGCGCCGCGACCGCGTCGACGAGGGCGCGGGACGCGAACGGCTCGACGTCGGGCGCGGGCTCGGCGCGATCGCCCCAGTGCGCGTCGAGGTAGATCGACAGGTGCTCGAGGTGGCGCGGCCACGCGGCGTCGTCGGGGCCGCCCTCCGCGAGCGCGGCGGCCGCCTCGGGCGACAGGTCGGGCTCGACGAGGCCGGCGCGCGGAACGTCGGCAGGGTCCGCGAGCAGGAGCGGCACGCCGTCGATCACCGGATGGCGCCGCCCGCACTCGCAGGCGAGGACGTCGCCCGCGGGCTCGAGGGTGCGCACGTGAAGCGTGCCGGCGTCGTCGCGCGTGCGGCACCCGGGACACAGCAGCAGCGGCGGCTCGGCCATCCGCGCGCGATCATAGCGGTCCCAGGGAAGGAGAGGTCGGCTCGCGTGCGTATGATAGCCTCGCTGAGCATGTCCGGTTCTCCCAAGGAGAAGCTCCACGCCGAGACCCACGCCGAGGAGACCTCCGAGGAGCGCGAGGTCTACCTGCGGGACGGGCGCAAGCTCGTGCTGAGCGAGCAGGGCAGCGAGCAGCTCGTCGAGATCAAGAACGAGTCGGGCATGCTCGAGGTTCGCATCAGGCTCACCGACGCCGGTCCGGTCCTCCAGATGGAGGCCGCGCGTCTCCAGCTCAAGGCGACCGAGGCGGTCGAGATCGAGAGCGCGCGGGTCGAGATCAAGGGCGCGGAGCACGTGGCCGTGTCGTCGGGCGGCAAGCTCGAGGTCCACTCCGAGGAGGAGACGACCGTCGACTCGAACGGCGACGTCAAGGTCGCCGGCAAGATGATCTGGCTCAACTGAGGGCCGTGGGCGTCTTCGCGCTCGCCGAGTTCGCACCGCAGCTCCAGGCGTGGGCGATCGCCGCGGCCCGCGAGCTCGGGCTGTTCGCGGGACGCGCGCCCGAGGATCACCGGGAGCGCGCGCTGGTCGCGGCGCTGGCGCAGAGCGGCGTCGATCTCGCGGCGCCTCCGCCGGCGTCGTCCACCGAGCTGCCGCGGGAGGGCTGGGGGCGCCTGGCCGAGGTCATCCGGACCGGGCGCCCGCTACCGATCCCCGACGTGCGCGCGTATCACGCGCACCTGCTCCGCGCCGGCGCGGAGGCGGCGCGCGAGCTCGCGCCGCTGCTCGCGGCCTCGTCGCTCGTCGATCTCGGCGGCGGCGGCGGCGCGTACAGCGCGGCGTTCCTCGACGCGCACCCGGCGGCGACCGCGACGGTGGTCGACAGCGCCGACGTGATCGCGATCGCGCGCGACCACCTGGCGCGGTTCGGCGCTCGCGCGGCGCACGTCGCGGGCGACGCGCGCGACGTCGCCCTCGAGCCGCACGGCGCGGCGCTCCTCGCGAACGTGCTGCACCTGCACGGCCCGGACGTCGGGGCCGAGCTCGTGCGCGCTGCCGCGCGGGCCGTCGCGCCCGGCGGGCTGGTGGTGCTCGCGGACCTCGACGCGGCGACGCCGGAGGGCATCTGGTTCTCGCTCGACATGGCGCTCTACACCGAGGCCGGCCGCGTGTACCCGACCGAGGTGCTGCGCGGCTGGCTCGACGACGCCGGCCTCGTCGAGATCGCCGAGGCGCGTCTGGCGTCGGCGCCGGAGGTGATCGTGGTGACGGCCCGCCGCCCGCGCGGGTCCGGCGCGCGGTTCGCGGAGGCGACCGGCCTCGCCGCCGAGGCGCGCGCGATCGAGCCGGAGCTCGCGTCGGTCGAGCTACCCGGGCCGCTCCTCCTCGAGCTGTCGCACGCCCTCGCGCTCGAGCGCCGCGAGCGCGAGGTGGTGCGCGAAGCGGATCTGCGGCGCCACTACCTCGAGCTCATGCCCGCACAGCGGGCGGCGCAGGTCGCCCGGCCCGGGCCGCTGCTGTCCGCGCCGCTCGACTGGTCGCGCCTGCCGCGGATGACGCGCGCGATCGACCGGCTGTTCGCCGTGCTCGCCGACGCCGACGTGGCGGCCGAGCCCGCGCTGGGCGCCGCGACCGCGGCCGCGTTCCGCGCGCGGACGCCGACGCTCGCGGTGCTCTACGCGCGCACGCACTACGCGAGCGCGATGCCGCTGCTCTACGGCAACGACGCCGACCTCGCGTACTTCACCGCCCACGGCGGACCCGACGCGATGTCGGCGATCGATCGCTACCTCACGACGCCGATGCTCCACGAGCTGTGTCACCTGTCGCCGACGCGCGATGCGCTGCACCCGCTGCACCTCGACGAGTGCGTCGCGGGGTGGCTCGGCGTCCACGTCCACCCCGAGTTCGCGTATCCCGCGGAGGGGCACGACGACGCGATCTTCGCCGCGCCATGGCTGTCGCAGATCGGCCAGGCGATCGTGCGCGCGTTCGGCATGCGCGCGGTCGTGCGCGGGCACGCCGGCGCCGAGCCCTGGGACCGCGCGCTGCCGGCCGCGTTCGTCGATGCGGTGGCGAGGCGCGGCTGGGAGGACTGGCGCGCGCGCCGCACGCTGCACTTCCTCTCCGACACGATGGATCCGGCGCCGTGGGTCGAGCTCGCCCTGGGGCATCGCCCGCTCGCCCCCGACGCCGCGGCGGACCGGGGCATCGTCGAGGACGCGCTGCGCGCGATGTGCCTCGAGAACGTCCGGATCGAGGGCTCGTTCCGCGCGCGCACGCGGCTGCCCGAGGCGCCGATCACGATCGACGCTCCGGCGGGCTGGGTGGTCGGCACGCGGCGGGGCGAGGTGGACACCGTCGCGCCGCGCTACTGGCTGCCGCCCGACGTGGCCGCGCGGCTCGGCGGCGTGCACGTGCTCGAGCTCGCCCGGATCGCCGCGATTCCCCCGGCGGCCGCCGCCATCTGCGCCGCGGCGCCGGGGGGCGACCTCGCCGCCGACGGGTTCTCGCTCCGGCGCTGAGCCGGGCGCGCTATCATCGACCCGGCATGGCGCGCGTCTTCCTCGTGAACCCGCCGTCGCCGGAGCCGGTGAGATCGCCGCTGCTCTCGTTCTGTCACCTCGCGGCCTCGCTGCGCGCCGGCGGTCACGAGGTCGCGCTGCTCGACGCCTCGGCGCCGAACGCGCCGCACGACCTCGCGTCGATCCGGCAGCGGATCGCGGCGTTTTCGCCCGATGCGGTCGGCCTGCACGTGAAGACCCTGTACGTGCAGCCGGCCTACGCGCTCGCCGCGGAGCTCTCCGATCACGTGCTGATCGCCGGTGGTCCACACGCGACGATCCAGCCGGACGAGGTGCTCGCGCACGGCTTCCACTACGCGGTCCGCGGCGAGGGCGAGGAGGTGCTCGTCGAGCTCGCCGACGCGCTCGACGGCACGCGCGAGCTGCGCTCGATCGCGGGGCTGTCGTGGCGCGACCGCGGGATGGTGCGGCACAACCCCGCGCGACCGTTCCTCGCGGAGCTCGACCGGCTGGCGCCCCCGCTGTCGGCGCTCGATCTGTTCGATCCCGCGTGGTACGCGGCGCGCCCGGACGGTCACCCGCTGCCGCCGGCGGGCATCCTGTCGAGCCGCGGCTGCCCGGCCGCGTGCACGTTCTGCTCGAACGACGTCACGGGGCGCAAGTTCCGCTACCGCAGCGCGCGCTCCGTCGCCGACGAGGTGCGCCTCCTGCGCGACCGCTACAGCCTGTCCGCGTTCTCGTTCTTCGACGACTCGTTCGCCGTCGGCAAGCGCCGCGTGCGCGAGCTGTGTGATGCGATCACCGGCAGCGGCGCGCCGGTGTGGTGGACCTGCACGGCGCACCCGGCGCACCTCGATCGCGACGTGCTCGCCGACATGCGGCGCGCCGGCTGCGCGGGCATCGACATCGGGATGGAGAGCGCGGATCCGGGCATGCTGCTGCGGATCGGCAAGGGCGTCACGGTCGAGCGCGTGCTCGACGTGCTCGCGTGGTGCCGGGACCTCGGCATCCACAGCATCGTGAACCTCATGTTCGGCTGGCCCGACGAGACCGACCAGGAGCTCGAGGCCACCATCGCGTTCATCGAGCGCGCGATGCCGCTCGCGGGCGGGTTCAACGCGCGCGGCGTCGTGGTGCCGTATCCGGCGACCCAGATCTACGAGCAGCACCACGAGCGGTTCGGGTTCACCCGGTGGTGGCTCACCGACGCGCCGCTCGAGTACGCCGCGTTCCCCGCCTCGTGGGACGAGGCCGAGATCGTGCGCGCGTACGCGACGGATCCGGCGCTCGAGCGTAACTTCTTCCGGCACCCGCCGCACCGCGTGGCGCGGATCCGCGAGGCGCTGGCGGCGAAGGCGGCGGCGACCATGGCGGTCACCAAGCGCCGGATGGCCACGACGACCGGGATCGGCGTCCCCGCGGCCGGCGCACGCTGAGCGCGGGGATCGGGGTACTGTGGCCGCGATGAGCGACGACGCGAAGCAGCCACCCGCCGCCAAGCAGTCCAAGGCGTCCGAGAAGTCCCACCCGCCTGCGGCGGCCACGCCGCCGGCGTCACCACCGGCGCCACCATCCAAGGCGCAGCTCGTGTTCGACGAGCGGAGGCTGCGCTACGCCGAGCTCGCGCCGCTGCGCGAGGTGCTGGTCCCCGCAGAGCTCGTCGCGATGCTGCGCGACGGCCGCGCGATCGTGCGCGCCAACGCCGCGCTCGGCCTCGCCGCGGCCGGCAGTGCGCCGCCCGAGCTCGCGCCGCTCGTCCGCGACAGCGAGCTCTCGGTGGCGCTCGCGGCCGCCGAGGCCGTGGTGAAGCTCGGCGCCGCCGTGCGGCCCCTGATCGTGCCGCTCGCCGCGGCTCTGGAGACGACGCACGCCGAGGTCACCGACGCGATCGTCGGTGCGTTCGCCGAGCTCGTCGG
Organism: Myxococcales bacterium; assembly: GCA_016794545.1. GTDB lineage: Bacteria > Myxococcota_A > Polyangia > Haliangiales > Haliangiaceae > JABFXX01. The sequence continues at coordinate 7,585 of JAEUJX010000186.1, forward strand.
CACGGCCGACGAGGAGCTCACGCTCGCGCTCGATGTCCCGTCCGACACCGCGATGAAGGGCGTGATCGCCGCGGCGGGGCGGCTCGGTGCCAAGGGCATCGCGTTCCTCGGGCGCGCCACGCACCACGAGCGCAGCCGGATCCGGGTCAACGCGATCGCCGGCCTCGGCAAGTTCGGCAAGGTCGACGCCGAGGTGGCGCTGGCGAACCTCACCGCCGTCGAGGCGACCGATCCGGTGCCCGACGTGCGCACCGCGGCGAAGCAGGCGATGCTCGCGGTCGTCGCGCGCGAGAAGGCGGTGGCCGTCGACCGCCTGCCGAAGAACATCCCCGACTTCGAGGAGCGCAAGCTCAGCGCCTCGGAGTGCTCCGAGTACGAGGGCGCGATCGACATCGACGAGATGGTGTTCGCGCTCTCCGACGGTCGCACGCACGTGAAGATCAACGCGTGTCGCTGCCTCGGCGTGAAGGGCGAGGCCGCGGGCCGCGCGGCGCCGGCGATGGGCCTGCTCCTGCGCGACAGCTCCGAGCAGGTGCGGCGCGAGGCCGCGAAGGCGCTCGGCAAGCTCGCCAAGGGCGGCGCCGGTGCGGCCGCCGACCTGGTCGGCGCGCTCGGCGACGCCGACACCGACACGGCCGATGCGGCGCAGACCACGCTGTCCGTGCTCGGGCCGGCGGTGGCCGATGCGCTCGTGAAGGGGCTCGAGACCGGGAGCGAGGAGGGCGGCCGGCGCGTCGGCGAGCTGATCGCCGCGCTGCCCGACGCACCGGCGCGGCTCGTCGAGGCGTTCAAGAGCCCGGCGGTCAACGTGCAGGTCAACGCCGCGCTCGCGATGGGCGTCCTCGGCAAGGAGCGCGTCGGTGCCGGCCTCGCGGCGTTGCACGGCGCCCGCACCGGCGGCGACGCGCGCACGCGCGACGCGGTCCGCCGCGCGCTCGACAAGATCGAGCCGCGCGGCGCGACGGGCCC
>JAEUJX010000559.1 GCA_016794545.1 Myxococcales bacterium
CGCCGCCGAGCTCGCCGAGGCGCTCCATCACGCGTTCGCGGGGACGCTGTCCGACGCGCTCCGGCAGCGCGGCGCGCTCCTCGAGCGCGACGGCGCGTGGGCCACCGGCAAGCCCCGCGCGTCGACGTCGCGCCTGCGTCCGCGGCGCTCCTAGCGGCGAAACGACCGTCCAGCGCAGCGTTCTCGGCGCGAACTGCCACCTCAAACTTCACTGGGGAAGAGAGAGGCAGAAAGAGTCGGGGCGACAGGATTTGAACCTGCAACTCCTTCAACCCAAATGAAGTGCGCTACCAGGTTGCGCTACGCCCCGATTGCCCGTCGAAACGAGCGTTGGTTTCTTACCCGGGAAACCTCGGGTCCGCAACCCTCCTCGACGGACGCCGAAACACAAAACGCCCCGTTTCCCGGGGCGTCGCCTGCCGTGGCTTGGTGCTACTTCTCGGCCGGAGCTTCGGCCGGCTTCTCCGCACTCGGCGCCGGCGAGCCGCCCGCGTAGTAGTTGCGGAGCATCGTCGTCTCGAGGTTCAGGTCACCGAGCGTGGTCTTGCCCTCGCCGGCCTTGATGGCGGCGTCGAGCTTGGCCACGCAGGGCGTGCACGGCAGCTTCGCGACCTTCGGCAGCGCGAGGAGCACCGACTGGCGGACCAGACGGACGTCGCTCTTCGCCGCGTCGAGCAGCGTGTCGGTCAGGCCCGAGGCCTTCGGACCGGCCTTGCCGATCTCGAGCATCGCGCGCTCGACACCGGCCTCGACGAGGCCCTTCTTCTCGTCGTCGGTCCAGTCCTTGATGTCCTTGATGTACTTCGCGTTGTTCTTCGCCGCTTCCTCGGGCTTGAGCTTCAGCGACGCCGCGTAGCACTGGAGGTCCTGCTTGCACCGGATCGCGATCTCGATGCGAGCGATGTGCGTCTGGAACATGCGGGCGTAGCCCTTGTACGCCTTGGCCGCGTTCTCGAGGTTCTTGTACGGGGCGGTCGCGGTGCGGTGCACCTTCTTCGCCTCCTTGAACGCGTCCTCGATCTTCTTGGTCGCCGCGGTCGCCGCCTTGATGTCCTCGGCGGTCTTCGAGTTGTCGTGCGTGATCTTGAGGAGGTCGCTCTTCGCCTTCTCGACTTCCTTCTTCTTCGCCTCGAACACCTTGTCGGCCGCGTCCGCGTCCGTCTTCGGCTTGCCGGCGGCTTCCTTCTTCTTCGCCTCGCTGGCGTCGAAGTACTTCTGCGCGAGGCCCTCGAGCGCGCCGAGGTCCTTCGGGTCGCGCGACAGGCGCGCGAACGCGGTGGCCGCTTCCTGGCGGAGCGTGTCGTCGGCCTTGTTGTCGCCCGCGATCTTCGCGAGCTCGTCGACGCCCGCATCGTCACGGGTGAGGAACGGGTACGCGCTGATCGCGAGGATCTTCGTGTTGAGGTCCTCGGGAGCCGCCGCCTCGCCCTTCTTCGGCGCGGCACCGCCGCCCATCCACATCGCGCGGACCGGCGCCGCCGCGTCGGCCGCGCCGATCTTGCGGAGTGCGTCGAAGATCGCGTTGTACTGCGTGTTCGGCGACGGCTGGTCGTCCATGAAGTAGACCGGCTGAGCGGGGCGCTTGAGCGCGGCGAGCAGGTCCGCGCTGGTCGCCGGATCGTAGAAGTCGCCGAGCACGACGGCCGGGTAGAAGTCCTTCGCGCTCACCGGCTGGCACTGATCCGGCGGGGCGTCGCCCTTGTCGCCGCAGTACTTGTCGAGGCGCTTGTCCTTGAACAGCTGGTTCACGGGCTGGTTCTCGCCGCGGAGGATCTTGCGGAGCTCCTCCTTCGCCGAGGGGCCCGTCGCGACGAGCGCGCGCCGGATCTGCACGAACAGCTCCGGCGTGCGGTACATCGACATGGCGAGGGTCGGCGCCGCCGAGCCCACGCGGAGGTCGCCGAGCGCGTTGATCGCCGCGCCGGTGACGCCGAGGAACAGGCCGAACTTCTCCTCGAGAGCGCGGCCCTGCTCCTTGTCCTTCGCCGTGCGCGGGTGCGCCGGCGGCTCGCGATCGATGATCTTCGTCAGCGCCGCGGCCGCGCGGGCCTTGTCGTTGTCGAACTTGCCGATCGCGCGGATCGCCGCGACCTGTGCGGCGATCAGCTTCTTGGTGACGGGCTTGCTCGCGATCTCGACGAGCGCGTCGAGGCCCTCGGCGAGCTTGGCCTCGCCGAGCGCGTCCGCCGCCTTCTGCGCCGAGTCGACCGAGCGCGGGTTCGCCTCGTCGACGGTGGTGAGCGCCTTCGTCAGGTACGGCAGCGCTTCGTTCCAGCTCGCCTTGCGGCCGGTCTGCTCGTAGTCGGTCGCGTACTTCGCCTTCGCCTCTTCGGGCGTCAGCGGGCGCGCGAGCGAGATGATCACCTGGAGGTGCCGGACGGGCTTGCCCTGCTTCTCCCAGGCCTCGCCGAGCGCGGGGATCGCGCTCGGATCGCCGAGCTGCTCGAGCTCGGTGACCGCGCGTTCTGCTTCGCGCGGTTCATCGAGCTTCTTGGTCCACGTCTTCGCGGAGTAGGGATTGTCGGGACAGCCCGTGAGGCCAACGCCAAAAAGCCCCGCCAGGAGGAGGGCCGCGAACCGCTTCTGCATGTGTGGTCCTATCGTCTGGCGTTACTTGTTCTTGACGGCGAACAAGAGGTTATCGAAGCCCGCTGCCTTGGCGGTGTTGACGATCTTGTTGATCAGCCGCGCGTCGGTCGACTCGTCGGCCTGGAGGATCGCCAGCCCGTCCGGACAGATCTTGCCCGGCTGCGGACGGATGTTGTTCTTCGCGTCGTCACAGGCCTTCGCCAGGTCCTTGGGCAGCTTGCCCATGCCGACGTCCTCCTTGATCTTCTTCGACGCCGCGTCGAGGCGCTCGTAGAGCGCATCGATCTTGAACGTCGGAGAGTCATCGCGGAGGGCGCTCTCCACCGTCGCCACGAGCTGTCCTTGATACGTGATCTCGGACTTCGTGACGATGATGACCGGCGCCTGCTGGAGGGTCTCCTTCGAGTCGGCGATCGGAAGATCGAGACCCTTCTGCGCCTGGAGGAGCTCTCCGGACGCGGAGAACACCATCAGGAGGAAGCAGACGAGCATCGTCATCATGTCGACGAACGGGACGAGGTTGAGCGCGATGTTGCTCGACCGCGAGCCCGCCGACGACCCCGCCTTCCTGACGAGGTGCTTGAACTTGATCGACTTGTAGGTTCGAGGTCCTGCTGCGTGTACCGGCATGGTGCCTCCTCAGAGTGAAGGCCGGGCCGCGAGGCCCGCCGGGTCAGAGAGACCGACGTCGATGAACCCGACCTTGAGGGCAAAGTCCATCGCCTTGATGACGTCCTGATACTTCACCGGGGACGTCGTCGTGCTCTCGGCTGCGATCTCGAGGTCCGTACGGTCCGCGAAGAACGCCGAGGCCTTGTGCTCCTTCAGCGTCGTCTCGAACTTCTCCCAGTCGTGCTCGTCGCCCTTCTTGGGAATCTCCTGGAACTCGTTCACGCGCGAGAGACCGATCCAGATGCGATCGGCCTGCACGAGCACCGACAGCGTGACCGTCTCGTCGTCCTTCTGGACGTTCGATGTGTCGCGCGTCTTGCCCTTCGGCTGGATGTTGATCTGGGCGATGTTGACCCAGACCGCGGTGACGAGAAGGAAGGCCGTCAAGCAGCTCATCAGGTCGATGAACGGGATGATGTTCAGCTCGACGTTGACGCTTCCTTTTTCGTCTGTTCCTACTGCTGCACCCATGGGGGTCCTCCTCCAGAGTTGTTAGTTGGAGGTGGCTCCTAACCCGTGGGCTGCATCTGAGCGCGGTGCGACGTGACGAGGTTGACGACCTGCACGGTCACCTCGTTGATGTCGTCGATGACGTGCGTGGTCTTGCCCTGCAGCAGCGAGTAGCCGAGCAGACCGACCAGCGACGTGCCGATGCCGAACGCGGTGCAGTTGAGCGCCTCGGAGATACCCGCGGCGAGCTCGGTCGCCTTGTTTCCGCCCTCGTCGCTGCCGACGGAGCCGAACGACTTGATCATGCCGGCGATGGTGCCGAGCAGACCGGACATGACGGCGAAGTTCGCGAGCATCGCGAGGTACGGCGTGCGCGCGTTGATCTTCGGGAGCTCGCGGAGGGCGGCCTCGTCCATGGCGGCCTGTACTTCCTCGTCGCTCTTGTTGAACTTCATGAGACCCGCCTGCACGATGCGGGTCATCGGCGTCGGGTTACCCGAGCAGACCTTGATGGCGCCCTGCACGTTGCCGCTCATCACCTGGCTCTTGAGCAGCGCGAGGAGCTTGTCCTTGTCCACGGAGGCGCGGAACAGATAGACCGCGCGCTCGACGATGATCGCGATGATCAGGACGGAGACGAACAGGATGGGCCACATGCCCCATCCACCCTCATGAAACGCGCTGGAGATAGCTTTCAGCATCTAGAACATCCTCCGAAAGGGGTGCAGGTCTGGTCCGTGGCCGATGTGCAACGGTCGATCCACGGCGCAACTCCGCGCCACGCCTGTGGTTGCACAAGTAGGTAACCCTCTCCACGGCGGGGCATCTCGCGCCGCCTCGGGGCAAAAGGCTACGGCGGGTCTCGCCAGAAATCATGGCGCAATGCGGCGGGAACCGGCGGCCGATTGCTACTGTCATTACGATCAATGCAGCTGCGCCGGTTCGTTGGCCTGGTCGACCTCGCGATCCTCACCGTCGTCATCGCGACGGTCGTGATCCCCGCCCGCACGATGTACGCGGCGCACGCCCAGAAGGGGGACGAGACGCAGCGGTTCGGCCTCGCGCTCGCCGAGGCCCGGACGATCGCGCACCCCGATGACGGCGCCGCGATCTCCGAGCTCGCCCGCCGGCTCGGCGAGGCCGCGTTCAAGGACTGGGCGATCGAGGCGGCGGTCCGCGGCTCCGAGCGCGCGCAGTCCTCGCCGTCCGCGTGGCGCGCGCTGCTCGCGACCTCGGTCGCCTACGTCGACAAGCTCGACGTGATCCCCGCGCTCGACTACGCGAACCGCGCGCTCGCGGCGTGCAAGTCCGCCGCGGCCGCGTGCCCGTCCTGGGAGGAGATCCGCATGACGCTCTACCAGCAGCACCTCGACGCCGGCGTGAAGAGCGGCATCGATCCCCGCCGCGACCCGAAGGGCTTCCGCGCCGCCGGCGAGGCCGGTCTCCGCTCGATCCGCCTCAACAACTCCGAGAAGGAGAACACCTCCTCCGGTGGCAGTGGTTCGGCGCAGGGCTCGGCGACGTCGCCGTAGCCGGTCCAGCTGCCAGACTCCGGCGCCGATGCGTTCGCTCGTCAAGGCAGCTCGGCGCGACCGCTCCACGTCGCGGTGTAGCGCGCGAATCCGTCGACCACGCTGCCCGCGGCCGTCGCGATCGGCGGCGGCGGCTATACCCACGACCGCCAAGGACTTCTCGTTCCCTCGATGACCGTGCGCCCCGACAGGCCGCGGGGTAGACTCGATCATATGCGTTGGACCCCGCTGCTGCTCATGCTGGCAACGTCGTGCGGGCAGGGGCAGAAGACGAATGGTCCGCGCATGCGGATGACGGCGAAGGAGATCGTCGCGCAGTCGACCGACGCGATCGTGCGCATCGAGGCGAACGACAAGGACGGCGGCGGCGAGAAGGTCGGCACCGGCTTCGTGCTCGACAAGAGCGGCCTGATCGCGACGAACCTCCACGTGGTCGCGGGCTCCGCGGTGATCAAGGTGAAGCTGCACGACGGCACGCCGTACGAGGTGATGCAGATCGCCGGCATCGACGCCGGCCGCGACCTCGCGGTGCTGCGGATCAAGCCGAAGAAGGAGCTGAAGACGGTCCGGCTCGGCGACAGCGAGCAGATGAGCGCGGGCGATCAGATCGTCGCCATCGGCAACCCGCTCGGCGTGTTCGACTACTCGGTGTCGTCGGGTCTGATCTCGCAGGTGAGACCGGTGTGCGATGCGACGGACGTGCGGTGCCCGCCCGGCGGTCTCAAGCTGCTGCAGATCAGCGCGCCGATCTCGCAGGGCAGCTCCGGCGGTCCGCTGTTCAACCAGTTCGGCGAGGTCGTCGGCGTGACCACGCTGATCGTCGCGCAGGGCCAGGCGATCAACTTCGCGGTGCCCGGCAACTACCTGAAGCCGCTGGTCGCGCAGCCGATCGCGATGACGATGGACAAGTTCGCGGCCGACACCAGCTCGCCCGACGAGGAGCGCGGCGGCGGCAACCCCGACGCGGGCCCGCGGATCGTGCGCCAGGTTCCGGACCATCCGGTGACCGTGCTCCAGGGCTGTAGCGATCAGCAGATCGGCGAGGTGGTCGACGCGATCAGCGACGCGATCGACATCGGCGCGCCGCTCTACAACCGCGGCGACATCGAGGCGTGCTTCCGCATCTACGAGGGCACCTCGAGCAAGATCGAGCGCGATGCGCCCTGCCCCGGCGTCGGCAAGGCGTTCGGCGATGGCCTGCTCCGCGCGAGCACGCTCGCGACGTACAAGGAGAAGGCCTGGGCGCTGCGCGACACGTTCGATGGCCTGATCAAGGTCGCGCACCAGAAGGGGATCCATCCGGGCTCGACGAAGAAGTCGCCGACGCCCTGACCGTCACTCCTCCTCGTCGGCGCCGAGCAACACCGCGACGTGGATCTCGATCGCCGTGAACGGCTCCGGCGGCAGCCGCTCGTCCGCTTCACGGACGACCACCAGATCGCCACTCTCGACGTGGCGATCCGGCACGACGAGGAACTGGACGTCTCACAGCCGCAACGCGATCAGGATCGGGATCGCGAGCAGGATCCCGACGGGAATCGGCCCGTAGTGGATACCGACCCACGGGCTCCAGCCCCAGCGCCAATCGTTCTGCGGTGGCTCCTCGGCGGAGGGCTGGATCGGTGCGCCGGCCCGCGGAGCGAGCGAGCTCCACGCAGAGATGGAGGGGTCGGAGGCGGGCGGCTGCTGGTTCTGTTCTGACATGAGAGGTCCTTTCGGAGCGCCCGTATCGACCAGTCGCGGCCGCGGTTGCGTGACGGCGCAGGTACCCGGGATCCCAGCCGATTGGTAGGCTGCGAGGATGGCGGTGGACCTCACCCGCATCCGCGCGATCAAGGACTCCGAGTGGAGCGACGAGGCGATCCGCGCCGCGATCGGCGCGTGCGACGCCGACCGCGCCGCGGAGCTCGCATTCGCGCGCGCGCTCGCCGGGAGGGAGGTGGATGCGCGGCTCGTCGCCGAGATCCTGCCCGGCGTGAGGAGCATGGGCGTGGCGATCGCGCTGCTCGGGCTCGCGAGCGGCGACCGCGCGGCAGCGTGGATGGAGCTCGTCGAGCAGCGGCGTATTCCGGATCTGCGAAGCGCGCTCGACGTCGAGCTGCTGGCGCTGCGCGCGGCGCATCGCGATGGTGCTCCCCCGGCGGAGGTCGCGCGAGCGTGCCGGCGCATCGCGCGGCTCGACCTCGACGCCGATGCCGGCGCGCTGCTCTACACGTTCGCGACCTCGCTCGGCGATCCGGCGCTCTCGAAGCTCGTCGCCGATCTGCGCGACGTCGTCGACGACGACCTGTCGCGCGAGTTCATCCTGTCGGTGAAGCGGCTCGAGGCGAAGGCGCTCCGGCAGCAGCTCGAATCGCTGCCCGAGGTGCCCGATGCCACGCCGCCGCCGGCCGCGTTCACCGTGCGCGCGGCGCCGTCGGTGGGGCGCAACGAGCCCTGCCCGTGCGGCAGCGGGCAGAAGTACAAGAAGTGCTGCGCCGACAAGGACGCGCAGCAGACCGGATCGCCGATCCGCGGGATGTCGTGGGACGACTACCTGACCAGAGGCGCGGACCGGATGTCCCAGGAGGACATCGATCGGCTGACGCTGCGAGATCTCGCGCGCGTCGACCTCGGCAAGCTCGCCGATCTCCCGCTGATCACCGCGTTTCGCCGCTTCGTGGTGGAGCTCGCCTGGCAGCGCGCGGCGCTCGTGCTCGACGAGTGGGCGCGCCGCCACGGCGCGCCGGAAGCAGACGAGCACCGCGTCGAGCTGATCATGTCCGCGCTGCAGCACGAGCGGGTCGACATCGCGGCGGCCGAGATCGCGAAGGTCGCGAATCCCGCGGACGTCGCGATCGAGTCGCTGGAGGTGGCGCTGCGCGCGCCTCCGTCCGGCGTGCTCGCCGCGCTCGAGGCGCAGTGCGCGGCCACGCTGCGCAAGGAGCCGACCACGGAGGTCGTCGATCTGGCGCTCGGCGTCCTGCACGCGCTGCCGGCGCTCGGCATCCTCGTCGCGCGCGGCGCGGTGGGCCCGGGCACGCTCGACAACCAGTTCATCGGCGAGGACATCGAGACGGCACGCGACCAGCTCGGCCTGCCACCGGGCGATCGGGTGTGGGACGTGATCGCCGCGCTCGAGGAGTCCGACGAGGACGACGACGAGGAGACCGACGGCGAAGCGAAGCAGCTCGCCACGAACCTGCGCGTGACGTCGGCCCGCGTCGACGAGCTCGAGCAGCAGCTCGCGCGCGCGCAGAAGGAGCTGACGCAGCGGAAGGTCACGCCGGCGGCCAGTGCGGCGGCGGCGGTGCCCGCCGATCGCGACCGCGAGCGGGAGCTGCGCGCGAAGATCGACGAGCTGAAGAGCCTGGTCAGCGAGGGCAACGAGGAGCGCGGCGAGCTCCGCCGGCAGCTGGCCGCGCAGAGCCGCGCGACGCGCGCGGCCGCGCCCGAGGCACGCGCGGAGGTCGAGGCGGAGCACGACGAGGGCGAGGACGTGGCACCGCCGCGCGGCATCTCGATCCCGGTGGTGTCGCGCCGCGTGCAGGACGCGCTCGCCGACGCACCCGCGGCGGTGGCGGCCGAGATGCTGAAGCTGCTCGGCGGGCTCGCGGCGGGCGACGGCTTCACGTGGCGCGGCACGAAGCCGGCGCAGGACATGCCGCGCCCCGTGCTGATGGCGCGCGTCGGGATCCACTACCGGCTGCTGTTCCGGATCGAGGATGGCATGCTGCACACCCTCGACTTCGTCACCCGCGAGAACCTGGATGTCACGTTGAAGCGGCTCCGCACCACGAAGGCATGATGCACGTCGTCTATCTGTTCGACATCGACGGAACGCTGCTCCACGCGCACGGCTCGGGGCGGGCGGCGTTCGACGCCGTGTTCGTCGAACAGCACGGCATCCCCGACGCGAGCACCGGCATCCGCTACGGCGGCAAGACGGACCACCAGATCATCGACGAGATCTTTGTCGCGCGGATGGGCCGGCGCGCCACCGCCGGGGAGCGCGCGGCGTTCATCGCGGCGTACCTGCCGAAGCTGCACGCACTGCTCGTCGAGCATCCGGTCGAGGTGCTCGCGGGGGTGCACGACGCGCTGACGTACCTGGCGGCGAGGCCCGAGGTCGTGCTCGGCATCGCGACGGGCAACGTGAAGGAGGGCGCGTACGCGAAGCTCGGAGCCGCGCAGCTCGAGCGCTGGTTCTCGTTCGGTGGCTATGGCTGTGACTCGCACGTGCGCGCCGAGCTGGTGGCGAAGGCGGCGGAGCGCGCGAAGCACGAGCGCGACGTGCGCGAGGTCATCGTCGTCGGCGACACCATCCACGACATCGCGGCCGCGCGCGCCGTCGGCGCGACGGTGTGTGCGGTCGCGACGGGGAGCGACCCGCGCGACGCGCTCGCGCACGCGGACGTCGTGTTCGAGTCCCTGATCGAGCTCCCCGCATGGCACGCGGCGCGGTTCGGGTAGCGACAGGGTTCTGTCGCATGCAGCGTTTTGCGGCAGGGAGAGCGCGACGCACACGCGATCGTTCGTGAGCCGATCGTTTGGCGTGATCGGATCGGCGCGCGCTTCGATACATTGGTCGGAATGCGCACGACCATCCTTGTCATGACCGCCCTCACCGCCGCCTGCTCTCAAACCACGATGCCGGAGCCGACGGGATCGACGGCGCAGGCCGTGGCCGGCAACACGACGCAGATCCGCGTCAACGGCCAGAGTGCCTCCGTGCTGCTGGTCGGCGACGACGGCACCAATGGCTTCCTCGCCGTCACCGAAGATCAGATCAACGACACCACCGGCCTCGACTTCTCGTGGGCGACGCCGGATCCGGCGGACCCGGACTTCGCGGATCTCTATCAGGGTGCCGGCGAGATCCCGAGCACCGCGTACGCGCACACCGGCACGAGCGCCTCTCTCTCGCTGACGACGCCGCCGTCGTTCATCGTCACGCACTGCCGCGTCAACGTCATCACCGGCGAGTTCACCTGCGAGGAGTCCGGGCCCCTGTCGTTCGACCTGGCGTGGACCGCGAACGGCTTCGGCAGCATCGAGGAGAAGCTGCAGCGCACGGAGAAGCTGGGACCGGTCACCACGAGGCTGAAGGCCGAGTTCACGATGATCACGGCCGCGGTCGCGGGCAGCTACGGCGGCCACACGGCGTCGAGCCTGAACGGCGACCTGACCGACTCGGAGAGTCGGACCTACATCCGCGAGATCACGACCGCGTTCTGATACCCGATCGATACCTGTCCACCTGGCGAACGCTGTCGGTCCAGTGGGTATGCGAATCACGCTGACCGTCTGCCTGACCGCCGCGCTCGCGGGCGGCTGCCTCCTCGAGACCGAGGACGGAGCCGAGGCGCTGTCCGAGACCGACAGCGCCGTCGTCACGTCGAACCGCCTCGCGGTCAACCGCCTCGCCGTCAACCGCCTCGCGGTCAATCGCCTCGCCGTCAACCGCCTCGCGGTGAACAGCCTCGAGGCGCAGGCGGTCATGTCGACGCCCGAGGGCCGCGACGTGATGTCGTACGTCGTCGGCTGCGCGATCCCGAACGGCCAGAGCGTCACGCTCGCGGACTCGGCGGGAGTGCAGTACACGCTGCCGGGCCTCGTCGGGCTCGCGCCGGCGTGGGCGACGCGCGCGCCCACCGTGTCCGAGCAGCGCTGGGTGACCGCCTGTCTGCTCGCGCGGACCAACGTCAACGGCGTCCCCGTGAACATCTCGATGCGCCACGACACGAACGTGGCGCTCGTGACGAGCGCCGCCGAGCGCACGCAGTACTCGAAGGTCGAGGGCGCGTTCTACGGCAACCTGTTCGCGGCGACGCCGACCTGGTTCGCCTGCTCGAACCGGACGTGGACGCAGCTCGTCGGCACGTTCCGCGCGTGCGCGCTGTCGGCCAACGGCATCACGACCGACTGCGGCTTCACGTACACGGGGACCTGCTCGAGCACCGCGACGTGCAGTGACAAGACCGCACCGTTCGGCAGCTGCAAGGGCCAGGGGGTCACCTACAGCGAGGTGATCACGATCAACCTGACGCCGTCACAGCAGACCGGCGCCACCGAGTAGTCAGCCGCCGAGGAGCTTGAGCGCTCCGACCTTGTCACCACCCGCGGCCAGGACGTCCGCGGGCGTGCACGCCGTGCAGCCGTCGACACACGGGCAGCGATAAAGCACGCCCCAGGTCCAGCGCAGGAGGTCGTGCACGGTCGCCGGATCGAGCGCGGACGCAAGGCCGATGCCGTCGGGGTGGCGATCGACGAACACCAGCGCCGGACGCGACAGGCCGGCGAGCCCATCGGGGGCGACGACCAGCTCGAGGTCATCGCGCTCGACGCGCACGTGCGCCGGCACGAGGTCCGCGGCGAGCCGGCCGGCGTGGCGCAGCGCCTTGCGCGAGGGGATCTTCTCGAACAGCAGCACGACGCCAAGGGTCGAGTAGTCCGCGAGCGCGGGCTCGTAGCGCACGCCGGCCGAGGCCGCGCCGCGCGCGATCGCGCCCGTGACGCGCTCCTTGACCGTGACCTTCGCGACGGCGCGCGCGAACACCAGCTTGCCGGCGGTGTGCTGCTCCGGCCGCGCGATCCAGTCGGCGGCGGAGATCTCGACCTCGAGCTCCGGCGACGTCGGCGTCTCGCCGGCCGGCGCGGGGGACACGCTGATCGCACCGCCGAGCTTGCCCGCCGGCACCTGCCACAGCGCGCCGCGCGAGCGGAACACGCGGTGTGGATACATCCGGGTCGGCGCGGTGCGGCGATCGACGCGCGCGACGACCGAGCCGTCGACCGACGACTTCACCTCGAGCGCGTTCGCGGTCACCGTGTCGCGCCGCGGATCGGACCACGCGTTCGCGCCGAGCGACAGCACGGGGGTCGCGACGACGGCGTGCGCGTCGCCGTCCCACCGCGCGCGGCGGGCACCGGTCGCGATCTCCGGACGCGACGACAGCAGGCCGTCGACGGCCGCGTCGCCGAACGCCCAGCGCAGACCAT
>JAEUJX010000270.1 GCA_016794545.1 Myxococcales bacterium
ACCGGCCTCGTCGACGATCCGCGCGAGCCCCCAGTCGAGCACGTAGACCTCGCCGAAGTCGCCGACCATGATGTTCGAGGGCTTGAGATCGCGGTGCACGACGCCGCGCGCGTGGGCGAGCTCGACGGCCGAGCAGACGTCCACGAGGATGCGGAGAAGCCGCGGGCGCGGCGGCGGATCCTGCTTCGCGAGGATCTCGGCGAGCGTGGTCCCGGTCAGCCGCTTCATCGTGAAGTAGGGCAGGCCGGCCTCGTCGGTGCCGAGCGCGTGGACCGGCACGATCGACGGGTGCTCGAGCCGCGCCTGGATCCTCGCCTCGCGCAGGAACCGCGACACCTGGTCGGTGGTGGGCTGCTCGGAGCGCATCTGCTTGATCGCGACATCGCGGCCGATCAGGCTGTCGTGGCCGAGCACGATGTCGCCCATCCCGCCGCGGCCGAGCAGGTTGCCGAGCCGGTAGTTCGGCAGCGACAGCCGTCCCGACCGTCCCGGTGACGACACCACGACGCTCGCCTGGGTCACATCGCTCCGCGCCGCCTGCGTCGCATCCCGTCCGATGTCGGCGGGGGGCGGGGCCTGCGTGGCGTCGAGCGCAGGATCATCGGAGACGGGCACCATGAGCCCATCGTACATAGTAGGTTCGGCGCGTGGTCATCTTCATCGACGGCAACGAGCTGCGCGCGCGCGAGGTGCAGGCCGTGATCCCCGGCGTCGAGCTCCGGTGCGAGGCGCTCCAGTCGGCGTTCTCGACGAGCGCGCCCGACCCGGGCCAGCGCGCGCGAGACAAGCTGCTGGCGCACCCGGTCGATGGGGCGTGCTTCGCCGAGGCCGTCGACATCACGACGATGGATGGCAAGAGCCTGCGGCTCGAGCTCGACAGCGAGAACGCGAACCGGTTCTGCAAGTGGTGGCGCGAGACCCCGACCAAGATGCACCTCGCGATCGCGCTGCGCCGGGCGCCCGGCGCCGACATCGAGCTGTACGCGTCGGTGTGCGACGGCCGGATCGCCGATCAGCCGGCGGGCTCGCACCTGCTCGGCTGGGACCGCCTGTTCGTGCCCGGCGGCGAGGACCACACGCTCGCGCAGCTGATCGAGGCGGGCGAGGTCAGCGAGCTCCGGCGCGCCGCGTACGCGCAGGTCGGCGCAGCGCTCGATCGTCGGCTCGCGTCGAGCCCATGAGCGGCAAGTTCGAGGATCGCGCGACGCGGCCGGCGCGCGGGCCGGGCGACATCCTCCGGTGGAAGCTCGGCAAGAAGGAGCCGCGGCGCGAGGACTGGCAGGTGCTCGATGCCGTGCGGCCGAAGGTCGTGGACGGCGGCGCCGCCGCGCTCGCGACAGGGGATCCGGCGTGCGTGTGGATCGGCCACGCCACGTGGGCGCTGCGGCTCGGGGGCAAGCTCGTCCTCGTCGATCCGATCTGGTCGAAGTCGATCAGCAACGTCGCGCCGCGCCTCGTCGCGCCGGGCGTGCCGCTCGCCGAGATGCCCGCGGCGGATCTCGTGCTCGTCACCCACGATCACCGCGATCACATGGACCTGCCCACGCTCGCCCGGTTGCCGCACGAGGCGACGTACATCGTCCCGCTCGGCAACGGTCCGCGGATCGCGAAGCTCGGCCACCCGCGGGTCGTCGAGCTCGACTGGTGGAACAGCCACATCGTCGGCGATCTCGAGATCACGCTCGTGCCGGCGCGCCACTGGTCGATGCGCATGCCGTGGAACCGCAACGACACGCTGTGGGGCGGCTACGTCATCCGCTCCCCCGAAGGCATCGCGTACCACTCGGGCGACACCGCGTACGGCGAGCACTTCGCGGAGATCGGCGCGAGGTTCTCGATCGACTGGGCCATGCTGCCGATCGGCGGCTACGCGCCGCGCTGGTTCATGGAGCCGCAGCACGTCGATCCGGTCGACGCGGCGCGCGGCTTCGAGGCGCTCGGGGCGCGGCACTTCCTGGCCATGCACTGGGGCACCTACCGCCTCACCGACGAGGCGATCGGCGAGCCGCCGGAGCGGCTGCGCGCCTGCTGGGCCGAGCGCGGCTGGGATCCGGCGCGGCTGTGGATCCTCGACGTCGGCGAAGCACGAGCGCTGTGAGCTCGATCGTGCCGCGGGCACGCGTCGCGCGTCACCAGCGGGCGCCGAACAGCGTCGCGCCCTGAAGCTGGAGGCGCGAGTCGTCGATGCCGTCGATCACGAGGTAGCCGCCCGTGTCGAGCACGACGCCGAACGGCCCGTAGATCATGAGCGTCGTTCGGATCCCGCCGCCGACGAGCGGCCGGGTCGCGTCGAGATCGAGGCCGACATCGGCGTGGAGATCGACCACGAGGCGCGGGCGTGACGCGGCACCCTCGAACGCGAGGCCGGCGGTGACGAGGCCCCGGTGGTCCTCGTCGAACGCGCGCCAGCCGACGACGACGCCGTAGCGCGAGCGAGGCTTGAGATCGACGGTCAGGTCGAGCCGGAAGCGGTCGCCCTGCGCGCCGGTCATCACGAGCGAGCCGCCGATGCCGGCGCTGCCGTGGAGGCCGCGGTCGGCGTGGGCGACCCCCGCGAGCGCGACGACGACGACGATCCCGCCGCGCATCACACGGCGATACGGCCGGCGGTCTCGACGCGCGTGCCGGGCGCGAGCTCGTGCGCGGCGAGCACGGCGACGGCGGGCAGCTCGGGCTCGAGCAGCGACCGCAGGTGGCGGCGGACGTCGCCGCTCGTGAGGATGACGGCGGGCCCGTCGCCGAGCGTGCCCTTCACTGCGGCGATGATGTCCTGTGCGATCGCGGGCTCGAGCGCGAGCACCGCGCCCCCGTCGCGGCGGTCGACGGCACCGCGCACGGCGTCCTCGATCATGCCGTCGAGCGTGTACACCGCGAGCTGACCGCGCGGCGCCCAGCGCGCGCTGATCGCGCGGCGCAGCTGGCCGCGCAGGTGCTCGGTGAGCGCGGGCACGTCGCGCGCGGTGAACCCGCCCTG
>JAEUJX010000283.1 GCA_016794545.1 Myxococcales bacterium
CATCACCTCGAGATCGACGACGAGCTGAACCCGCTGCTCATCCTCAAACGCGTCGACGGTGTCGAGTGGAGCGCACTGTTCAAGGACGCGGCCGAGGTCCGGCGGCGTTTCGGCGCGGAGGACCTGCTCGCGTGGAACCTCGCGATCCTGATGTCAGTGCTGAACGCGCTGCGGTTCGCGCACAGCCGCCGCGTCATCCACCGCGACCTCAAGCCGAGCAATGTGATGATCGGCCAGTTCGGTGAGGTCTACCTGCTCGACTGGGGCATCGCCGCGAGCCTGGACGAGGATCCAACTGGCCGGTTTCCGCACATCTCGGAGTCCTCGGACCTCGCGGGCACGCCGTCGTACATGGCGCCCGAGATGCTCGGGAAGGCGGACGGCCCGAAGCTCTCGGAGCGCACTGACGTCTACCTCGCCGGCGCGGTGCTGTTCGAGCTGATCGGTGGCCACCCACCTCACCGCGGGACGAGTGCCCTCGCGATCATCTCGAGCGTGATCCTCTCGAGGCCACAGCTACCGGCCGACACGCCGCCGGAGCTCGCCGCGATCTGCACGCGCGCGATGCAGCCCGATCCGGTGGACCGCTATCCTAGCGTCGAGGCGCTCCAGCAGGCGCTGCAGCGGTATCTCGAGCACCGCGGCTCCGCACGGCTCTCCAGCGGCGCGGCCGCCCAGCTGGAGGAACTCGTCGCCCTTGCCGCCGGCGCCGAGCGCGCGCAGCGCGAGGAGCTGTATCGCCGCCTGGCGATCTGCCGATATGCGTTCCACGAAGCACTCGCGACGTGGCGCGACAACCGCGAGGCTCGCGACGGCCTGACCCGAGCGACGGTCGCTATCGCCGAATTCGAGCTCGCGTGCGGGGATCCCCGGGCCGCGGTGACGCTGCTCGCCGAGCTCCCCGACAAGCCGGCGCTCCTCGCGAAAGCCGAGGCCGCGGTCGCCGCGCAGTCCAAGCGCCAGCAGCACCTCGAGGACCTCGCGGATCAGACGATCGATCCGCGCACGCGCACCGCGATCGGCGCGCTGACGTTCGGCTTCGTCATCCTGCCACTGATCGGCGGCCTGCGGCCAGACATGGGCCTTCGCACGCACGCGATGGCGTTCGCGTGGGCGCTCGGCTGCCTCGCGCTTGCATGGATCCTGTGGATCTGGGCGGGCCGCAACAAGATGACCGCGATCAACCGGCGGTTCTTCCAGGCCGGCAAGATGATCTTCCTCGGCCAGGCAATCCTGTGCGCCGGCATCTACCTCGCAGCCCGGCCTGTGGACGATACGCTGACCTTGAATCTGTTCCTGTGGGGCGCGTCGTGCGGGATGTTCGCCGTACACACCGATCCGTGGCTCGGCGTATCGAGCGCGGTCTACTTCATCGCGTACCTGCTCGCGTCGCGCTTCCCCGAGTACCGGATGTACTTCGTGAGCGCCGGCAACCTGGGACTCGCCTCGACGCTGATGTGGCGCTGGTCGCAGACCGCGCGCCGGATCTCCTGACCGCTCTTCCGGACCCGGGTCGCGGATCGTCCGGCGTTTACGCGCGTCACCGGACATCAGCCCCTTGCAGATGTGCGCCCCACGGGCCTTCGCGATCGACCACGCCGCGACGGCGCGCGCCATTCGGCGCGCGCGTACGCGGGAGGCGAGCTCAGCTCAGTTTTTCGATTGGCTTGACGCCGACACCGAGGTGGCGCGCAAGCCAGTACGTGCCGACCGGAAATGAGATTGGTGCTCCGGCGCGGTAGGCAAGCAAGGCAAGGCGGTATTCCTTCTGGAACTCGCGTTTCGTTTGAATCGCAGCCAGGCGGGTCTCGAGCTCCTTTGCTCCGATCCTGGGATTCAGACCGCGTCGCTCTGGCGGCGTGCTGGGTGCGGCGGCACGCGGTTGGCGAAGGATCCTTGCGCGACCGAGAACTGGAATCCCCGTTAGCTCACGCTGGTGCCCGAAGTAGCGCACGGCGGCAGACACGCGAGGTATGACGGCCTTCATGATCGTCTTGTGATCACCGAGCTCCGGCGGAATTCGAAGATGCAGCTTCACCTTGTCGGGGAGCTTCTTGTTCTTCGACGAGAAGAAGCTTTTCGGCTTCGTCGCCTTTAGGGGCTTGCCGCTCAACAGCGCGTGAAAGCCACGAGCGCCTGGCCATTCCTCGATGCGCTCCACGAGCCCGTGCCTCACGGCGTTCGAAGCGACGTACACGATCTTGTCGATCAGGTCCTCTTCGTTGGCGAGCTCAACGAGACTCGGCTTCGCGCTAGACCAGAGGTTCTCCCAACGTCCCAGCCGCGCATTCATCACCTTCGCGATCAGCCCATGAACATCCCGCAGGTACTCGGGTGCATTGGCCAGCGAGGCCCGAAAGACTTGATGCAGATGATTCGAAAGCACGTTGAAGTCGATGACCTGGATCTGATGGCGCAGCGCCGCGACTGCGATGCAGTAGATGGTGTCGTTGTTGGTCGTCGCGTCCGGACGCAGCCAGAACTGCTGCTGCGTCGTGCGCCGCGTCGCCATGTACGTGGAGTTCGGCAAGATCCGGCGCGGCTGGGTCACGACGCCAGCGCACAGCACGTCTCTTGCCAGCGCGAGCTCCAATGATCCGAACCAGTTGGCCAGGGCACCGTGGCCGGGTCCCGGACTACCGTCCGGAAACCGGATTCGACCGGACAAGGTCAGACGAGCGTGGCGTCGGTACCACGCGCGAGATCGTCAATCCCGAGGGGTGTTTCCCGACGCTCCGCGACGCTCCATAACCCGGGTCGGGTAGGACGGCCGTGTGTGTCCGGATCAGAACTCGATGACGGTGCGGATCGACGTCCCCTCATGCATGAGCTGGAACGCATCATTGATCCTCTCGAGCGGCAGCTTGTGCGTGATCAACCGGTCGATCTCGATCTTTTTGTCCATGTACCAGTCGACGATCTTCGGCACATCCGTGCGACCGCGCGCGCCGCCGAACGCCGTCCCCTTCCACACGCGCCCGGTAACGAGCTGAAACGGCCGCGTCGAGATCTCCTGCCCCGCGCCGGCGACTCCGATGATCACGCTGACGCCCCAGCCACGGTGACAACACTCGAGCGCCTGACGCATGAGTGTGGTGTTGCCGACGCACTCGAACGAGTAGTCCGCGCCACCGCCCGTCAGCTCGACGAGGTGCGCGACCAGATCGCCGTTGATCTCCTTCGGGTTCACGAAGTGTGTCATGCCAAAGGAGCGACCGAGCGCCTCGCGCGCAGGGTTGATGTCGACGCCGATGATCTTGTCGGCTCCAACCAGCTTCGCGCCCTGCACCACGTTGAGGCCGATACCGCCGAGCCCGAACACCACGACGTTCGCGCCGGCCTCGACCTTCGCGGTGTACAGCACCGCGCCGATGCCGGTCGTGACGCCGCAGCCGATGTAGCAGATCTTGTCGAACGGAGCGTCGGAGCGCACCTTCGCGAGCGCGATCTCCGGCAGCACCGTGTGGTTCGCGAACGTCGAGCAGCCCATGTAGTGATGGATCGGCTGGCCCTTGATCGAGAACCGGCTCGTGCCATCGGGCATGACCCCCTTGCCCTGCGTCGCGCGGATCGCGGTGCACAGGTTCGTCTTGCGCGACAGGCACGACTTGCAGGTGCGGCACTCCGGCGTGTAGAGCGGGATCACGTGATCGCCGGCCTGGAGCGTCGTCACGCCGGCGCCTACCTCGCGCACGATGCCCGCCCCTTCGTGCCCGAAGATGGCCGGGAACAGTCCCTCGGGGTCGCCACCCGACCGCGTGAACTCGTCGGTGTGGCACACCCCGGTCGCCTTGATCTCGACGAGCACCTCGCCCGCCTTGGGCCCCTCGAGATCCACCTCCTCGATCACGAGCGGATCACCTGCTTTGTACGCCACCGCGGCACGCGTCTTCATGGCGCGCAGCGTAGCGAATCAGCGGAGAAAGGTCGCGAGATCGAAGCCCGGATCCTCCGCACGCTCCTCAAGCCCAGCGACGCTGCGGAAGCTGCGCGCCTTGCCGCACTCGACGCACAGCTTGATGTCTCGCCCGCCGCCCTTCCCCGCGATGATGTACGTCAGCACGGTCTGCTTCATGCTGCAGTCGGGGCAGTCGTGCATGTACATGTCGTCGCGCCGGAACCCACGCTTGCGCAGCTTGTACTCGTAGGTGTCGAGCTCGTTCTGCGTGAGTGCCACGGGCCGAACCTACCACTATGCTAGTCCCGTGCATCCCGGCGTCGAGCACCTCGCTCAGCTCTCCCGCGGACGCCGGCTCGTCGTCCTCACAGGCGCCGGTTGTTCGACGGAATCGGGCATCCCCGATTACCGCGGGGTGGACACACCGCCGCGAACGCGCCCGCCCATCCAGCACCGGGAGTTCGTCGACAAACCCGAGATGCGCCGCCGCTACTGGGCCCGCTCGATGCTCGGCTGGCCGCGGCTGTCCGGCGCCCGGCCGAACGCCGCGCACACCGCGCTCGCGCACCTCGAGGCCGCCGGCATCGTCGCCGGCCTCATCACGCAGAACGTCGATGGACTGCACGGTGCCGCCGGGAGCCGACGCGTCGTCGAGCTACACGGCGCGATCGGGCGCGTGCGCTGCCTGGCCTGCGGCGAGCTCACCGATCGCGCCGCGCTCCAGGCGCGGCTCGACATTGCGAACCCGGCATGGGCCGCGCGCCGTCCAGCTCCGTCCACACCACCCGCGACGCCCCTGCGCGGTCCTGCAGAGCCGGGCTTCGCGGCGGCCCGCCTCCAACCCGACGGCGACGCCGACCTGCCCGACGAGCTGGTCGCGGACTTCACGGTCGTGCCGTGCGCGACGTGCGACGGCGTGCTCATGCCCGACGTCGTGTTCTTCGGCGGCAGCGTGCCGCGCGCGACGCTCGACGCCGCCTGGGACACGTTCGACCGGGCCGAGCTGTTGCTCGTCGTCGGCTCCTCCCTGACCGTCTTCTCGGGCTACCGCTTCGTGCGCCGCGCCGCCGAGCGCGGCGTGCCGGTCGCGATCCTGAACCGCGGCCCGACGCGCGGCGACCCGCACGCCCACCTCCGCGTGGACGCGCGCGCCGGAGAGGCACTTCCGGCCCTCGCACGCGCGCTCGCCTGATAGGATGGCGTATCGTGCGCACGCCACTCGCGCTGCTCCTGCCCGTCGCGCTCTCGACCGCCTGCAGCGGCGACGACGCCATGATGACGGCCCAGCCCGACGCTCCCGACGTGATCACGCCCGACGCACCAGGCCTGCCGACAGCCGACGAGCTGCGCGCCGCGATCGCCACGTGCAACGTGGTCGGCGGGAAGTACGCCGAGAACGGCGGCGGCACGGCGACCGTCGACATTTGCGGGCTGCCCACCGCGGTGTTCTGGAAGGCCGACCTCGACGTCGACTGCGACGGCAAGGAGACGGCGAAGTGCAACCTCCAGACGGATCCGTACTTCCAGAATCAAACGGCAGCCGTCGACTCGATGGGCGATCCGCTCGACGCCGCGACGCTGCCATTTGTCGTGGTGCCGGGCGTGTCTCCGCGCTGGAGCTACCGCGACGCCGGCCTGACGATGGGCTCGGTGGTCGCCGTCATCTACAAGGACAAGGTCGCGTACGGTCCGCTCGGTGACGTCGGGCCGACCGCGAGCATCGGCGAGGCGTCGTATGCGATGGCCGAGCTCCTCGGTATCAACCCGGATCCGCGCATCGGCGGTACCTCCGACGAGGTGGCGTACATCGCGTTCATCGGCCCGGACGCGAAGGTGAAGCCGATCGAGGATCACGCGAAGGCGGTCGAGCTCGGCGTTGCGCACGCACGTGCACTACTCTCCCCGTAGTCCCGGCTACTTGGGCTTCACGCGCTACTCGACTTGCCACCGATCGCGACGACGATCCGAGCACTTGGCGCGGCGCGGGCCTTGCTCCTCCCCGGCGCAGCCATGCGTCACGCCTTCACCCGAACCGCCGCCCTGGTGTCAGTTGTCCTCGGCTTTGGAGCCTGCGTCGATGACGAGTGTCACGACGAAGACACGTGCACCGATGACAGCGCGCTGTTCGAGCAGGCGTACGACGAGAGTCTGCAGCCCGGCAAGGAAGACGGCACGGACTGCTCCGGCGTGCGCGTCCCGGATCGCACCGGCTTCAACAAACGCATCGCGCTGACCTTCGACGACGGTCCGAATCCGGCGACCACGCCGAAGGTCATCCAGGTGCTGAAGGCGCACAACGCGCCGGCGACGTTCTTCACGAACGGCTCACGCTACGCGACGCCCGGAGCGAAGGAGATCGCCGCGCAGATCGCCGCCGACCCGAGCTTCATCCTCGCGAACCACTCGCAGGGTCACCTGAACCTCGCGCAGCAGAGCGCTACCAAGGTCGCCTCCGAGATCGACCGCACTGACGCGCTGATCCGCGCCGCCGGTGAAACGCCGAGGTACTTCCGCTTCCCGTTCGGCAGCTCGACCTGCGCGACGATGAAGCAGGCGCGCGACCGCGGGTACATCGTCACCGGCTGGCACGTCGACAGCGCCGACTGGTGCTACGCGTCGGGCAACGGCGTGTGCAAGGCGTCGACGTTTCGCTACGTGCCGGACTCGATGCGCAACGACATGAAGGCGTACGTCATGTCGCAGGTCCGCGCGAACAACGGCGGCATCGTCCTGTTCCACGACATCCACCCGTCGACGGCGGACCACCTCGACGAGATCCTGACGGCGCTCGAGGCCGCGGGGTACACCTTCGTCCGCCTCGACGACACGCGCGCGTTCCCGAAGCTCCACGGCGCGACCCCGCAGCCGTCGCCGTTCATCGGTACGGCGTGCACGACCAACGCGCAGTGCGCGTTCGCTGGCGGCCGCTGCCACTCGGCGGGGTTCTGCACGCAGTCGTGCGCGGGCGCGTGCCCCGATCAGTCGGGCGCGGCACCGACGTTCTGCATCGCCGACCCCGCCAGCACGTCGACCGTCGCCGGCATCTGCGTGAGCAAGGCCGCGGCCCAGAACGGCCAGTGCGCTTCGCTACCGGGCACGGTCAAGACCGAGGCCTCGCGGTTCATCGGCTCCTCCGGTGCGGCGCCTGCGACCGCGACGGTGTGCAAGCCGCGCTGATACTCTCCGCTCATGTCCGATCTCGCGCAGCGCTTCGCGGAAGCCCAGGCTCGCATCAAGCCGGTCAGCGTCGGCACCGACGTGCAGCTCGATCTCTACGGGCTCTTCAAGCAGGCCACCCTCGGCGACGTCTCCGGCAGCCGCCCGGGCATGCTCGACGTGCGCGGCCGCGCGAAGTATGACGCCTGGGCCAAGCGCAAGGGCCTATCGAAGGACGCCGCGATGGAGCAGTACATCGCGATCGTGGGAGAGCACGCGAAGTGATGCGCGCCGCGCTCGCGCTCCTCCTCGTTTCGGGCTGCTGGCGAGGCGGCGGCACCGCGACGACACCTGGCGCGCGGGCGCCCGACGAGCCGACGATCGGACTCTGCGCCGAGCTCGCGTTCAAGAGCCTCACCGAGGCCGTGATGTTCGTGAGCGGCTCGTCGGCCGCGCCCGCGTTCGACGACGCGCAGGCCCAGGCCAAGCACGACGTCGAGCTCGCCGACGGCGCGGCTCGCACCGACCTCGCCGCCGCGGCCCGGCACTACCTCGCCTGCGCCGCGCGCTACCGCACGGTCCCCGACGACGACCCGCTGCGCGACTCCGCTCACTACAACGCCACCGTCTGCTACGAGAACTCGATGTACGCGTTCGCGATGGCCGGCCGGTTCCAGAACGAAGGCAAGCCGGCGCTCGAGCGCGCGATCCGGGACGACCCGCGCCTGGCGCCCGAGCTCCGCCGCATCCTGGCCTCTCCGCCACGTGACTGCGCGGTGCAGCGTTGATCGGCTGACGGTCGACGGCAAGACGGCGCTCCTCACCAGCGGCCGCAAGGGTATCGACCGGATCGACGTCGATCGGCTCGTGGCGTTCGGCCCGTATGTCATGATCGTCGCGCACGCGGAACGCGATCGACGCGACGCAAGACCCGGACACGACGGTCGCCACGCACCCGAATCGGCCGCGAAACCCGACCCGGGTTGAGGAAAGACGCAACTCGGTTGCACGTTTTTCGGCTCGGGCGTGCAGTCTGTTGGGGGCTATTGGAAATACCCCCTGAGATCGAGATCTCGGACAACGGGTCTACCTTGTCCGGGCGGACAGAACATCAGGGCGAGGCGTGCAGCGACAGGAGCGGATGGAGCATGCTCGGGTCCATGACCAGCTGGCGGCTCGATGGCAAGGCAGCCCTCGTCACGGGGGGCAGCAAGGGGATCGGGCGTGCGGTCGTCGATCAGCTCGTCGCGTTCGGTGCGCACGTCACGATCGTGGCGCGCACGCAGGATGCGATCGATGCGACGATCGCCGCGCACCCGGGGAAGGTCACCGGGGTCGCGGCGGACGTGGCGACGCAGGAGGGCCGGGCCGCGATCATCGCGGCGGCGCCCCCGGTACTTCACGTGCTGGTGCACAACGCGGGCGGAAACATCCGCAGGCCGCTGACCGGATACGACGACGCGACGATCTCGCAGATCGTGACGCTCAATCTCCTGTCGCCGCTGTCGCTATCGCGCGAGCTGCATCCGCGCCTCGCTGCAGCGAAGGGAGCCGCCATCGTGCACGTCGGTTCGGTCGCCGGAATCGTCGCGCTCGCGACAGGCGTCGCGTACGGCGCAGCGAAAGCAGGTCTCGATCAGGCGACGCGCACGCTCGCGCTCGAGTGGGCGAAGGACGACATCCGCGTGAACACGGTCGCGCCGTGGTACACGCGGACCGATCTGGTCGCGCCCGTGCTCGCGCAGCCGCGCCGACTGGAGGCGATCCTCGCGCGCACGCCACTCGCGCGCGTCGCGGAGCCCGCCGAGGTCGCGGCGGCGATCGCGTTCCTCGCGCTCCCCGCAGCCTCCTACATCACCGGCCAGACCCTCGCGGTCGACGGGGGCATGTCGATCCAGGGCCTCGCACCCGCCCCCTAGCTGAATCCTTGCGCGGGGTTGCGCGAGGTCCCGAAACCTCGTGCAGTTGGTCGAACCGTTGCGATATAGACGCGCGCGATGAGTGGAATCGTACGCGTCGTGCGCATCGTGATCGTGGGGGCACTGCTCGCATCGTGTGCGTCTGCCGAGACCGAGAGCGGTCCCGCGACGCCGAGCAAGGAGACCGCCGTCGCCGCGGGCCGCATTCGCGGCGGCGGGATGCGGATGGACGTGCAGGTCGGACGCCCGCAGCTCGCGAAGCCCGGCAAGGCCGGCGCTATCAAGGTCACGCCGAACACGGTGGTGGCACCGTGATGCGCAAGGTGCTCGGTGCCGCGCTGGCCGCGGGTCTCGCGATCGCTGCGGCCACGGCCGCCGCGGCGGTGCCGACGACGCTGTCGTTCTCGGCGCGACTCGCCGACGACGAGAGCGGGAAGCCGGTGAGCGGACCGCACCGCCTCTCGTTCGCGCTGTATTCGCAGGAGGCCGGGGGAAACGCGGTGTGGACCGAGGCGCGCGACGTCGAGATCGACGAGGACGGCGTCGTGTACACCGACCTCGGCAGCGTGACCGCGTTCGGCGTCAACGTGTTCGACGGCAAGAAGCTGTGGCTCGAGGTCAAGGTCGACGACGTGGCGATGGAG
Organism: Myxococcales bacterium; assembly: GCA_016794545.1. Classification (GTDB taxonomy): domain Bacteria; phylum Myxococcota_A; class Polyangia; order Haliangiales; family Haliangiaceae; genus JABFXX01. Next base: position 9,618 of record JAEUJX010000283.1, read on the forward strand.
CCGCGCGTCGCCATCTCCTCGGTGCCGTACGCGATGCAGGCCGGGAACAGCGAGGCGCTCGGCGGTCAGGACGCCGCGGCGTTCCAGAAGCGCGTCAGCGGCACGTGCAACACCGGCAACTTCATCATCGGCGTGAACGGCGACGGCACCGTCGTGTGCGCGCCCGATCTCAGCGGCACCGGCGACGTCACCGGTGTCACCGCGGGCACCGGCCTCCAGGGCGGAGGCGCGTCGGGCGACCTCACGCTGTCGCTGATCCAGACCTGCGCGATGAACCAGATCCTCAAGTGGAGCGGCACCGCGTGGCAGTGCTCCGCTGACTCCGGCGGCGTCGGGACGATCACCGGCGTCTCGATCGGCCCGGCCGGCGGCATCATGGGCGGCGGCACCACGGGCAACGTGATGATCTCGCTACTCAACACCTGCTCGATGAACCAGGTCCTCAAGTGGAACGGCGCGTCGTGGGGCTGCGCGGCCGACGCGGACACCGACACGAACTCCGGCGGTGACATCACCTCGGTGACCACCGCCGTCGGCACCGGCCTTCAGGGCGGCGTCGCGATGGGCGATGCCGCGCTCTCGCTGCTCACGACGTGCTCGATGAATCAGGTGCTCAAGTGGTCCGGCAGCGGCTGGTTCTGCGCGAATGACAACGACTCGCCCGGCGGCACCGGAGACATCACCGACGTGATCGCCGGCAACGGCCTCACCGGCGGCGCGGCTTCCGGCGCGGCGACGATCAACGTGGTCGCGGGCTCCGGCATCGTCGTCGACGCCGACACCGTGTCGCTCGACTACTCGATCCTCGACAATCGTTACGTCAACGGGACCGGCGACACGATGGTCGGGCCGATCAACATGGGCGGCAACCAGCTCTACGGCCGCGCCTGCCCGACCGGCTTTATCAGCGCCGGCGGCAGCCTGTGCGTCGAGAGCACCGACGTCGGCTCGCACACGTTCTCCGCCTGCGCGAACCGCTGCCGGGTCAACTTCGGCCACATGTGCTCGTCGGCGGAGATGCGCGCGGTCATGATGTCGGGCGTGTCCCTCGCGACGACCGTGTACCTCGACTGGATGGACGACCAGGACGCGGATGACTCCGCGATGTTCGTCAACAGCTCGAGCGGCGACGCGGCGAACCCCGACGGCACGCGCGCTACGACGACGTCGAGCTACTGCCGCTGCTGCGCGGACATCGAGTGATGCGCGGCTCGCACCTCGCGCTCGGAATGGCCGCGGCTGGCGTGCTCGGCCTGGGCATCTGGATCGGCCGCTCGTCCTCGGCGAGCTCCGAAGCCGCCCCGGCGCCCACGCAGCCGGCCGCGTCCTCCGCAGAGCCGCGTAGCGCTGCGTTGCCGGCCCGTGCGACGGCGCCTGCGCCGACGCAGCCGCCGACGCTCGCCAAGCCGGTGTCGCGGATGCTCGCCGCCGACCTCGAGGACTCCGATCCGAAGGTTCGCCGGGCCGCGACGCGCGACCTCGCGAAGCACCCCGACAGCGACCCGCAGCGCCTGCTCGCGCTGTCCCGCGATGCCGACGTCGGGGTCGGCATCCTCGCGATGGAGGGCCTCGGCCGGCTCCACGCGAGCGGGAACCTCCCCGCCGCCGAGCTGATCGCGCGCGTCGGAGATCATGCGCTCGACGAGAAGGTGCGCACGGCCGCGTTCAACGCGCTCGGCGTCGTCCCGTCACCCGAGGCGGCGCAGTACCTCGCCGGCCTGCTGGCGAATGGGAGCTCGTTCGAGCGCCTCAACGCCGCGATCCTGATCGGCCACCAGGACCTCGAGGTCGCCGTGCCCGCGCTGATCCGCGCGCTCTCCGATGGCGAGCCGCGGGTGCGCGACAACGCGCTCGAGACCCTCCGGACCTGGACGCGCGGCCGCGACTTCGGCAGCGATGCCGCGGCGTGGCAGGCGTGGTGGCAGTCCCGTCCGCGGTAAGCTCGACGCCATGAAGTGCCCGGGCTGCACGAGCGACATGGCGACCAACATGGTCCACTCGATCGAGATCGATCGCTGCCCGTCGTGCGGCGGCATCGTGCTCGACAAGGGCGAGAACGAGCTGATCGACAGCCTCGGACTCGCGCACGTCATCGAAGGCGGCGTGACCGCGGCACACGAGCACCGCACCACCACCGCGCGCTGCTACGAGTGCGAGCGCGACATGCACGCTCTCAAGGGCGCCGGTGACGTCGAGTACGACTGGTGCGACGGCTGCGAGCGCCTGTTCTTCGATCGGGGCGAGCTGACCGCGTTCGATGCGTTCGTCGACGGCTAGCCCTGCGTGAGAAGGCGTGCCGTGCGAATGCACGCGGCGGCGTAGAGCGCTACCCTTCGCGGGATGGGCCACCTCGACGAGCAGTCGTACGGCGCGGCGATCGCCGGTTGCCCGAAGTGCGACCGCAAGGCGTTCGAGGTCGCGAGCTACCTCGAACGCGAGCAGCCCGTCATGCTCGGCGAGCCCAGCCAGGACGGCCGCTGGATCCACGACCAGGCGAAGCTCGTCGACGGCACCTACCGGATCCGGTGCCTCAACTGCGATCACGAGTCGCACGCCAGCCCGGACTGCCCGAGGTGCGGCCGCGCCGCGAGCGTCAGCGACGCACTCGCAACGCCGCCGCGGCTCGCCGTCCCGCGGATGTGCCCGGGCTGCAGGTCGACGACGCTGCTCGTCACGGCCACCGTGCCCGCGCGCGTCCGCACCGGCGAGGGCGCGCCCACGTCGCCGGTCCCGATCGCGAAGTTCGGCGAGCACGGCTATCACATCGTCGCGATCGCCTGCGAGGGCTGCGACTGGGCCTCGCCCGCCGCCGGCTGTCCGGTGTGTGGCGGCTCGACCACGCCTCCTGACGAGGTGTCCGGCGGCTGATCGGGGTTCCGGTGTCCGAGATTTCATTCTCACGGGGTATCTGCCGTGGCGCAGCACAGACCACGAGCTATGCCCGAAAACTGCGCAAACGCTTTGCATCTATCCGCAACCCGGGTCCGGAATTGACGGCCATGGTGGCCGAGGGCCGGACGGACGGTGATCAGGCGACGTACGTGATCTGCCACTCGCGGACGTCGCCATCCACGGTGACGTCGACGCACTCGCCCGTGCGCCGGCCCATCACGGCGCGGCCGATCGGCGAGACCGGTGTCACGACGGACAGGTGACCATCACCGCCGGGGCCGGTGAGCGTCATGCCGGCGCCGACCGGGGCGAGGAAGAAGGTGCGGCCCTCGCCGGAGTCGGCGTCCTCGATCTCGACGATCGCGCCGAGCGAGATCGGGGCGTGCACGTCGAGCTTGCCGGGCTTGAACTGCGAGAGTGCGTCGGCGTCCGCGAGGGCCTTCTGCGCCCTGCCCTGCGACGCGCGGCCGAAGCTCGCGAGCTGGTGAGCCGCTCGCGCATCCTCGCGCTTCTCGTCGGGCGTCGCGCCGTCCTTGGCCTCCGCGGCGGCGGCATCGCGCGCGGAGAGGGCCGCGCGCGCCGACGCCTCGAGCTGCTTCACCAGCTGGGTGACGAGCTGCTGCTTGTCCATGGGACGAGGTTCGCGCCCCCGCGCGCCGCTCGCAAATTTCTACTCGCTCTCGGACGACAGCCGAGAGGCGCCGTAGACGATCGCCACGACGCCGGCGGCCGCGAGTCCCGCTCCGATGCCGGTGACGAGGCCGTCGCTGCTGTACCGGTTCATGTCGTCGGACTGCGTCTTGTAGGCGAGCGCTCCGCCGAGCACGACCAGGCCCGCACCGCCCGCGATCGTCGGCCTTGGGCCGGAGCGCTTGATCGTGTTGCCGCCGCCGATCGTGCAAGCACAGCCGGTCGTGGCGAGAGTGACGGCCAGGACGAGGGTCGTGAGCTGCTTCATACCCGGACTCACGCGGAACCGGGGCAACCCTGCAGCTCGGCCGAAGTTCGCGGAATGCCAGGCCGCCAGGTGGCCGCTCATGCGCCGAGCCGGGTCAACCCCTGCACGCTCAGCCGAAGTGCGCGGAGAACCAGGGCGCCAGGTGGCCGCTCATGCGGCGGACCTCGTCCATCGTGCAGCCGAGCGCGGTGGCGAACTGGACGATCGTCTGCGCCTCCTCCTCGGAGACGTGGCCCTTGGCGAGCACGACCGCGATGGCGTCGGTCACGATCATCTGGGCGAGCTGCCCCGGATGCATCCCGCCGCCGTGGCGGAACGGACCGGTGGACTCGCGCAGCGCGGACGCGAGCTCGGCCGGTGCGAGCGACTCGGTGAGCAGGAGGTCGTCGAGGTTCGCCGGTCGCCCGGAGCGCAGCTCGATCTTCGACTGCAGACGCGAGCCCTCCTCGAGCCCGATCTCGCCGTCGGCCCGCGCGACCGCGATCAGCGCTTGCGCGTAGAGGTGCGCGGTGTGCTCGTCGTGCAGGCGACCGTCAGCGGCCACGGAAGCTTCCCGGGCGACGCTCGAGGAACGCGCGCAGGCCCTCGGCGACGTCCTCGCTCTTCATGAGGGGCTGGAGGTCTGGAAGCAGACGCGCGGCCGCGGTGCGCTCCGCCTCCGCCAGCGCGAGGCGCGACGATGCGATGGTCGCGTACACGCCGAGCGGCGCCTGCGCGGCGATCGTCTGGGCGAGCTGCGTGGCACGCACGAGCTGCTCGCCGTGCGGCACGACCTCCTGCACGAAGCCGATGCGGTGCGCCTCGCCGGCGTCGAATTCATCGGCCGTCAGGAGCCAGCGCATCGCGTTCGCCCAGCCGACCTCGCGCGGCAGCCGGATCGTCGCGCCACCGACCGGATAGATGCCGCGCTTGATCTCGATCTGACCGAACCGCGCACTGGTCGCCGCGATGCGGAGATCGGTCGCGAGCATGAGCTCGATGCCGATCGTGAAGCAGATCCCCTGGACCGCGCAGACGATCGGTTTATGGATCTGAGGTCCGGTCAGGCCGAGCGGGTCGAGGCCCCCGTCGGGGATCGGGAACTTCCCTGCCTGGAACACGGCGCTCCACTGCGCGAGATCGAGCCCGCCGGTGAAGTGGTCTCCGTGGGCGTGGAGCACGCCGACGCGCAGCTCGTCGTCGCGGGCGAGCTCGCCATAGGCGAGACATAGCTTCTCCCAGAGCACGAGATCGAACGCGTTTCGCTTCGCGGCGCGGTCGATCCCGATGAGGAGGACGTGGCCCTGGCGCTCGAGCGTGACATTTCCCGTCGACATCGCGCCGACCGTACCGCGGTGGCTTGTCGAGTGGCCAGGTCGGCCGTCCGCAGTGGAGCTTTTGCCCCTGAACACGGCAGTGCGCACCACGCGGCAAGTGCGCGATTGCGCTGATCGCGCACCGCAGAAACGATGGCAACCCGCTTGCTTGGTGACGTGATCATGCGTTTGACCTGGATTTGCGCCGCGAGCCTGCTCACCGGATGCGCCACCGAGATCGCCGAGCCCGAGGGTCCCGGCATCGACGCATACATCCAGAGCCTGCCCTACCTGCCCGTCGCCGACACGCAGGTTCAGGAGGGCGCGCGCTCCGCCGAGAAGCGTGAAGGCGACTACTCGTGCAGCACGCAGAACCTCCAGGAGACGCGCCAGTTCGACAAGATCGTCGCGTACGCGGCGAACTCCGACTCGATGTATCCCGGCGCGCTCATCAGCGCGGACAGCGTCCTCTCCGGCCTGTTCACGCAGCAGGTGCTCGACCGCGCTCCGGCGACGATCAGCGTCAGCCTCGAGAACCTCGGCGGCAAGAAGAGCGCGCTGATCGAGAACCCGTCGCTGTCGACCTACCGGGAGGCGCTGACCAGCGTGCTCCAGCAGGAGATCACCGGCTCCACGCCCGCCAACCAGTCGAGCGAGATCGAGGAGGTCCACTCGAAGGAGCAGCTCGATATGGCGCTCGGGGTCCAGGCGAGCTGGGGCCTGGGGGTCGCGTCGCTGAAGACCAGCTTCGACTGGTCGAAGCAGGAGACGCGCTCGCGCTACGTCGTCAAGTTCACCCAGGCCTACTACACCGTCGACCTCGACGCGCCGCAGTCGCCGAGCGCACTGCTCGCGCCGACCGTCCAGCTCGCCGACGTGCAGGCGAGGATGGACGAGCAGCACCCGCCGGTCTACGTCGCGTCCGTCACCTACGGCCGCATGGTGCTGTTCACCTTCGAGTCCGAGTACAGCTCGCAGGAGATGGGCGCCGCGCTCGAGTTCGCGTACCGCGGTGGCGTCGACGTGAAGGGTGATGTCTCGATCAACTACAAGGAGATGCTCTCCAAGTCGAAGATCACCGCGTTCATCCTCGGCGGCGATGCCGGGACCGCGGTCACCACGATCGACAGCTACGACAAGCTGATCGCGTTCATCAAGAGCGGCGGCAACTACACGCGCGAGTCGCCCGGCGCGCCGATCGCCTACAAGCTGAACTACCTGAAGGACAACTCGCCCGCGCGCATGTCCTTCACGACCGACTACACGGTGAAGGACTGCGTGCGCGTCTCGCAGAAGGTGCGCGTGACGCTGAACGCGATCGCGGTCGACGACGCCGGCGGCGACGCGGGCGACGACCTCGAGATCTACGGCAACGTGTGGATCGAGAGCAGCGCCGGTGGCTCGTCGACGATGTTCTCCAAGAACAGCGGCAACTACGTCCGGGTCCGCGAGGGTCAGCAGTTCGGTCAGGGCGCGCCGCTCGCGGAGGCCGTGCTCGATGTCTCGCCAAAGGCGGGCCAGCAGATCCGCCTCCGCGCGAACCTGCGTGACGTCGACGACTTCCTGAACCCCGATGACGACCTCGGCAACGAGACCACGATCAACCTGTTCGAGACGGGCTGGCGCAAGGAGTCGACCGTGACGCTGACGGGTGACAGCGCCCGTATTCGCGTGGTGTTCTCGCTCACCCCGATCTGATGCGCCTCGTCTGCCTCGTCCTCCTCGCCGCGTGCGCGGCGTCGCCACCCGTGCGACGGTTCGCCGCGATGGACACGGCAGCGGTGACCAAGGTGATCGAGGATCAAGCCGCGGCGTGGAACCGCGGCGACCTCGCGGGCTACATGGACGGCTACGCGAAGACCGACGCGCTCGTGTTCACGTCCGGCGGCAAGGTCCGCACGGGCTGGCAGGAGGCGTTTCAGCACTACCAGAAGCGCTATGCGACGGATCCCGGAGCCATGGGCCACCTGGTCTTCGGCATCACCCGCGTCGATGCGGTCGGCGCCGACGCCGCGGTCGTGCTCGGCACCTGGAAGCTGACCGAGAGCGAGCACCCCGGCGAGGGGGTGTTCACGCTGGTGTTCGAGCGCCGGCCCGAGGGCTGGCGGATCGTGCACGATCACACGTCGTCACTCGCCCCGTAATTCCAGGCACTTGGGAACGCGTTGCAGGGTCTGTGGCCCATCCACGTGGATGGAGCATGAAGCATCTTGCCGCCCTGCTCCTCGTCGCTGCGACCGCCACCGTCCACGCCGCCCCCCGTCGGGTGATCATGGGCGGTGCGCTCTCGTACACGGCGCAAGGTGCTGCGTCCTCCGAGATGATCGGCTTCGGCGTCAGCTTGATCGCGGAGACGGTGAGCGCGCTCGCCTACGACGGCTGCCCTGGCATCGCGGTCTCCCCCGATCGCGTGCGGCACGAGCCTTGAGATCGCGTGCATTCAAGGCGCGAGCGAGTAGCCGAGGTACAGCGTCCAGCGCTTCGTGTCCTCGTCGCGAGTGAACCCTGCGCAGAGTCGCGTGCCGCCGCGCTGCCACACACGGTGGTTGTCTCCTTGCTCGTGGGGCGCGCCGTACGTGCTCGCGAGTGCGGCGAGCTCGTCCGCGAGCTGCGCGTCGGTCAGGCCCACCACGTGGTGCACCACGCGATCGGGCCGGTACTCGCCCACGGCTTCGCGCCACGCGAAGTGCGCGTAGCCGCGCCACCCCGCGCGCGGCACGTACGAGAGCCCCGGCTCGCTCGTGTGGCGCACGTACGGCTGGTCCTTCGTGATCGCCATGTAGCGCCGCGTCTCGTCGTACCGGGGTGCCATCTGCTTCGCCTCGAGCACCGCCTGCGCCGTCTCGACGTTCATGCTCCACGCCAGCGGCGTGATCGGGATCGGCTGCGGGAGCGGGACCACCGGCCGCCGCGCGGAGGCCGTCGTGGAGGCGAGCGCGAGCGCGAGCGCGAGGCAGACCGGGCGCACCTCGGCTGAAACGCGCCGGCCCTCCCATCGATCTATCGGTCCGGCCGGCCGGACGGCCAGACGGCCTCCTCCGGACCCGGGTTGCGGATAGACGCAACTCGGTTGCGGGTGTTTTGGCTGTAGCTCGCGGTCTGTTGGGGGCTAGAGGAAAGACCCCTCGAGAATGGAATCTCGGACACCGGTGCCGTAGAGAGCGCCGGACACGGGGTCAGGACGGGCGCGGGCCGACCGAGGCGCCGTACTGGAACGGGCTGCCCTCGGGGGAGAGCCGCGGCGTCATGCCGACGTCGACCCTGCGGCCGGCGGCGTCGCGCTCGATCTCCCGCTGGATCGTGACGGGCGTGTTCGCGCCGTGGGTGGCGCGCTTGACCATCCAGACGATGTGGATGATGTCGTCGGCGCGCATGCGGATGCAGCCGTGCGAG
>JAEUJX010000295.1 GCA_016794545.1 Myxococcales bacterium
GGCCAGTTCCTCGCCGGCTACATGGGCACGAGGCTCGGGCCGCGCAGGAACGTGCTGATCGGCATGGCGCTGTCGACGCTGGTCACGCTCGGGATGGGCGTCACGCTGTCGCCGGCGATCATGGCGGGGCTCGTCGCGATCAACGGCGTCGCGCAGGCGACCGGCTGGTCCGGCAACGTCGGCACGATGGCGACGTGGTTCCACAAGCACGAGCGCGGCCGCGTGATGGGGCTGTGGTCGACGAACTTCACGATCGGCGCGCTGACGTCGGGCTGGGTGATGGCCGCGGTGCTCGACATCTACACGTGGGAGTCGACGTTCTTCGTCGGCGCTGGCGTGCTCGCCGCGGTGTGGCTCCAGTACCTCCTGTTCCAGCGCAACAAGCCCGAGGACGTCGGCCTCGCGCCGATCGACGATCCGGTGACGCCGCAGGACGAGTCGAAGACGCCCGAGCCCGTCGAGGCCGGCCCCGGCGGCCTCTCGAAGACGGCGTGGAAGAACCTCTTGCTCGTCGGCGGGTTCTACTTCTTCGCGAAGTTCATCCGCTACGCGGTGTGGTCGTGGGCGCCGTTCTTCCTCGTGCGCAACTACGGGCTGTCCGACGGCGAAGCGAACCTCTACGCGACGCTCTTCGAGCTGATGGGGCTGCCCGGCGTGTTCCTCACCGGCTACATCAGCGACAAGTACTTCGGCAGCCGGCGCGCCGGCGTGTCGCTGATCATGCTGGTCGGGCTGACGGTCGCCTCGGCGCTGATGATCGGGCTCCGCGACGAGGGCGTCGTGGTCTACGTGCTGATGCTCGGGGCCGTCGGGTTCACGCTCTACGGGCCCGACGCGCTCCTGTCGGGCGCGGGCGCCATCGACATCGGCGGCCGGCGCGCCGCGACGTACGCGACCGGCATCATCGCCGGCTTCGGCGCGCTCGGACCGGTGGTGCAGGAGCTGGTGATCAGCCGGCTCTACGACGCCAAGGGCGGAGACCTCACCCCGGTCCTCGTCCTCCTGTTCGCGAGCGCCGCGGCGGCGATGCTGTTCGTCGTCGCGCTGGTCGTTCGCAACCGCAGCGGAAAGGGGATCTAGGGTACGATGGTCGTAGACCTTGGGCGTGCCGTCGATCCTCATCGTCCACCCCGACCGCAAGACGCAGCGGGTCGTGCAGCGCATTCTCGGCGTCACCGGCTACCGCGTCGACATCGCCGATGACCTCGAGCAGGCGATCCGGCTCCTCGCGAACGTCGCACCGGTGCTGGTCGTCGTCGACGGCAGCGCGGTGACCTCGCCGCGCGCGGTGGAGCTGTTCACCGAGGCGCGCGCCCGCGGCGCCGAGGCGTGCATGACGCTGCTCGGCGCCGCCGACACCGCGAAGATGTCGTCGATCCTCGCGCTCGGCGCGGTGACGAACCTCCTCGTCCACCCGATGCCGGTGCTCGCCGAGGAGCTGACGATCACCGTGCAGAAGGTGATCAAGAACGATCTGTTCGGCGCCGAGAAGTACCTGCTGTGGGGCACCGAGCTCGAGGAGACGATGATCACGCGCGGCAGCCAGCGCCCGATGCTGGTCGCCGAGCTCTCCGAGCAGGTGCGCAGCCGCGGCCAGAGCGCGCGCGTCGCGTCGATGGCGATGCTCGTCGCGGACGAGCTGATCTCGAACGCGATCCACAACGCGCCCGTCGACGCGGCCGGCGCGAGCTACCGCAAGGACCTGCCACGCGATCGGGAGCTGGAGCTGGACGAGCGGCACCGCGTGCGGATGCGCTGGGGCTGCGATGCGCGATACCTCGCGATCGAGATCACCGACTACTTCGGCTCGCTCGACCGCGACACGATCCTGAACGCGCTGTCGCGGAACGACGTGCGCGAGTCGGGCGGAGGTGCGGGCATGGGCGTCGCCCTCGCCTATCGGTCCTGCGACCACCTGGTGTTCAACCTCGCTCCCGGCCGGCGGACCGAGATCGTGGCGCTGATCGACGTCCGGCACCCGCCGACAGAGCGGCTGAACGCGTCCTCGTATAACGTGTTCGTGGAGAGAGCCTGATGGAGACCCGTGGCCGCATGACGATCGAAGCTCGTGGCGACGCGCTCGTCCTCGCCGGCGCGATCGACGAATCCGCCGCCCTGCACGAGCTGATCGGACGCGCCGCGGCCGGGCGCCTCGTGCTCGACCTCGGCGGCATCACGTTCATCAACTCGCTCGGCGTACGCGACTGGATCCGGATGCAGGCCGCGGCGCAGAAGGCGAGCCTGTCCGTCGAGCTGCGCCGCGTCGCCGAGCCGCTCGTCCACCAGCTCAACATGATCATCGCCACGCGTGGCAACGCGCGCGTGACGTCGTTCTTCGCGCCCTACGCCTGCGACGCCTGCGGCCGCGAGGAGTCACTCTTGATCGACGCGCTCGCCAGCGCGGCGGGTCTCGCGAAGCTCGAGGCCCCGGCGATGACGTGCCCCGAGTGCGGGGCGCAGATGGCGTTCAACGACTTCCCCGAGCGATACTTCTCGTTCTTGTCGTCCTGACCCGGGAATCGTGATAACGACCCCCCCGTGCTCGACCAAGTCGCGCTGTGGTTCCGGAACATCGTCGAGACGATGGGCTATCCGGGTCTGTTCCTCCTGATCACGCTCGAGAGCACGCTCGTCCCCGTCCCGTCCACGCTGGTGATGCCGTTCGCGGGGTACCTCGCCGGTATCGGCATCTTCTCGCTGCCCGTGGTCCTCGCGATCAACAGCTCGGCCGCGCTGTTCGGTTCGGGCATCAGCTACTGGGTAGGCGCCAAGGGCGGCAAGCCGTTTCTGTTGAAGTACGGCAAGTGGTTCCTCGTCAAACCGGCAGACCTCGAGAAGACCGAGGCCGCGTTCGCCAAGCACGGCAAGTGGGTGATCTTGATCGCACGCTTCATCCCGGTCGTGCGTCACATCATCTCGGTCCCTGCGGGAATCGCGCGCATGCCCCTCCGGCCCTTCTTCTTCCAGACCTTCCTCGGCTCCACGCTGTGGGGGGGATTTTTGATCGTCCTCGGGTATTACCTGGGCGAGAACTGGGAAGCCGTCGCGACCAAGCTCAAGCGGTTCGACCTCGTCATCGGTGTGCTAGTCGTGCTAGCCATCTTGACACTGGGGATCCGCTTCGTGGCCCGTCGGCGCCGCGAACGACAGAACAACGCCGACCAGACGTAGACCGTCCTTACCGTGTCGTACCAGAGCCGTACCCCCACCGAGCCTCCCCCCGGGTCCCAGGCGTCCCAAGGGGTGGACGTGCTAGCGTCTTCGGGCATGGGCTCCTCGCTGTCGGCCACGGTCAATGCCTTCGGCGTGACCGTGCTCGATCGACACGAGTCGGAGCTGGTGACCGCGGCCCTGGCGGTGGTCAGCGAGCAGTCGCCCGCGGATGCCAAGATCCTCGAGGGTCTGATCGGGGAGCTCAAGGCGACCTCCGAGCTGCTCGACCGGCAGCGCCCGCTGCGCCGCCCCACCGCCCTGGGCGGCGAGCCGCGTGACGAGTCCACGCTGATCGAGCACCTCTGCACGATCGACGGTCTGTCGGGCGACCTCGCCCTGCCGCTCAAGGCGACGCTGTCGCGGACCTACCTCCTCACCAAGATCAACTTCCTGCGCGGCTTCGTGAAGGCGACCTCCGCGATCCGCGAGGTCGCGGACGTCGCCAAGATGACCCACGATCTGCGCGAGGAGCTCGCGCAGTCGATCTACACGCTGCTCGCCGAGGAGCTGTTCCTCGCGCTCCTGCGCAAGCCCGACGTGACCCGCCGCACCAAGCAGCGCGCCGCCGACCAGCTGATCACGGTCTGGGACGACGCGATGCTCGAGATCGACGACTTCGCTCCTCTGCTCGAGAGCGCCTGGCACGCGCGCAACCGGATCAACAGCGCCTACGGCACGCTGCTCGGCGCGACCGAGACGTTCCGCCTCGTCACCGAGGACTGCTCTCCCGACGTGCTCGAGTTCTTCGGCCGCGAAGGCATGAGCGCCGACGAGAGCGCCGCGTTCGAGGAGTTCCTGTTCAACATGACGTGCGAGGAGCTCGCGACGCTCCGGCGCGCGATGCAGCAGCAGCACCTCAGCGCGGCGAGCCCCGCCTGGGCCGCCGAGATCCTCGGTCGCCAGATCGAGGAGCTCGAGCACGGCCCGGCGCACGAGATCGATCCGATGGCGCTCTACCGCTCGTACCAGCGCCGCCAGCTCGCGGCGGACTTCCGCCTGATGTCGGGTGCGCCGGGTCCGCGACGGACCGCGGAGGGGTACCTGATGGTCTACCTCCTGGATCAGCAGTAGCCGCGTTCGGTATGCTGGACCGATGAAGGCATCGGTTCTGCTGGTGGGGGCACTCCTCGGGTTCGCCGCCGAGGCGCGCGCGGACGACGGTACCTGGTGTGCCGCGGGCTTCGCCCCGGGCCCCGACTACGGCAAGAAGGCGAGCGCGACCAGCACCACGCAGGACGCGTGCGCGGGAAACCCGGGGAACAAGCGGGCGTGGCACTTCCACGGCTTCGTCGAGAAGGCGGGCCAGTGCTATGCGTGCTGGGACGAGGAGTCGAACACCTGCGAGACCACGTCGTTGCGGGTCGGCTTTCGCTTCCTCGGCTCCAAGGACTGCGGCGCGGTGACGATCGCGAAGGTCGGCGCCAAGCACCACTTCGATTCGCAGTCGCCTCCCCCGCCTCCGCCGCCCCGGCCGGCGCCGAAGGCGCCGCCGAAGCCCGCGAAGTGAGAGGTCGATCGCGAGGCCCGGCTTCGCCGCGCCGCGCAGCACCGACGATCGTCAGCTCGCGACGGCCTGCGCGCCCTGGAGGTGCTTCTCGAGCGTCCTCGCCAGCTCGGGCATCGCGTCGATCACGTTCTTCTTCGCGCCGTCGCGCATCTTGAAGTACATCTTCTTCGCCGTCGTGTGCGACGTCTTCTCGGCGCGCGCGTCGGTGACCGAGAGCAGATCCTCGGCGACGTCGTCGGAGCGCGACACCAGGAAGTCGGAGAACGTCGAGGTCTTCGAGGCCGCCCACTTGTCGTAGTGCGGCTGGAGCTTGCCGAGCCAGTCGTCGAGCAGGGCGTCCACGACCTCGGGGACGAACTTCTTCTTGATGCCCTTGATGACCGCGTAGGCGCTCTTGATCACGAACCCCTTCTGCTTGACCTGCGCGTCGATCAGCTCGACGCAGTCGGTGATCACCAGCGGCCTGACGGGGTCCTTACCGAGTTGCTCGACGAGAGTAGGCATGCACTGCTCCTGGTGCGAGCGGTGTACCAGAAGTCTGCCTACTTGTCGTTGAACGTCACGCCGTAGCGCGCGCACCTCACCTTCATCTGCTCGCGGTCGGGCCCGGGCAGCGAAAGGTAGTGCTTCTGCGCCTCTGCGGCGTCGCCGTCGATGCAGTTCGCCGAGACCACGATCCGGAGCATGCGGACGTTTGCCGGATCTTTCGCCAGCACCTTCAGCGCCGTGGACTTGGCCTCATCAAATTCTCCACGGTCGTATGCCTTGTTTGCCTCGGCCATGACCGCGTCGAGCTTCGGGTTGGGCTGGCCCGGCGTGATCGCGACGTTGTCGAGCGTGGGCGCCGGCGTGTCGCTCGATCCCGATGCGGTCTCGGCGGGTTGTACCGGCGCCGCCGGCCGCTCGGCGCGGACCGGCAGGTTGGCAGCGCGGGAGGCCACCTTGCTCGGCGGCTCGTCGGGCTTGGCCTGCGTCTCCGTGTCGGTCGCGGACGCGGTGGGCGCGGGAGGCGTGCGCTGCGGCACGGCCGAGCTCGCGGTCGTCGTGCGCACCTGGATGAACAGATAGAGCACCATGCCGAGCACGGCAACCGACGCGATACCGAGGATGAGGTGACGCGGGGTCACGGTCCGCTTTCTAGCATTGATGACCGCGGCCACGAAGTCCAAGCGGATCGTGCAGCCGTAGTACGATGTTTTTACGTGGGCACCGCACCCAAGCCGCCGAAGGCGCCAGACCCGCCGCCCCCCGCCATCAAGGTCGGCGACATGGTGCTGGACCGCTATCGCGTCGTCGAGCAGATCGCCTCGGGCGGCCACAGCGTCGTCTATCGCGGCCAGGACGAGCGGCTGAACCGTCCGGTCTGTATCAAGGTGTTCTCGGGCCTGGGCGGCAAGAGCGGCCTGGGGCGCACGAGCTACGAGCACTTCGTCCAGGAGGCGTTCGCGCTGTCGCGGCTCACGCATCCGAACACGCTTCGCATCTATGACTTCGGTCACCTCGGCCAGAAGGACGCCGAGGGGATGCCGCTCCAGGTCTGCGAGTTCATGAACGGCGGCACGCTGTCGAATGTCGTTCGCGAGCAGGGCAAGCAGTCGCTCGCCGAGATGGTCCGCGTGACGAGTGCGATGTGCGCCGCGCTCGGCGAAGCGCACGCGCTCGGCATCGTGCACCGCGATATCAAGCCGCAGAACATCCTGTTCGGATCGGTCGGCGGGTCGAAGCTGCCCAAGCTCGCCGACTTCGGCATCGCGAAGTGGAGCGTCGACGCCGAGAACGAGGACTCGGGACAGCGCGCGGAGGACACCGCGATCGTCGCGGGCCAGAAGCTCGCGATGTACTCGCCGAGCTGGGCCGCGCCCGAGCAGCTCGCGGGCCAGCCGGTGAGTCCCGCGACCGACATCTACTCGCTCGCCGTCGTCGCGATCTACATGCTGTCGGGCAAGGCGATCTTCGCCGACGAGGATGTCTACGCCGGCTACAAGAAGCGGCGCCACGCGGACGATCACATCAAGGAGGCGCTGAAGCCGCTCGGGCTCGGCAAGCCGGTGATCGAGCTGTTCGTTCGCGCGCTCGCGTTCGATCCGAAGAAGCGGCTGTCGAAGGTGGACGACTTCGCGACGGCGCTCGGGGAGCTGCTCGAGGGCGACGAGGCCTCGAAGCTGCCGCCGCCGCCGCTGGACCCGACGCAGCCGCTGACCCCGACGGTCCCGACGCAGGCGATCACGCCGCCCGCCGGCTCGGCGGTCGTGTCGCGATCGGGCACGAACTCGGAGATCACGGACCCGGTCGCGCAGCAGCCGGCCCCGCCGCCGAAGCCGCGCGCGACCTCCGCGGGCCTCGGCATCGCGGGCTCCGCTCCGCCGGAGCAGTATCCCGCGGCGGCGCCGGCTCCGGTCCAGGCCCCGGCGCGCCCCTCGGCGCCGGTGATCTATCACCCACCACCGGCGCTGCGCGCGCCGTGGATGGCGAACGCACCGATCGCGACGGGGCCGGCGCGCGTGCTCGCGTTGACCGACGTCGCGCAGACGGCCGGCGACCGCGCGGTCCACTTCGTCCACAGCGCGCTCAACGCCAGCGCCGACCTGATGGGGCCCGACCACATGCGGGTCCGGATCACGATGATCCACGCCCCTGCGGGTCTGGTGATCCACCTGAAGGGGATGACCTGCTTCGTCGCACACCTGGGCGGCCGGCCGAGTCCCGCGGTCCAGATCGACCATCCCGGTGATATCGCGCTGGTCACGCCGCGGGCTCAGGAAGTCGGCCACATTCGCGTCGCGATCGGGGTCGCCGAGGCGCCCTCCCAGCTCGTGTTCAGCCTCGGGACCGAGCGTGTCGCGGTGCGGTCCGACGACTGTAGCGACCCGATCCTATTCGACTTCGGGCCCGGATCCGACGCATACTTCGTTTACACTCGGGGACGTCCGATCCCGAAGTCGGTGCATCGGCGGTAGTCCCGTCCACAAGCCCAGATGCCTCACACTCCTCCACCGGCCCCGCCGTCGGGTCCCCCGTCGCGCAAGCACTCGCAGTCAGTGCAGCCGATCCAGCGCGAGGACGACTTCCAGGACTTCGAGGGCGATGCCACGAACGTGAATCAGATGCCGGGCGGAGCGCCCGCGCAGGGCACGCCTCGGCCCGGTGGTGCGCAGGGTGGACACCACCAGCACCCGCCGTCGCAGCCGCCGCACTTCGCGGCGCCATCGCCGTCGCTCTCGCACGTCGGGGGCCCACCGCCGCAGCAGCCGCATACGCAGGCGAACTGGATCCCGACCACCACCGGTATGGGGCCGCCGCCCGGCAGCGGGATGCAGCAGCTGCCGGGCCCGCCGATGTCGCAGGTCTCGGGCGTGATCGCGCAGCCGACGCCGTACGTCGCGCGCAGCCGCATCTACGCGTTCGTGGTGGACGAGAACGGCCAGCCGATCGAGCTCGGCAGCGGCCGCTTCGCGAAGGCGTACCTCGGCGAGGAGCGCTGGGTCGAGAGCAAGACCACGCTGCGCCGGCCCGTCGCGATCAAGTGCCTCCAGAAGGGCGTGTCGGGCGAGGACCAGATGCGGTTCCAGATGGAGAAGGAGATCCTGGAGCGCGTCCAGGGCCACCCGAACATCGTCGAGCTGCTCGGCTCGGGCGAGGGCGACAGCGCCGGGTTCATCCCGCCGATGGTCCGCGAGCGCGTCGAGAACGACTTCATGATCCTCGAGCTGCTCGACATGAGCCTCGAGGAGCGCCTGAAGGGCGCGCGCCAGAAGCGCCGCCGCGACGACCTGCTCGCGGTGCCGCTGCGCGAGCGCATCTTCCGCGTGCTCGAGTACATCATTCCGGTCGCGACGGCCGTCGAGTTCGCGCACCTGGTCCGCGACACCTGCCACCGCGACATCAAGCCGGCGAACATCCTCGTCAAGCTGCCGGATCCGAACCTGCGCGGCTCGCAGATGAAGATCAAGCTCGCCGACTTCAACGTCGGCAAGGTCGCCGACGCCGAGCTCGACGTGTCGATGACGCGGTTCCAGGCCGTGCCCGGCACGCTCTACTTCCAGAGCCCCGAGCAGGAGACGAACACGTTCGAGCTGCTCGTCAACTGCACGCAGGGCTCTCCCGAGGTCGAGTTCTTCGAGGACTTCTACATCGACATCTTCGAGAACGACACGTTCTCGCTGTTCAACCGCAACGAGCTGTACTCGATCGCGGCCGCCGATCGCACGCGCAAGAAGCTCCTGTTGAACCGCCCGTTCGCGGAGCCGTCCGAGATCAACGTGCGCGGCCGCGTCGTGAAGAGCGTCGGCCGGCCCGCCGACATCTACTCGCTCGGCGCGGTGTTCTACTACTTGATCTCCGGCGCGTACGCGAACCCGAAGAACCTGTTCGACGCGTTCCGCAAGTTCGTCGAATACGAGAAGCGCGACGAGAACAACTCGATCGCGGCGTACATCGAGCACGAGTACCGCACGATCCAGAACATGCGCGCGCCCAAGCAGGAGGGTCAGGGAGCCCCCGAGCTCGCGCCCGAGGATCGGTTCTTCAGCTACAAGCACTACCTCGACGGCAACGGCGAGCTGATCGATCCGCTGATCATGATGATCATCGCGAAGGCGATGATCCGGAACAAGCCGGACAGCTACTGCCTGTCCTACGACCTGCGGACCACCGGCATCTCGGCGATGGTCCACGACCTGCTGTCGCTCTACGTGCAGTACGGGATCGACCCGTCCGCGCGGATCGCGTACGGCAACGACGCGTACGCCGGCCAGCAGAAGAAGAGCGGCGCGATGCGCCGCGCGTTCGACCGCTTCTTCAAGAAGTAACCGGCAACTCCGGATCCCGAGGTCGGCCTCGTGGATGTGAACGCGCTCGTGATCGACCACGTGTCCGCGCGCGCCACCGCCGTCCGGACGCAACCACGAGCTCGCCCGGTCGATAGGCGCGCGCATGTTACGCAGCGCGTGTCCGGGCGGTACTGCCGACCTCCAGGATCAGTTGCGCCGAGCGGCGCGATCAATCGCGCAGAACATCGCCGAGGGCGTCGGCAAGACGACCGGGCCAGACAAGGCGAAGTTCTTCGCCATCGTGCGCGGGTCGGCGATGGAATGCGTCGCGCACCTTCGACGTGTTGCGCGCGGAAGACATCGTGGACCCGGCAGACCATGAAACGGCGCTGGTCCTGCTGGAGCAAATCGTGGCGATGCTGACCAGACTCCTTCGTCCGTGACGGATCGCGGCTACGCTATACGTGTTGCGATCACGAGCGCGAGCGCGTTCACGTAAACGGCACCGAGCCCGGTCACGAGCCCGGTCACGGAACTACGCCGGCCGCTCTTCGGTCGCGACCGCGATCAGCGTGCAGAGCACGCCGCCGAGGATCGCGAGCGTCACGAGCAGCATCGCCGTGGGCAGCTTGGTGATGTTCGAGATCAGGCTCCACAGCTCCGTCTTCACGAACGCCACCGCATAGCCCGCGAGGGCCAGGTAGCCGTGCCACGCCTCCGGGCGCGTCGCGCGCATCGCCATCACCGCCGCCGCGATCGGTGCGGCGAACGCCGCGCCCATCAGGATCAGGCGGAACCTGTCGAACTCGAGGAACACGTCGAACATCGAGCGCCCGTTCATCGGGATGAACAGGCTCGCGAGGCCGAGCACGGAGAACGCGATGATGGGAAGCGCGAGCTTCTTCACGTCGCGGCCCTAGCGGCTCTCGGGCTTCACGAGACCGACGATCGAGGCGATGAGGCCGCCGACCGAGCCGACGACGAGCAGCTTCATGCCGAGCGGGACGTCGAGGATGTGCGGCGCGAGCTGCCACACGTGCATCTTGATGGCGACGAGCGCGAAGCCCGCGAGCGCGGCGAGCGCCTGCCACGCGGCGGGCTTGTTGAACGCGCCGGCAGCGGCCCCGACCGGGATCGCGAACCCGGCGAGGAGGAGCAGCAGGTCGAACTTGCTGACCTCCATGAGCATCGAGAACATGGACGGCAGCGGGCTGTTCGGCAGGAACATCCCCACGAGGCCCAACACACCGAACAGCAGAATGAGTGGCTTGGCAGTCTTCACGGCATCTCCCCCATCAATGGTTGCGCCGCGGACACTACCGTAGTTTTTCGTCGCCGCCGCCCCAAAGTGATCTAGGTTGTCCGGATGTCGTTGTCACCGGCCGAGGCGGAGGCGCTCCTCGACGGAGCTGCCGTGATTCCGGCGATGTCGGGCTCGATCCCCGACATGAAGAAACTGCGCGACGCGTGTCTGATTTCTGGAATACCCGCGATCGTCGGCTGCCCTCCGGGCGCCGGCGGCGGTGGTTGAGGGATCAAGACGCACCTCCTGGTCCAGGAGGCCGACCTGCCGAAGCTCGGGGCGCTGCTCCGCGGTCACTGGGACGCAGCGCTCGAACGCGAGGGCGTCGCGCCCGTGATGGTCAGCGCCGCTTCGTCCGAGTCCGAGGACCCGCCGTGCCCCGCGTGCGGGACCGCGGCGCCGCTCGTCGACGGCGCTTGCTCGGACTGCGGACTGCAGCTCGAGTAGCGCCCTCGTCGAGGATGGCGAGGTCGAGGAGATCCTTCGCGCGACCGCTGGCGAGCTTGTTGGCGCGAAAGTCAGCGAGGCTCAGCACGTGGACGGTGTGGCCGCCCAGCTCACTCCGTACCCGATGCTTCCAGGCCCGCGCGAACGAGACGCCCGAGATCTGGTTGAGGATGTCGATGCGGTACGGCTCGTTGCCAAGCCGAAGCATTCGATCCGCCGTGGCGAGCTCTCGTGCTCGGGCGCCGTGTGCGGCGAAGCCGAACTCAGCGAGTGCCGCGCCGAGTCGGCGGGTGTTCGCCACCGACGGCTCGATGAACACGTCGAGGTCGAGGGTCGCGCGCACCCGTCCGTGGGCCGCCAGCGCGTGAGCTCCGATCAGCAAGAACTTCACCCGATGACGCGACAACAAGCCGAGAAACTCGCTCCAATCGGCCGGTAGCTCCACCGTAGACCCCCGGGGTCACGCGACGGGCGAGCTCGACCGCGGCGAGCCGCTCGCGCATCGTGCGGCCCTCCCAGTAGCTCGCCGACTCGCGGGCGGCCTCCTCGTGGGTCATCCACCGGGCCGTGCGTTTCACCACGCCAGCATACCCTGGTTGCGCCCGAGGGGCCCAGCCCGTAGATTCCGCCCCGCCATGCCGGAGCCCGTCCTTCCCGCGCCGATCGCGAAGCGCCGTACGTTCGCGATCATCGCGCACCCCGACGCCGGCAAGACCACGTTGACCGAGAAGCTGCTGCTGTTCGGCGGCGCGATCCAGCTGGCCGGCGCGGTGAAGGCGCGCGGCGATCGCCGGCGCGCGCGCAGCGACTGGATGAAGGTCGAGCGCGAGCGCGGCATCAGCGTCACGACGTCGGTGATGACGTTCGACTACGCGGACTGCACGTTCAACCTGCTCGACACGCCCGGCCACGAGGACTTCAGCGAGGACACGTACCGCACGCTGACCGCGGTCGACTCGGCGGTGATGGTGATCGATGCGGCGAAGGGCATCGAGACCCAGACGCGCAAGCTGTTCGAGGTGTGCCGGCTGCGCAACGTCCCGATCGTCACGTTCATCAACAAGATGGACCGCGAGGGGCGGGACCCGTTCGAGCTACTCGACGAGATCGCGAAGGACCTCCAGCTCGAGGTCACGCCCGCGAGCTGGCCGATCGGCATGGGGCGCGAGTTCCGCGGCTGCTACGACCTGTTCGAGGATCGGCTGATCCTGATGGAGCGCAGCAAGGGCGAGTACCTGCAGGAGGGCGTGACCGTCCAGGGCCTCACCGATCCGAAGCTCGACGAGCTGCTCCCCGAGAGCGCGGTCGCGAAGCTCCGCGAGGACGTCGCGATGGTCCGCGAGCTGTGCCCGAAGTTCGACCTCGAGTTCTATCGCGAGGGCCACATGACGCCGGTGTTCTTCGGCAGCGCCGTGAACAACTTCGGCGTGCGCGAGCTGCTCGCCGGTGTCGCCAAGCTCGCGCCGCCGCCGCGCCCGCAGCCCGCGCGCGAGCGCAGCGTGTCGCCGGGCGATCCGAAGGTCTCGGGCTTCGTGTTCAAGATCCAGGCGAACATGGATCCGCAGCACCGCGACCGCATCGCGTTCGTGCGGCTCGCGTCGGGCCGGTTCGAGCGCGGCATGCGCCTCACCGTGCCGCGCACCGGCAAGACGCTCGGCGTGCACAACGCGATGGTGTTCCAGGCCAACGAGCGCGAGCTCGCGGAGGAGGCGTGGGCCGGCGACATCATCGGCATCCCGAACCACGGCACGCTGCGGATCGGCGACGCCCTGACCGAGGGCGAGGAGCTGCACTTCACCGGCATCCCGAGCTTCGCGCCCGAGTTCCTCCGCCGAGTCCGCGCCGACGATCCGATGAAGGCCAAGCACCTCGGCCGCGCGCTCGAGCAGATCGCCGAGGAGGGCGCCGCGCAGGTGTTCAAGATGTTCCTCGGCTCCGACTTCATCGTCGGCGTCGTCGGCGCCCTGCAGTTCGAGGTGCTCGCGGACCGCATCCGCTCCGAGTACAACCTGCCCTGCCACTTCGAGTCGACGTCGTTCGAGGTCGCGCGCTGGGTCGACGCGGACGACCCGAAGCTGATCAAGAAGTTCGCCGACGCGAACCGCGACAACATCGCCGAGGACCACTCGGGCGCGACCGTGTTCCTCGCGCGCAACGAGTGGCAGCTCAACCGCGCGAAGCTCGACTACCCGCAGCTCCGGTTCCTCCAGACCCGCGAGCAGGCGCCGCTCACCCAGGCATCCGCGTAGCTTTTCTTGCGACCTTTGTCGCTGCGGGCCCACTGTAGCGGCATGCGATATCTGGCCTGCCTTCCGCTCCTGCTGTGCTTCACCGCGTGCGGCGACGACGGCACGGAAGCCGATCGGCTCGGCGTCGGCGCGCAGTGCACGAAGAGCGAGGACTGCAACCAGGACCCGCTGCCGCAGACCTGCCTGTCATTCAAGGGTGGCTACTGCGGCCTGTCGCCGTGCGCGCACGACACCGACTGTCCCGCGAGCTCGGCGTGCATCAAGCACACCGATCAGGTCAACTACTGCTTCCGCGTCTGCGCCGACAAGGCCGAGTGCAACGCGAACCGCGACGCGGCGAACGAAGCGAACTGCTCGTCGAGCGTGGACTTCGTCGACGGTACGATGGGCCGCAAGGCCTGCGTCCCGCCGAGCTGATCAGCGGATGCGCCACTCGGCGTACAGCATCATCGCCGAGCGCCGGATCGTGTTCTGCGGGCCGAGCAGGCTCGCATAGCCGAGCTCCACGCCGACGGTCAGCGACGGCGTGGGATGCCCCTCGAACAGGACGCCGACGGGGACGTGCCAGCCGTCGCGCCACACCGCGAGATCGCCGTCGATCCCGGTGCGGATCGCGATGCGCCCGCCCGCGACCCGCGCCCCGAGCCACACCGGGACGACGAGCGCGTCGCGGTTGCCGAGGTCGCGGTTGCCGAGGCCGATGCGGAGGTAGGGATCCGCGACGACCTCGAAGCGGCGATGGCTCCACCGCATCAGGGCGCCGAGCGTGAGGGCGGGCTTGCCGGGATCCACGTCGCGCAGGAGGAAGCGCGCACGCGGCGCCACGCCGGACGCGACCGCGTAGCGCGCGTCGAGCCCGGAGCCGCGGTAAGGTGCGTCACACGTCCCGGCGAGCTCGCGCACGCAGAACGTCGCGCCGGCAGCGATCCGGTCTACGCTCTGGCTGCTGTGGATGATGCCCACCGTGAGCCGATCGGTCGCGCCGAACCAGGCGTCGGGCGCGAACGACAGCGGCCGGAGCGGCGTCTGCCGATCGAGACTGCCCTCCATCACGAGGCGCAGCGCGACCTCGCCCGCGGGCAGGACGATCGTCTCCGGGACCGGCTCGGCGCGCGCGATCGTCGCGCACGCGATCGAGACGGCCAGCAGCGCGCGCACGCCGCGACGCTAGCATGTCTCGCGTTCGCGCTCGGCGGCTGCCAGGCCTCGCTCGACGAGATCGACACGATCTACACGCGCGGCGCGCGCTCCGTGCACTGCGCCGTCAACCTCGACACGAAGGGCAACGTGTCGAAGGACAGCATCGACGCCGGGCTCGACCGGGCGCGCGACGACGCCGAGATCCTCGAGCTCTACGCGCACAACCCGGGCGGCACCGTGAAGCTCGACGTCCTCGAGCACGTGCTCGCGGGCGCGGCCGCGCGCGGCCTCCCGTTCGTCACGTACGCCGACTTCGCGCACGGCGACGCGCGCGGTCCCGGCCTCGCGCTGTCGTTCGATGACACCTCGGTGCGCGCGTGGCACGCCGCGCTGCCGCTGTTCGCGTCGTACGACGCGCGCGTCACGTTCTTCATCAGCCGGTACGCCGCGCTCTACGACGAGGAACGGGCGCTCGTCACCGAGCTCGCCGCGGCCGGCCACGACATCGCCGCCCACAGCGTGAACCACGTCAACGGCCCGCAGTTCGTCGAGCAGCACGGCCTGGGCGCGTACCTCGAGACCGAGGTCTGGCCATCGCTCGACGCGCTCGAAGCCGATGGCCACGACGTGACCTCGTTCGCCTATCCGTTCGGAGCACGGACGTCCGAG
Source organism: Myxococcales bacterium (assembly GCA_016794545.1). Lineage (GTDB taxonomy): Bacteria > Myxococcota_A > Polyangia > Haliangiales > Haliangiaceae > JABFXX01. The sequence goes on from JAEUJX010000295.1 coordinate 15,298, forward strand.
ATCGACGACGCGATCCGGCGCCGCGTCCCCGTCCTGCGCTCCGTCGAGTTCACGTACTCCGGCGTGGTGAGCCCGTGCCCCGACTGATCCTGATCCTGCTGCTCGTCGGCCGTGCCGCCTGGGCCGACCGCGTGCTGCTCGTCGACTCCGACCCGGAGCTGCTCCGCGCGCTCGAGGTCTCGCTCGCGCCGTGGCAGCTGACGATCATCGTCGACGCCCGTCCGCTGACCGAGGCGACCGCCGCCGAGCGCGCCGGCGGCGCGGGCGCGCGGTTCCTCGTGTGGCGCGATGGCGCCGACCTCGTGGTCTACGACCAGACCACCCGCACCACGGAGCGGCGCCCCGCACGCGCCGGCGCGTTCGACAACGTGAGCGCCGCCGCCGCCGCGCTCACCGTGAAGACGCTGATGAGGCTGCCGCCGCCGCCGGACGGCCCGCCTCCCCCGCCGCCCGGCGGCGGGGACCTCGTCGCGCCGGCGCCCGCACGAGACCGCGGTCTGGCGGTGCGCGTGGAGGCCGGCGGCGCGGGTCGCGTCTCGTTCGGCACCGATGGTGCGTTCGGCGGACGGCTCGTGTTCGGTGCGATGCTCCAGCCGAGCGCCGCGTACGGCTGGCGCGCCGGCGTGCGCGCCGACCTCGGCACCGCGACGTCGATCGATCGCGGCAACACCACGGGCACGTGGTCGGACTGGAGCGTGCTCGTCGCGGGCAGCTACACGCTGTCGCGCGGCGCCTGGGAGCTCGAGCCGTGGGTGGGCCTGGGTGTGACCCGCGGCGCGCTCGATGTCAGCGACACGACCACATCGCGGCAGGAGGGGGCGACGCTGTTCGCGGCGCGCGCCGGCGTGATCGGTCGCCGGCGGTTCGGATCGCTGACAATCGGTCTGGATCTCGAGCTGGCGATCACGCCGGGCGCGCCCGTGTACACTCGAGAGACGATGGGCGTCGGCTCTCCGGCGCTGTTCGAAGTCCCGAATCTCGCTCTCGTTTTCGGAATCGTCGTGGCAGCCGATCTGGGCGGCTGATTTTCCGCGACCAAACCCATGGACCCCCCCACTAACCCGAAGATGGGCGCGATCTCCGCGGCGAGAGAGCTCGACCTGGCGCTGGCGCGCCGGGCCGCGAGCGGTGATCGCGCGGCGCAGCGCGAGCTGTTCCACGCGCAGCGCTCCTCGGTGCACCACACGCTGTACCGGATCCTCGGCAACAACCGCGACCTCGAGGATCTGATCCAGGACTCGTTCCTCGAGATCTTCCGCGCGCTCGGCTCGTTCCGCGGCGACAGCGGGCTGACGCGCTGGTGTCAGACGATCGCGACGCGCGTCGCGTTCCTCGCGATCTCGCGCAAGAAACCTCCGGCCATCGATCTCGCGCTCGTGCAGGACGAGCTGCCCGGCGGCCACGACACCCGGCGCGAGGCGCAGCTGCGCGAGCTCGGGCGCCGGCTCTACGCGGCGCTGGATCGCATCGATCCGAAGCAGCGCATCGCGTTCGCGCTCGGCGTCATCGACGGGCTCCCGCTCGCCGAGGTCGCCCACCTCACCGACTCGACCGTCGTCGCCGTCAAGACGCGCATCTGGCGCGCCCGCAAGGACCTCATGAAGCGCGCCGCGCGCGACCCCGTCCTCTCCCAGTACGTCACGAATCTCGCCGAGCGGAAGGAGGTCGAGCCATGAGTGACGACATCCCCAGTGATCCGCCGCCCATCGAGCCGATGAGCGACATGTCGTGGGCGCGGATCGAGCGCGGCCTGCTCGCGCGGCTCGACGGTCAGGCCACGGCGCCCGTCGAGCGCCCA
>JAEUJX010000302.1 GCA_016794545.1 Myxococcales bacterium
ACGAACGACCTGTCGGATGCGCTGCACGGCGACAAGCACGGCCTGCAGACCGAAGAAGAGAACCTCTCGCAGGATTAGCCGAGCGAAGGCGGCCGTCGGCGCTGTCGACGCGAGCGCCGCGCGAGCCGATCGGGCGGTCAGGGCTTCTCGGCGTCCTCGACGAAGCCGCGCACGAACGCGAGCTGCTCCCTGTCATCGGGCATGCTCCCCTCGCGCGATCCGGGACCGGAGCCCTCGCGGAACTGGATGGACGCGGCGCACTCGGTGCTCGGCCTTCCGCCCGTGAACGTCTTCTCGCCGAGCAGCTTCGCCGTCTTCGCCTCGAAGATCTTGCCGGTGATGACGTACTGGTAGATCGGGACGCTCACCGGTCCCTTCGACGTGTCGTATCCGCAGGAGCTCACGAGCTGCTTGTCCGTCGTGAAGCACGCGACGATCTGGGTGGCCTCGACCGACGAGGGGAGCCACTTGTCGTCGTTCGCGGCCCACTCGTAGTGACGGCCATCCGATCCGATGTTGATCACGACGGCCGTGCGCGGCCCCGTGGCGGCGCGCACCGCGGCCGCAGCGACCGGCGTGCCGTTGCAGGCAGGGAACACCGCTTCCATCACGGCCTTCCGATCCTCGTAGCCCTGCTCCCTCGCCGCGTGCTGCGAGGCGCCGCGGTACAGCACGAACGCCGCCAGGCCGCCCAAGACGACGAACGCGAGCGCGCCCGCCAGCGGCCGCACCACCCGGGTGAGCCCGATCGAGAGCATGACCAGGCCGGCGCCGCCGATCAGGATGCCGTGGGTCGCGTCGGTGATCTTGAACCAGCCGCGGCCCGCCGACCACCAGATGATGTACGCGCCAAGCAGCGTCGGCGGCAGGCCGACGGCCACGAGGATCTTGCCCGCCCGGGAGGTCACGCGGACATCGTAGCGGGATCGGGCTTACCCCGGTGGCGCCGCCGCGATCACGTCCGCGGGCGCCTGGACGAGCTCGATCAGCACGCCCTCCGCCGACCGCGGGTGGAGGAAGCAGACGTCGTGCCCCGCCGCGCCCTTGCGAATCCCGCCCGGCGTGAACTGGAGGCCCTGCTCGGTGAGCCACGCGACCGCCGCGGGCAGATCGTCGACCCACAGCCCGAGGTGGTTGAGCCGCGGCTCGTGCACCTTCGGCTTGGCCTCCGGATCGATCGGCTGCATCAGATCGATCTCGACGCCCGCGATCGACAGGATGTCCTCGTCGACATTCTCCTTCTCGGACCGGTACGTGCCGGTCGCCGGGATGCCGAGGAGGTCGACCCACAGCGCGCGCAGCGCGGCCTTGCTCGGCCCGCCGATCGCGACCTGCTGCACGCCCAGCACGCGAAACGGCCGCGCCATGGTCATCGCGCGGCCCGCGTCTCGGCGAGGTTCTTGAGCCCGCGGCGCGGAGCGTTCACCAGGATCGACATGTTGCCCGACGGGTGGTTGTTATCGCGCATCAGCTGGTGGCAGTCGCCGGTCTCGCGGAACTCGAACACGCGCGACAGGCACGGATCGACCTTGCCGGCGATCACGAGGTCGTTGATGCCCTTGCACTGCTCGTCGTTCGCGAAGTGGCTGCCCTGCAGCCGCTTCTGGCGCATCCAGTGGTAGCGGAGGTCGAGGGTGGCGTTGTAGCCGGTGGTGCCGGCGCAGATCACGACCATGCCTCCGGTCTCGACCATGAAACACGACGTCGGGATCGTGGTCTCGCCGGGATGCTCGAACACGATCGTCGGGTTCTTCTTCTCGCCGAGCGCTTCCCAGAACGCGGCGCCGAACGCGCGCGCGCCCTTGAGCCACAGGTTGTACTCGATGTCGTCGGACCAGCGCGGCAGCTTGCCCCAGTGGTCGAACTTGCGGCGATCGATCACGCCGACCGCGCCGAGCTTCTTGCAGAACTCGTTCTTCGAGTCGCCGGAGACGACCGCGACCGGCCGCGCTCCTGCAGCGCGCGCGATCTGGATCGCCATCGAGCCGAGGCCGCCAGCGCCGCCCCACACGAGCAGCGGCTCGCCGGGCTTCAGCACGTTCGGCGGCCAGCCGTAGAGCATGCGGTACGCGGTGGCACCGACCAGCATGTACGCCGCGGCCTCCTCCCACGTGAGGTGCGCCGGCTTCGGCAGACACTGGTGGTCCTGCACCTTCGTGTACTGCGCGAAGGATCCCCAGTTCGACTCGTAGCCCCAGATCCGGAACGAGGGCCCGAACATCGGGTCCTTGCCGGCAACGGCGAACGGGTCATCGTGATCCCACATGCCGCAGTGGACGACGACCTCGTCACCGACCTTGACGTTGGTGACGTCCTTGCCGGTCGCCCACACGACGCCGCTCGCGTCCGAGCCGCCGATGTGGAACGGCTCCTTCTCGCCCTTCTTCATGCGGGCCTTGATGACGTCGATGGGGATGCCCATCGCGGCCCACACGTTGTTGTAGTTGACGCCCGCGGCCATCACGTACACGAGCACGTCATGGGGGCCCAGCTCGGGGACGTGGACGGCCTCCTCCTTGAACGCGTCCCGCGGCTCGCCGAACCGCTCGGGGCGGATCAGCTGCGCGAGCATGCGCTCGGGGATGACACCGAGGTCCGGGACCTCACCGAGCTCGTAGACATCACGGGTGGCGGTGGCTGGGCTCGACACGGTGCGTTAGCGTACGCGATCTGCCGCGGCCGGAGGGAAACTCACGGCGATCTCCGGTCGAAGTCCCGTTCAGTCGCGGTCGTCCGGCTCGATGAAGGTCCACTTGATCTCCGGGACCTTCGCCTCGAGGCCTCGCTCGAAGTGGTTGATCGCGCTGACCAGCTGCGCGGTCTCGAGGCCGGGCTTGAACTTGATCTTCATGGCCACCACGATCTCGCCGGGCCCCTGCTGGATCGACAGGACCCGGAGCACCTTCTCGACGTTCGGGTCGTTCGCGACCAGCTCCTCGGCGGCCGCGATCACGACGGGGTCCGCGACCTCGCCGATCAGGAGGCCCTTGACCTCGACGGCGAGGAAGATCGCGACGCCGATGAGGACGATGCCGATCGCGAGCGAGCCGGCGGCATCCCAGCGACCGTCATCGGTGATCTTCGCGATGATGATGAACCCCGCCGCGAGCAGGAGGCCCAGCACCGCCGCGGAGTTCTCGCCGAACACCACGATGAGGTCCGAGTCCTTGGTCTCGTGCATGTAGCGGAAGAACGGGGTCTTGCCGCGCCGCCCGTTCATCAGCTTCACGTTGCCCAGGGTCGCCCACCCTTCGAGCAGGATCGCCCCACCGAGGATGATGAGGGCGATCGTGATGTCCCCGACCGGCTCGGGGTGCTGCATCTTGTGGATGCCCTCGTAGATCGAGAACCCGCCACCGCCGACGAACAGCAGCATCGCGACGATGAACGACCAGAAGTACATCTCGCGGCCGTAGCCGAGCGGGTGCTTCGAGTCCGCGCGCTTCTGGCTCCGCGAGATGCCGAGCAGGAGCAGCCCCTGGTTGCCGCAGTCGGCGAACGAGTGCAGCGTCTCCGCGAGCATCGCGCCCGAGCCGGTGATCGCCGCCGCGATGCCCTTCGACGTCGCGATGATCACGTTGACCGCGAGGGACTTGAGGACCTCGCCCTTGTTGCCAGCCATAGCTTGCTCGCCTACTTGATCGTCTTCGAGAGCGCCTTGAACTGCTCGGTGCCGGCCTTCTTCAGCAGGTCGAACACAACGACCTCGGTCGACGTGATCCGCGCGCCCGTCTCGCGCATGAGGTCGAGCCCGATGCGCCAGTTCGCCTTCGTGCGGCTCGACACCGCATCGGACACCACGTGCACCGCGCACGCCGGGCCGACGAGGTCGCGCACCGTCTGGTAGACGCAGACGTGCGCCTCCATGCCGGTGACGATCCACTGCTCGCGCGCCATCAGCGCGCCGGTCAGCTGCGCCGGCGGCAGGTCGTGAAACCCCGACCACTGCGCCGCCGAGAACTCGACCTTGTCGAAGCGGTGCACGGCCGAGCCGCGCTGCGCCGCGTCGGCGAGCGCGTCCGCGACCGGCGCGACCGTGGGTCCCAGGCCCTTCGGGTACTGCTGGCTGACCACGATCGGCAGCGCGAACGTCGCGGCCGCGTTGATCAGGATGGACGTGTTCTTGATCACCCGCTCCGCGCTCTCGGGCGGCATCGCCGGGACGAGCCGCTCCTGGATGTCGATCACGAGCAGGCACGCGCGCGCGGGCAGGAGCGGCTCGCGGCGGCGCGTGTACTCGACCTCGAGGAACCCGCTCACTGGATCGTTCCGAGCGTCGCGAGGGCGTCCTCGAGCCGGTGCTTGCGCGCCTTCTCCTCCTCGAGCCGCGCCCGCTGCTCGGCGACCACGTCCTCCGGGGCACGCGCGAGGAAGTCCGCGTTGCCGAGCTTCTTCTCGAGCCCCGCGATCTCCTTGTCGGCCTTGCCGATGTCCTTCTTGATGCGGGCCTGCTCGGCGACCGCATCGATCTGCCCGAGCGGCATCACGATCTCGACCTCGGAGTTGATCACCTCTTTGCCCGCCGGGCGCGAGAGATCGACGCCGTCGGTGCCGAGCTGGAGCTTCACGCGCGCCGTGCGCTCGATCGCGTCGACGAACCGGGCGAGCATGTCGCGCCGATCGCCGGTCGCGCGGATCGCGACGGGCACGGTCTTCGCCGGCTCGATGCCGTAGGTCGCCTTCAGCATGCGGCAGCCGACCGCGACGTCCTGCACGAGCTTCATCTCGGCCTCGGAGGCCGCGTCGACGAACGAGGCGTCCTTCCGCGGGAACACCGTGATCATCAGCGAGCCCGGCAGCTGCGGCGGCTTCGGCAGCTTCTGCCAGATCTCCTCGGTGACGTACGGCGCGAACGGATGGAGGAGACGCATCGTGGTCTCGAGCGCCGTCGCGAGCACGCCCTGGACGACGTGGCGCCTCGCCGCGCGCGCCGGATCCTGATGGAGATCCTCGGTCTGGTGCAGGTGCGGCTTCGCGAGCTCGATGTACCAGTCGCACAGCTCGTGCCACACGAAGTGGTAGATCGCGTTCGCCGCGTCGGAGAACCGGAACGCCTCGAGCGCGGTGTCGACCTCGGCGGCGACCGCCTGCAGGCGCGACAGGATCCACCGCTCCGGCATGCCGAGCGCCTGACGGCCGGCCGACGTCGAGAGCTGCGCCTCGAACCGCTCCGGGTCGTAGCCGTCGAGGTTCATCAGCGCGAACCGCGATGCGTTCCACAGCTTGTTGATGAAGTTGCGGTAGCCCTCGACGCGATCGATCGACAGCCGGATGTAGCGGCCGCTCGTGTTGAGCGCGGCGAGCGCGAACCGCAGCGCATCGGCGCCCATCGCCGGGATGCCCTTGCCGAAGTTCTTCTTGATCGTCTTGACCGCGGCCTCGGGCGCATTCTCGGCGTCGGCGCGCGCGAGGAGCGCATCCAGCGTGGCGCCGTACACGACATCGAGCGGGTCGATGACGTTGCCCTTCATCTTCGACATCTTGTCGCCGTTCTCGTCGGTGACGATCGACGTCAGGTAGACCGTCTTGAACGGCACCTTCCCCATGAAGTGGAGGCCCATCATCATCATGCGGGCGACCCAGAAGAAGATGATGTCGGGCCCGGTGACGAGCACGTTGTTCGGATAGAACGTCGACAGAGCGCGCGTCTTCTCCGGCCAGCCGAGCGTCGAGAACGGCCACAGCGCGGACGAGAACCACGTGTCGAGCACGTCCTCGTCCTGCTTCAGCTCGGCCTTGCCACACGTGCCGCACTCCTTCGGCACGTCGCGCGACACGATGGTGGTGCCACACGCGCAGTACCACGCCGGGATCCGATGGCCCCACCACAGCTGGCGCGAGATGCACCAGTCGCGGATGTTGGTCATCCAGTGCATGTACGTCTTCGTCCACAGCTCGGGGACGAACTTGGTCTTGCCGGTCTCGACGGCGGCGGCGGCCTTCTCGGCGAGCGGCCCCGCCTTGACCCACCACTGGTCCATCAGCATCGGCTCGATCACCGCGCCCGAGCGCTGGCTCCGGCCGCGCGGCACCTTGTAGTCCTTGACCTCGCCGAGGAAGCCGCCGGCCTCGAGGTCGGCGACCACCGCCTTGCGCGCCTGCTCGACCGTCATCCCGATGTACTTCTCGGGCGCGGGCGCGCAGATCCGGCCCTTGGCGTCGATCACCTGGATCGCCTCGAGGCCGTGGCGCTGCCCGATCTCGTAGTCGTTCGGGTCGTGCGCGGGCGTGACCTTCACGGCGCCGGAGCCGAACTCGGGGTCCGGCCACGGGTCGGCGACGATCGGGATGGTGCGACCGGTCAGCGGCAGCGTCACGTGCTTGCCGTGCACGCCGCTGTAGCGCGCGTCGGCCGGGTTCACCGCGACCGCGGTGTCACCGAGCATCGTCTCGGGGCGCGTGGTGGCGACCACGATCGCGCCCGAGCCGTCGACGAACGGGTACTTGATCTCCCAGAGGTGGCCCTTCTCCTCGACCGTGTCGACCTCGAGGTCGGAGACCACGGTCTCGCTCGACGGGTCCCAGTTGATCATCCGCTTCGCGCGGAAGATCAGCCCCTCCTCGTACAGGCGCACGAACGCCTCGAGGACGGCCTTGTTCGAGGCCTCGTCCATCGTGAAGCGCTCGCGCGGCCAGTCGAGCGAGAAGCCCATCAGCTTCTCTTGCTCGCTGATCCGGTTGCCCGACTTCTCCTTCCACGCCCACGCCTTGCGGAGGAACTCCTCGCGGCCGAGCTCGAAGCGCGTCTTGTTCTCGCGGCGCTTCAGGTCCTTCTCGAGCAGGACGTGCACCGCGATCGACGCGTGGTCGATGCCGGGCATCCACATCGCGTTGAAGCCCTGCATCCGCTTCCAGCGGATCAGGATGTCCTGCATCGTCGAGCCGAGCGCGTGGCCGATGTGCAGGGACCCCGTGACGTTCGGGGGCGGCAGCGTGATCGAGTACGGTACGGTCGGGCTGGTCTCGTCGGCGTGAAAGAAGCCGTTCTCCAGCCAGAACCGGAGCCAGCGGGGCTCGACCTCCGAGGGGTCGTACTGCTTGGGGAGCGCCGTCGACGTCGTCACGGCGGCGACGCTAGCATACCGTCGCTACGACGACTGCTTGCGCGCCGTCAGGTCCTGCAGGTTCTCGCGGATAATCGCCTCCGCGAGCTCCGGCACGACCTCCCAGACGATCCGCTCGACGACCTCGGTCGAGAGCTTGAGGAGCGCGAGGAGCTCGGGGCTTCCCGGCTCGAGGCCCGAGGCCTCGGCCAGTCGAGCCGCCATCTTCGCGAGAGTGCGCTCGACGAGCGCGGAACGCTTGGTCGGTGTACCGCTGACCATGGGGGCTCGATTGACTCCAGGATTGAAGGACGGAGCAGGCGTGGACACGGCCGCTGCAGGCGCAGCAGCCGCGACCGGAGCGGGCGCGCGCATCGCAGGCGCGCCGCCACCGGCAGGAGCAGGAGCGACCATCTTGCCGTCGGGTGAGATCGGCGGGACGGCCATGACCGTCGTCTTGCTCGGACCCGGCGTCGTGGCAGGCGCCACGCCACCGGGGAGCTTGATCGTGGGCATGCCCATGATCGTCGCGGAGCGCGGAGGCTGGTTCGCCGCCGCCGCAGCAGCCGCCGCAGCCGCTGCCGCTGGAGCCGCCGCCGCGGGCTTGGCCGCCGCCGCTGCGCCCGCGCCGGCCGCAGCCTGCTGGCCCGGCCTGGCGACGACGCCCTTCGAGACGATCTCGACGACCTTCTCGAGCATGGTCTGCGTGTCCCACGGCTTCGGGAGGTTCGCATCGGCGCCGACCTGCGTGCCCTTCGCGGCGTCGTACGGCGCACCGTTGCCGACGAGGATCACGACCGGAACGTCGGCGAGCTTTCCATCCGACTTGAGCGCGAGGCAGAGGTCGTAGCCGGTCTTGCCCTGCATCACGGAGTCGGCGAGCACCACCGTGGGCTTCTGAGCTTTGGCCTTCTCGAGGGCCTCGTCGACGCTGCGCGCGCCGACGTAGGTGAACTCGGTCCCGCGGAACGTGATATCCGCCACCTGCTGCATCGTCGCGCTGTCATCGACGCACAAGACAATCTTGCTCACGCGGTTCCTCCCGGAAGCTTCTCCACGTTCTATGTTGGTACCACGTGCCTCGCGCGAGGGTCAAACCAAGTGGCCGGAAACCGTGGGGCTTTTCCAGGACATGGCGATCGGTGCTAGCGTGCGCACCCCATGCCCGCGCACCACACCAAGATCCACCTCGCCGCGGCCGAGGCCGTCGCCGCGAAGGCGGGGCTCGCCGCCACCGACCTCAAGGTCGAGGCGCCGCCCCGCGCGGAGCTCGGCGACCTGGCCGTCGGTTGCTTCGCGATCGCGAAGGCGCGCGGCAGGAACCCGGCCGAGCTCGCGAAGGAGCTCGCCGAGGGCTTCGCTCCGACCGAGCTGATCGCGAAGGCGACCGCCGCGGGCCCGTTCGTCAACCTCGAGCTCGATCGCCCGGCGACCTACCGCTGGCTCGTGGACGCCACCCTGCGCCGGAGCTTGATCCCGAACGCGATCGGCACGAACCAGACGATCACGATCGACTACGGCTCGCCGAACATCTCGAAGCACCTCGCCTACCACCACATCCGCGGCACCTCGATCGGACGCGCGCTGGTCAACATCTACCGCGCGCTCGGCTTCCAGGTCGTCGGCATCAACTTCCTCGGCGACTGGGGCACCACGCACGGGATGGTGATCGCGGCGTACGAGAAGTGGGG
>JAEUJX010000563.1 GCA_016794545.1 Myxococcales bacterium
GCTCATGTCGGCGCCCGTGCGCCACATCGTCTTGATGACCTTGTCGAGCGACACCTTGTGCGTGCCATCGCCCTGCAGCGCGATGCGCGCCGCGTTGATCGCCTTCACGGCTCCCATCGCGTTGCGCTCGATGCACGGCACCTGCACGAGGCCGCCGATCGGATCGCAGGTGAGCCCGAGGTTGTGCTCCATCCCGATCTCGGCCGCGTTCTCGACCTGCGCCGGCGTGCCGCCCATCACCTCGGCGAGCGCGCCCGCGGCCATCGAGCACGCCACCCCGACCTCGCCCTGACAGCCGACCTCGGCGCCGCTGATCGACGCGTTCTTCTTGTACAGCGCGCCGATCGCCGCGGCCGTCAGCAGGAACCGGATGGTCCCCTCGTCGTCGGCGTTCGGCAGGAAGCGCCGGTAGTACATGATGACCGCCGGGATGATGCCGGCCGCGCCGTTGGTCGGTGCCGTGACGACGCGCCCGCCTGCCGCGTTCTCCTCGTTGACCGCGAGCGCGAACAGGTTCACCCAGTCCATGATCACGAGCGGATCACTCGCGCCCGCCGGGTCGCTCTTCATCTTGCGGAACTGCGCCGCGGCGCGCCGCTTCACCTTGAGCCCGCCGGGCAGGATGCCCTCGCGCGTGCAGCCGCGCTTCACGCACTCGTCCATCGCCTGCCAGATCTCGAGCACGCGCCCGCGGATCTCTGCCTCGGGCAGGAGCGCCTTCTCGTTCTCGAGCATCAGCGTCGAGAAGCTCATCCCGTGCTCGCCGGCGTGCCTCAGCAGCTCGTCCGCCGAGTTGAACGGGTACGGCACGGAGACCTGATCGGCCGGCGTGCTGCCGTCGGCCGGCGCGCCGCTGTGATCGACGACGAACCCGCCGCCGACCGAGTAGTAGACGCGCTCGACGAGCACCGTCCCCGCCGCGTCGCGCGCGGTGAAGCGCATGCCGTTCGCGTGCAGCGGGAGTTTGTCGCGCCGGTGGAAGATCAGCGCCTCCGCGGGATCGAGCGCGACCTCGTGCTTGCCGAGCAGGTTCACGCGCCGCGACTCGGCGACGTGCGCCACGCGCTTGCCGACCGCGTCGACATCGACGGTCTTCGGATCCTCGCCTTCGAGCCCGAGCACGACGGCCTTGTCGCTGCCGTGCCCCTTGCCGGTGAAGCCGAGGCTCCCGAACAGCTCGACCTTCACCCCCGCGGTCCTCGCGAGCTGGCCATCCGCCTCGAGGCGCTCCGCGAACCGCTTCGCCGCGCGCATCGGACCGACGGTGTGCGAGCTCGACGGCCCGATGCCGATCTTGAAGATATCGAAGACCGAGATGTGCACGGGCCTACAGCATACCCGCGAGACCCCGCTCCTGGGTGAGCCGCGAGGTCCGGGCCGGACGGGCTCAGAACAGGATGCGGGTCTTGATGCTGGTCGGCAGGTTGCCGATCGCGCGCTTCACGTCCTGCGAGACGTCCTGATCGAGATCCATGACGAGGTAGCCGATGTCCGGATCCGTCGCGAGCGTCTGCGCCCGGATGTTCGCGTTGTGGTCCGAGACGATCTTGTTGATGTCGCGGAGCACGCCGGGCACGTTCCTGTGCACGTTGAGGATGCGGTGCGCGCCCTTCGAGAACGGGCACTCGATGTGCGGGAAGTTCACGGCCGCCGTCGTCGCACCGGCGTTGATGTACTTGATCAGCGAGCCACTGACCTCGCGGCCGATCGCCTCCTGCGCCTCCTCGGTCGAACCGCCGATGTGCGGCGTGAGGATCACGTTCGGCAAGCCGCGCAGCGCCGACTGGAAGCCGCCGCTGTTGGTCTCGGGCTCCTCGGGATAGACGTCGACGGCGGCTCCGCCACAGCGGCCCTCGCGGATCGCGGCGGAGAGCGCGTCGATGTCGACGACCGTGCCGCGGCTCGCGTTCAGCAGGCACGCGCCCTTCTTCATGTGCGCGAGCTCGGCGGGGCCGATCATCATCCGGGTCTGCGGCGTCTCCGGCACGTGCAGCGTGACGAAGTCGGAGGCGGCGAGCACGTCCTCGAGCGAGGCCATCGCGCGGTTGTTGCCCATCGGCAGCTTCGCGACGATGTCGTAGAACACGACCTGCATCCCGAACGCCTCGGCGAGCACGCCGACCTGCGTGCCGATGTGGCCGTAGCCGACGATGCCGATCGTCTTGCCGCGCACCTCGTGGCTGCCGACGGCGACCTTGTTCCAGGTGCCCTCGTGAACCTCGCGCGAGCGATCGCCCAGCCGGCGCGAGAGCATCACGATCTCCGCGAGGATCAGCTCCGCGACCGAGCGCGTGTTCGAGAACGGCGCGTTGAACACGGGCACACCGCGATGGTTCGCTGCCGCGGTCGCGATCTGGTTCGTGCCGATGCAGAACGCGCCGACGCTGAGCAGCCGCCGACCGGCCTCGAGCACGGCGGGCGTGACCTGCGTCTTGCTGCGGATGCCCAGCACGTGGACATCCGCCACGCGCTCGACGAGCTCGCTCTCCGGCAGCGCGCCCTTCAGCAGCTCGACCTGAAAGCCCTCCGCGCGGAACGCCTCCGCGGCGACCGGGTGGATGTTCTCGAGCAAGAGGATCTTGATCTCGGCCTTGGGAAACGACGTGACCTGGCTCATGGCTCCTCGACGGAGAACGTATCGCACACCTCGAGCCTTCCGGCATCGAACCCGCGCCGGAACCACTTCACGCGCTGCGCGCTCGAGCCGTGCGTGAACGTCTCGGGGTTCACCTCGACTCCCGCGCCCTTCGAGAGCCGGTCATCGCCGATCGCCTGAGCCGCGGTCACCGCCTCCTCGAGATCGCCGAGCTCGAGCAGCTTCTTGCCCGAGGCGCTGTGGCCCCACACGCCCGCGAAGCAGTCGGCCTGCAGCTCGACGCGCACGCTGTGCTGGTTGCGCGTCTCGCCCTGCTTGAAGTTGCGTCGATCCTGCTCGACACCGAGGAGGTTCTGCAGGTGGTGCCCCATCTCGTGCGCGAGCACGTAGGCCTGCGCGAAGTCACCGGGCGCGCCGAACCGCGCGCGCAGGTCCTTGAAGAACGAGAGGTCGATGTAGGCCATCGAGTCGGCCGGGCAGTAGAACGGTCCGATCGCCGACGAGCTGCGCCCGCACGCGGTGTCGACCGCCGAGGAGAACAGCTTCAGCTTCGCGCGCGTGTAGGACTTGCCCGACCGCCGGAACTCCGCGTCGAAGGCATCCTGGATGTCCTTCATCACGAACTTCACGTAGTCGACGAGCTCGGCATCGGGATCCGGCCCCTGCGGCGGCTCCTGCTGCGTGGACGAGGAGCTGGAGCTCGACGAGCTGGAGCTCGACGAGCTCCCGCCGAACAGACCGCTGACGTCGACGCCCAGCACCTTCGCGACGAGGAACACCACGACGGCGACACCGATGCTGCCACCCGCGATCACCGCGCCCTTGGGCTTCGCCCCGCGCGCGTCGATGACGTCATCGTTCTTCGTGCCGCGCGTCCACTTCACGCGGCAAGGGTACTACAGTGCGCCTCATGGCAAAGGCGAAGGCCGCAGCGCCGAAACCGAAGAAGGCCGCAGCTCCCAGGAAGCCCCGCAAGGCGAAGCCCGAAGCCGGCTCGGTCGGCCTCACCGTCGAGGAGGTCGCGACCAGCGCCCCGAGCGCCGACTCCGCGAAGCTCGGCAAGCTCATCGAGGACGCCGGCGGCCATGTTCTCGCGTCGTACCGCGAGCCGTTCGGCGGCTTCTGGGTCTCCCTCGCCGCACTCCCGCTCGACAAGGTCAAGCCCACGCCGTACCAGCGCGAGCTCTCGAAGGCGCACGCCGATCGCCTCGCGACGGTGATCCCCAAGGTCGGCCGCTTCCTCGATCCGGTGATCGCCGTCCCCGACGACGAGGGTGGCTTCATCTCCCCGAACGGCATGCACCGCCTGTCCGCGCTCGGCACGCTCGGCGCGAAGACCGTCGTCGCGCTCGTCATGCCCGAGCCCGAGATCGCGTTCCGCATCCTCGCGCTCAACACCGAGAAGGCGCACAACCTGAAGGACAAGGCCATCGAGGTCATCCGCATGGCGCGCGCCATCGCCGCCGACCCCAGGAAGAAGGGCCAGTCGGAGACCGACGTCAGCTTCGAGCTCGAGCAGGCCTCGCTCGTCACGATCGGCATCTGCTACGAGAAGAACCCGCGGTTCAGCGGCGGCGCGTACAACTCGGTCGTCTCGAAGTGCGAGACCTGGTCGACCGATCCGATGGAGAAGTCGCTGAAGCTCCGCGAGGCGCACGCCGACAAGCTGCTCGAGCTCGACGAGGCGGTCTCGGCCGCCGTGGTGCGCCTGAAGGAGAGCGGCTTCACGAGCGGCTACCTGAAGCCGATCGTCGTCGCGCGCGTCAATCCGCTGCGCTTCCTCAAGCCGGGCAAGGACGACGCGCCGCCCGACTTCGACAAGACCATCGACAAGATGATCGAGGGAGCGAAGAAGTTCGACCCGTCGAAGATCCGCGCCCAGGACGTCGCGATCGCCGCGGCCGTGGGCGGCGGCGAGGAGTAGCGACTCAGAAGAAGTAGTAGTGGAAGCCGGCCGAGCCGGTCGCGTTGCCGATCAGGGCGACGCCCTCGGCGTCTGCCGCGCCGATCGCGAGGCCGGCACCCAGTGACAGCGCGACGTTGGCCTGGAGGAACACGCGAACCTGGAAGCCCGGCTCGATGAGGATCGCCGTGCCGCGCTCGTCGCCCTCGTCGTAGTTCGCCATGCCGAGCGTGCCGCCGATGCCGAAGTCGGCCATCGCCGTCGAGTGCACGTGGTAGTAGAACCGGCCGCCGAGCAAGATCGTCGTGTTGTCGTTACCGGCCGGATCGAGGATCGAGAGGAAACCGCCGACGTGGAACTTGCCCGCGTCGTAGTTGATCGACGGGCCGCCGAGGCCGAACGAGACGGTCGAGCCGGGCGTGATCCCCCCGCCGATGGACACATCGCCCACCATGAACTCGGCTCCGACGCCGAGCGAGCCTTCCGAGCCGCCGGCGCTGGCGACGCCCGCGGTGGCACAGATCAACAGCGCTGCAAGCTTGGTCGTGTGCTTCATGGGCGGGACCATCAGCCGATTTCGCAGCGGACGCAAGTCGGCTAGGCTCCTGACGTGCTCTCACCCGAGCTCGAGCTCGATGGCCTCGATGCACGCCACTGGAAGAACTGGTGGACGTTGCTCACGCCGCCGCGCGTGCTGTCGCGGCCGCGCTGGGCGCTCGCGGTGGTCGACGCCGGCAGGGTGATCAAGCTGGTGATCGCGGGTGACGCGGCCCGCGGCGCGATCGATCCGGACAGCGTGCCCGCGCCGTCGCTGACGGCGAAGGGCCTCGCCACGTACGCGAAGCAGCTCGGCGTGTCGGCCGTGATCGCGGTGGATCGCGGCGTGATCGCGGCACTGTCGGCGGAGATCGAGGCGGCGCTGCGGCTCGATCAGGATCTGGTCGCGCAGGGCCTGGTGGCGCTCAGGGCGCTGAAGAAGCACTCCGGCCAGGGCGTGTGGACCGAGCCGCCGATCCTGGATCTCCTGCCCGCTCCCGCGTACGACCCGATCCAGCGCACGTTCGATCTGCTCGTGCCGGATCGCTCGGCGCTCGTCGCGTACGTGATCGAGGACGATCGCTCGCGCGTGCACAGCTCGATCATCGCCGTGAAGCAGGGCGGCGACATCGTGCGCGCATCGACGCACCGAGCGATCGCGGACCTCGTGCCGGAGTCCGCGTTCGCGCGCGACTGGAAGAAGGGCCACCACCGCGTACTCGAGGCGATCGAGGAGCGGTTCGCGCGGCCGAGCATCGCGCTGTTCCTCGAGCGCGCCACGCTGATGGGCATCGTCACGGGGCCCACCGACCAGCTCGCCCGCGACTTCAACGCGAAGAAGGTCGTGATCGATCCCGCGCCCGCGTGGCTCCTCGGCCTGCTCTCCGGGGCCGCGGTCGCCGCGATGGCCGGGCGCGCGGCGTCGGCCGCGATGCGCATGCTGCCGCCGGGCGCGCGCGAGCGAGCGCAGGCGCTGGCGGATCGCGCGAGAGAGGCGGTCAATCCGTTCGCGCTGCTCGGGTTCGATCCGATCGAGCTGTGGGCGCAGCTGCGGCACCACTACAAGCAATGACCATCCATCCGACCGCGATCATCGAGCCCGGTGCACAGGTCGGCGCGGGCACCCGCATCTGGCACTGGGTGCACGTGATGGGCGGCGCGCGGATCGGCGCGAACGGATCGATCGGCCAGGGCTGCTACATCGGCAACGTCACGATCGGCGACGGCTGCCGGATCCAGAACCACGTCTCGGTCTACGACGGCGTCACGCTCGAGGACGACGTGTTCCTCGGCCCGTCATGCGTGTTCACGAACGTGAAGCACCCGCGCGCGCACGTCACGCGCAAGGACGAGTACGCGCCGACCCTCGTCGGCAAGGGCGCGACGATCGGCGCGAACGCCACGATCGTCTGCGGCGTCACGATCGGCGCCTTCGCGATGATCGGCGCCGGCGCGGTGGTCACCGCCGACGTGTCGCCGCACGCCGTGATGGTCGGGGCACCGGCGCGCCGGATCGGCTGGGCGTGCCGCTGCGGCGAGACGCTGACGGATGAGCTCGCGTGCGAACGCTGCGGCGAGACGCTCGTGTTGTAGGATCCGGCCGAGTGCCGAAGCGTCCCGTGCGGGTGGTCCGCGAGCTCTCCGTCCCGCGCGACCTGCGTGGCCCGGGGCCGACGCGTGCGCTCGCCACCGAGAAGGGCCAGCTGAGGCACGCCGACGTGCTCGCGCTGCTCGGCGGGATCCCCACGGGCTCCGTCGATCTCGTGGTCACCGATCCGCCGTACGCGATCGACAAGGCCGAGTGGGACGAGTTCGAATCGATCGAGGCCTACGTCGACTGGTGCGATACGTGGCTCGCCGAGGTCGCGCGCATCCTCGCACCGCACGGCTCGGCGTACGTCTGTGGGTTCTCCGAGATCCTCGCCGACGTCAAGGCGCGCAGCGCGAAGCGGTTCGCCGGCTGCCGCTGGCTCGTCTGGTACTACAAGAACAAGGCGAACCTCGGACGCGACTGGGGCCGCTCGCACGAGTCGATCCTCCACCTGCGCAAGAGCGCCGCGAAGATCGACGTCGACGCCGTCCGCATCCCCTACAACGGCCACACCACGAAGTACCCGGCACGCGCGCAGGCCGTGTCGTCGGCGTTCGACCGCGGGCAGAAGCGAGACAAGTGGGAGCCGAATCCGCTCGGCGCGAAGCCGCGCGACGTGATCGAGATCCCGGTGATCTGCAACGGCATGACCGAGAAGACGCCGCACGCGACGCAGAAGCCCGAGGCCCTGATCGAGCGGCTCGTGCTCGCGTCGAGCAAGCCCGGGCAACTCGTCGTGGATCCGTTCGTCGGCTCCGGCACCACCGCGGTCGTCGCATCGCGTCTCGATCGCGCGTGGCTCGCCGGCGATGCCGACGCACGGTACGTCGGCCTGACACGCGAGCGCCTGGCGCGTTAGCCTCGGCGGATGCGTACGCTCGCTCTGGTCGTCCTCGCCGCCGCGTGCGGCGGTGGTTCCAAGTCCCCTCCGCCGCAAGCACCGGCGCCGGCTCCGGCCCCCGCGCCGGCGCCCGCGGTGGGCACCACCATCCAGGTCAAGACGCAGCGGCCGGCCGAGGCCGCGCCCCGTCCCGGCGCGAACGTCGCGGAGGCGCCGCCCGTGCCTGCACCTCCGCCGCCGCCTCCGCCGAGCGCGCTCGCGATCCTCGATCGCGTGCACGACAAGGCCGGCGAGGTGCCCGGCTTCGCGGGCTGGACGCTCGAGCGCCGCGAGGACAAGACCGTGTGCGGCGGCACGCGCATCGTGATCTCGAGAGGCAAGCGCAAGCTCGACCGCGATCAGGCGGCTCTGGCGAAGGTCTACGGACTCTCGTTCCCGACGAACCTCGACTTCGATCCGGCGAACAAGCAGAAGCTCGACGACTCGCTGAAGCGGTTCGACGCCTTCATCAAGACGCTGACGAAGACGGGGGAGGATGCCACCAACTTCTTCGCGGCGAACCGCGCGGGCGCGAACGACCCCGCTGACAAGGCCGAGGCCATGGCGCGGGTGGCCCAGGTGAGCTTCCAGATGGCCTCGATCGTCGCGCGTGCGCCGATCCCGAAGGACGTGCGCAGCGGCGACGCGGCCGCGGAGAAGATCGACGCCTACTGCGACCGGCTGGAGGACGTCGCCGGCCCCCTCGTGACGCGCGGCCAGGACGCCCTGGCCGTGTGCGCCTCGCACGGCCCGCGGGCCGGCTGGGTGCAGGCGCTGTGTACTACAGCGCCGGAGTGAGCCCCATCTCCTTGATGAGATGGTCGGCGTTGTCGAGAGCGTCCATCGTCCACAGCATGTAGCGCGCGTCGACCGAGATCGTGCGCGTCGTCGCGCCGTTGAACACGACGTCCGAGCTGACGCCCTCGATCGTGCCGTCGAACGCGAGGCCGACCAGCTCGCCCTTGTCGTTGAGCGTCGGCGAGCCCGAGTTTCCGCCCGTGATGTCGAGGTCCGAGAGGAAGTCGACGGCCAGCTCGCCGCCGAGCGTCGGGTCGGCGTACGGGCCGTACTTCTTCGCCTTGATCGCCTCGAGCGCCTTCTTGGGCGCGTCGAACGGATCCTTGCCGGTGTCCTTCGCGAGGATCTGCGACGCGGTGGTGAACGGCCAGTCCGCCGGGTCCTTCGACTCCGGCTTGAACGACTTCACCGTGCCGTACGTGATGCGCAGCGTGGAGTTCGCGTCGGGCGACATGTGGCCGCCGAGCACCTGCTTCATCGCCTCGGCGTACGCCGGCGTGACGAGCAGGTAGTCACCCGCACGCGCGTCGTCCTTCTTCTCCTCGGCCTTGACGATCGGCCACACGCGGAGCGCCGCCTGGATGAACGGATCCTTCGAGGCCTTGAGCTGCGCCGTGGTGCCCTTCGTGAGCAGCTCGATCCGCAGGTCCTGCTCCTCGAGCGTCGCCGCCCCGTACCAGGCATCGAGCGTCTTGTCGATCGTCGCCTCGTCGAGCTTCGCGCCCTTCTTCGTGCCGAGCAGCGTCGCCAGCCACGGGCGATCCTTCTCGGGGAGGGCGAGTGCGCGGGTCAGCGCGAGGCGGAAGACCGCGCGGTCGAGCACGCGGTCGTAGCCCTTCGCGAACTGCTTCTGGCCGGCGACCGAACGCGGGAGGTCGCGGTCCTGATAGCCGGGCTTGCGGGCCTCGTTCTTCTTCGCGCGCTCCTCCGCCCAGCGCACGAACGACAGCGCCGTGCCGAGCAGCTTCGAGCCGCCGAACGCACTCCCGCGGTCGAAGTCGACGCGCGCGGTGCGCTGATCCTCGGCGATCATCTTCTCGAGCTTCTCGATGTCCGCCTTGAACTTCTCGTTGCCCGGCTTGGCCGCCCACTCCTTGATCTGCTTGTCGAGCGCGTCCTTGCGCTGCATCAGGTCACCGGAGGTCATGCCCTTCAGCACGCCCGAGAACTTCTCCAGGCCGTTCTGCACGCCCTGCTTCATCACGCCGGCCTTGATGCCGGTCTCGCCGGCGCTCTTCAGGTGCGCCTCGGCGATCGCGTACCGCTGCTTGTAGAACTCGATGAGGTACGGGTAGTACCACTCGATGTCGTGGTGGATCTCGAGCGCCGTATCCGTGCGGCTCGTGCGGCCCGGGTAGCCGGTCACCATCACGAAGTCGCCGGCCTTGAGGCCGGCGGCGGTCACCTTCAGGTGGTGCTTCGGCTGGTACGGCACGTTGTCGGCGGAGAAGTCGGCCGGCTTGCCGTCCTTGCCGACGTACGCGCGGTAGAACGAGAAGTCGCCGGTGTGGCGCGGCCACGCCCAGTTGTCGACCTCGCCGCCGTAGTTGCCGATCGAGCGCGAGGGCGCGTACACGAGGCGCACGTCCTTGATCTCGAGGTTCTCGATCAGGATGTACTGACCGCCGCGGAACATGCTGCTGACGTTGCAGCGCAGCCACGGGCGATCCCTCTCGCACGCCGCGATCAGCGTCTTCAGCCGCGTCTCGGAGTCCTCCTTGCGCTTGATCGGGTCCTTGATCTTGTCGAGCCCGTCGCGCATCTGCTTCGTCACGTCCGTGAACGCCTGCGCGACGTACACGCGCTGCGCCGGGCCGGCCGAGCGCTCCTCGGCGCGGGTCTTCGCCAGGAAGCCGTTCTCGACCAGGTTCTCCTTCTCGGTCGAGTTGAACTGCAGCGCGCCCTGCACGCAGTGGTGGTTCGTGACGATCAGGCCGTCGGGCGACACGAACGACGCCGTGCAGCCACCGAGCGACACGATCGCGTTCATCGGCGCGCTCAGCGGATCCGCGAGCGTCGCGGCGTCGATCTTCACGCCCATGTTCTTGAACGTCTCGATGTGGCCCGGCAGCGTCATCTGCTGCGGCAGCCACATGCCTCCCGGGTTCGAGTACGCCTGGCGGAACGGCAGCGCCGGATCGGGCTTCGCCGGCTCCTGCTGCGGCTTGCCGGCGGTGTGAGCGCCACCGGTGGTGACGTGGGTCGAGCCGAGCGTCTCGTTGTTCGGCGGAGCGGACTTCCCGCCGCACGCGGCGACGAGGAGCCCCATCAGAATCGCGTTCCTCTTCATGGCCGGCGACATACCATCGATCTGTCGCACCCGTCGCGAAGCAGTCGATCACAGCGCCGCTGCGCGCGGTTCACGGGACCCCTGCGACGCCTGCGACACCGGCAAGTTTTGCCTGACATGTTCATGCCATACCGGGCCCGCGTCGCCGGATCTACGTAGGCTCCATGACTCGCTTCGCCCTCGTCGTGCTCACCCTCGGCGTCCTCGCCACCGCCACACACGCGGAGTCGCTGGAGGCCGAGAGCCGCCCGACCATCGCCCACGGCTACGTCTCGCTCGGCGGGCTCGTCGGCCTCGACGAGT
>JAEUJX010000335.1 GCA_016794545.1 Myxococcales bacterium
GGCCAGTGCTGCGTGATGGGCGTCTCGGCGTGTGTCGCGGGCAACGCGACCTCGTGCACCGACACCAAGGAGCACTGGACCGGCGGCGAGTGCTGCGTCGAGGCCGTGCAGCACTGCGTCGCCGGCAACGCGACGTCCTGCACCGACACGCTCGAGCACTGGACCGGCGGAGAGTGCTGTGTCGAGGCCGTCACCCAGTGCGTCGACGGCAACGCGACGTCGTGCACGGATACCAAGGAGCACTGGACCGGCGGGCAGTGCTGCGTCGAGTCGGTGACGAGCTGCGTCCCGGGCAACGCGACGTCGTGCACCGCCGCGAACCAGCACTGGACCGGCGCACTCTGCTGTCAGTGATCGGCCCGCCTCGCGACGAGCTCGAGGATGGCAGCGAGCGCGCGCTCGTCCTCGCCGCCGTCGGCGATCACGTCGGGGCTCGCGGGCGGTTCGTACGCGGCGCCAACCCCGGGCAGCGCGGGCACGTCGCCGCGGCGCGCGGCGGCGTAGAGGCCCTTCGGATCGCGGCGCGCGCACTCCTCCGCAGAGGTGCGCACCCAGACCTCGACGAACGGCGCTCCGCTCGCGCGCGCCGCGTCGCGGTGGGCGCGGCGCGGCGCCGTCGCGGCGACCAGGGCGATCAGGCCCTGGTGCGCGACCATGACGGCGAGCCGCGCGACGATCGCGTAGAACCGGTCGCGATCGTCATCCGCGAAGCCGCGCTCGCCGAGCGCCGCGCGCAGCTCGTCGCTGTCCAGCACCAGCGCGCCGGGGACCGGAGGCAGGGCGGCCCGCACCCGGTGCGCGAGCGTCGTCTTGCCGGAGGCCGGCAGGCCGGTGAACCACACGATCGCACCGCTCACCGGAACACTCCGTCGGCGGCGGCGAGATCGAGGTGGTGCGCCTCGAGCGCGGACTCGGCGAACGACAGGAGGCGATCGCGGTCGGACGGCGCGAGGTCCGGGTAGAACCGCGGGCTGCACACGACGAGCGCGCGCCACGCGAAGAACGGCGGCGCCACCGCGAGCAGCTCGCGATCCGGCCGCACGCCGAGGTACGTCGCCCAGAACCGGTGCCACAGCGCGCCGAGCCCGCCCTGCCACGCGCCCTCGCGGCCGAGGGCGAACAGCAGGAAGTTCACCGCGAGCGCGGTCAGGTCGTCCGCGGGATCGCCGACGCCGCCGCGGCTCGCATCGAGCACGGCGAGCTCGCTGTCCTCGCCGAACACGATGTTGAATGGATGGAAGTCGCCGTGCGTGCGCGCGAGCCGCGCGTGGTGATCGCGCAGGCGCGCGCGCCACGAGACACACCGCGCCTCGATCTCCACGAGCCGCGACCGGGAGGCGCCCGGCGTGTCGTCGGGATACGCATCGATGACGCCGAACACGCCCTCCCCGTGGCCGACGAGATCGCGGATCGCGCGCCGGTACGCGACCGCGCCGCCGGGCGCCGGCACGTGGAGCTGCGCGAGGTAGTGGGCGAGGACATCGAGCCGCGCGAGGTCCCGCGCCTCGACCGCGCGCCGCTCGGCGATCCGCCGCAGGTCATCGGCGTAGATCGAGCCGGGCGCGAACTCGGTGATGAGGTACGGCTCGTCGCCGTCCCGCACCGAGATCAGCGAGCCATCGCGCGCGACGAGGCCGACGTCGAGCGCGGCGACGTGATGGGGCGTGGCGCCGAAGTCGTCGAACGCCTGCAGCGCGCCGGCGGCGCGATCCGAGCGCCGGTCGTGGCCGTACTCGTTCGCCGATGCCGTGCGCCACACCACCTCGCGACGGCCGCCCGCGTCATCGGCGAGCACGACGCGGAC
>JAEUJX010000363.1 GCA_016794545.1 Myxococcales bacterium
CGAAGCCGGCGACGTGCAGCGCGGTGCACGACTCGCGCACGCGCGGATTCGCCTGTCGATCGGCCCGCTTCGTGCGTGAAACCCGCGCCGAGATGATGGCGAACAGCAACGACGCGAAAGCCCAGGACGTGACTCCCCCAGGTGCAAAGCACCGGTTGCACATCCTACTGGTAGGCCTGCTCGCTTCGGGCTGCACGTCTCCCACAGAGGACGACATCACGAGCACGACCTCGCAGGAGGTCGCGGTCTCCGCGTACGTCAGCTCGGGCTGCTCGACCTCCGTCGTGATCGGTCTGTCGAAGCAGATCGCGGACGAGATCGGCTGCATGAGCCCGTCGAGCCTCCAGCGGTTCTCGCCGACCAACAACATCATCTTCACGAGCAACGCGGTGCTGCCGTACCTCGGCGCGCCGGCGAAGACCGCCATCGGCAAGGTCGGCGCGGGGTACTCGGTGCAGATCAACAGCGCGTTTCGCACGGTCGCGCAGCAGTATCTGCTCTACCGCTGGTACCAGCAGGGGCGCTGCGGCATCACCGCCGCCGCGTCGCCGGGCCGCTCGAACCACCAGAGCGGTCGCGCGCTCGACCTCGCGAACTACTCGACGCGCATCACCCCGATGCGGAACCAGGGCTGGTCGCACTCGGTGCCCGGTGACCCGGTGCACTTCGATCACACCGGCTCGCCCGACATCCGCGGCCTCGACGTGAAGGCGTTCCAGCGCCTGTGGAACCGCAACAACCCCGGAGACCGGATCGCCGAGGACGGCGCGTACGGGCCGCAGACCGAGGCGCGCCTGCGCCAGGCGCCCGCGACCGGCTTCGCGGTCGGCGCGACGTGCGGCACGCCGCGCGAGATCACCGGCGCGGAGGTGCTGTCGGTCGATGGACCGGATCGCGTCGCGTCGGGAGGTCACACCACGTTCACGATCACCGTCGAGAACACCGGCACGACGGACTGGCCGGCGACGACCCGCCTCGTCGTGATGGGTCCGCCGAGCGAGCTCTACGACAGCTCGAGCTGGACGTCGCCGACGGAGATCGGACCGATCAACACCGCGATCCCGGCGGGCCAGCGCGGCACGATCGACGTGGAGATCACCGCGCCCGAGGTCACCGAGGAGACCGCCGCGCAGACCCAGCTCGGGTTCTCCGACGGCACGACCATGTTCGGCACCATCAACCTGTCGGTGACCATCACCCCGCACGACGACGCGGACATCTCGAACGAGGGTGACGACACGCACGATGATGCGCCTGAGGTCAGCGGCGGCTGCAATGCAAGCGGTAACGCCAGCTGGTTGATGATGCTCGCGCCCGCGCTGGTCGTGCTGCGCCGCCGCCGCCGCTGATTCGCTACACTGCCGTCCATGCCGGTCTTCCGGCTCGACGATCGCCTCGTGTTCCCGCCGGTCCACCTCGCCGAGGATGGACTGCTCGCGCTCGGCGGCGATCTGCGGCCGGAGCGCCTGCTGCTCGCCTACACCCAGGGCATCTTCCCCTGGTACGCCGAGAACCTGCCGATCCTGTGGCACTCGCCGGATCCGCGGATGATCATGACGACGCGCGATCTCGTCGTGCAGAAGTCGCTGAAGAAGGTGATTCGCCGGCGGCCGTACACGCTGAAGATGGACACCGCGTTCGTCGACGTGCTGCTCGGTTGCTCGTCGGTGCCTCGCCCCGGGCAGACCGGCACGTGGCTGATCCCCGAGATGATCGACGCGTACACGAAGCTCCACGAGCTCGGGTTCGCACACTCGATCGAGGCGTGGGACGGCGAGACGCTGGCCGGCGGGCTCTACGGCGTCAGCCTCGGCGCGGCGTTCTTCGGGGAGTCGATGTTCGCGCGCGCGCCGGATGCGTCGAAGGTCGCGTTCGTCGCGAGCGTGCGGCAGCTGGACGCGTGGGGCATCGGCCTGATCGATTGCCAGGTCCACACCGAGCACCTGGAGCGGTTCGGCGCGTACGAGGTCCCGCGGGTCCGCTACCTCGAGCTGCTCGCGCGCGCCCTCGACGAGCCCACGCGTCGGGGCAAGTGGACCTTCGAGCTCGATGCCGAGGCCTTCGCGGCGTCGGGCGGCGCGATCACTTCTGCTGCGTGACCGAGTTCTTGTTGCCGAGGACGGCGACGGTGGTCTTCGGCGCCGTGACCGGGCCCTTGTAGGTCGCCTTGTTGTAGTTGCCCGGCACCGCGAGCGTGTCGACCTTGTCGAGCGTCGCGGTGTTGTGGTTGCCGGGGATCGCGACGGTGGTCGCGGAGCCGGTGACCGAGTTGTGGTTGCCGGTCAGCGACACCTTGGTGCA
Source organism: Myxococcales bacterium (assembly GCA_016794545.1). Classification (GTDB taxonomy): domain Bacteria; phylum Myxococcota_A; class Polyangia; order Haliangiales; family Haliangiaceae; genus JABFXX01. The sequence continues at coordinate 2,302 of JAEUJX010000363.1, forward strand.
CACGCCCTTGAGCGTCACCGTGATGTGATTGCCGAGGAGGTTGACCTCCTTGTCCTTCGCGCAGTCGACCTCGAGCGTCTTGTGGTTGTCGATGACCGTGACGTCGGCGGCGGCGAGCGAGGTCATCGCGAGCAAGGCGAACAGGGTGGTCCTCATGGCGGCATCATAATGGAGGGTCAGTTCCACGGCGCCGCGATCACCGCGACATCCGTCACGGCGGCTTGCGCCACCAGGGGCGCGAGCGCCTCGGCGAGGGCGAGCGCCACGCGCCCGAGCCCGAGCGGTGAGAGGCGGTCCCAGAGCGCGGCGTGGACCTCGAAGCCACCGTCGACGCGGCGGGCCGCGCGCGCCCCGAGGTCCGCCCACGTGACGGTCGCGGTCGCCAGCACCTCCCGCGCGCGTGTGGCGAGCGGCGGCGCGACGCTCTCGACGACGAGCTCGCCGATCGCGGCCCGCAGCGCATACGGGAACTCCTTGCCGACGACGTCGCTCGGGCACGCGGGGACCTCGCGGGGGCCCTGCCGCAGCGCGCCGTCGCGCGCGAACGTCGCCACGCGCGCGTAGGGCCGATCGGCGATCCACACCTCGGCGTGCACGCCGTCGTCGACGCCGCGGATGTGCGCGTCATCGCCGCCGACGACGAGGCGGGCCATGCCCTCGCGCGTGTACGGCACGCCGTCGATCACGGCGCGCTCGAGGCCGTCGCGCAGCTCGACGTGGCCGCGCTCGTGGGAGATGCGCGTGTGCGGCGCGGGGACGAAGTCGAACGGCAGCTCGTCGGTGGCGCCGCGCAGCGCGCGGTCGAGCACGTCGCGGGTGAACTCGTCCTCGGTGCACGTGGTCCGGAACGAGCGGAGCAGGGACTGGTAGAGCGCCGCGGTCGGGTAGGGCCCGGCGTAGCGCAGCGCCGGGATGCCCGCTGCCCGCGCGCGGGTCGCGAGGTCGTTCAGGATCACGGTGCCGAGGCCGCCGGGGATCGCGCCGGGGCGCTCGATCGCCGGAATCCGCGTCGGCCGCTGCCAGTCGATCCGGGTCATCACGGTGACGAGTGTTCCTTCGACATAGAGGCCGTCGACCGGCCCGAGGACGGGGTGGTCTCCCGCTGGGCGAAACTCAGGCATCCCCATGGCTTGCAGAACCTACCAGGGGTTGTATCGTCGCGCCCTGCCATGAAGTTAGGCATCGTGAAGGAGACGCGGCCCGAGGAGAGGCGGGTCGCTGCTTCGCCCGCGGTCGTCGCGAAGTGGATCAAGGGCGGCTGGGAGGTCGCGGTCGAGCGCGGCGCCGGCGATAGCGCGAACTTCCCCGATGCACAGTTCGAGGCGGCGGGCGCGAAGGTCGTCGATCGACCCGAGGCCTGGGGCGCCGACATCGTCGTCAAGCTCCGGCCGCCGGTCGTGCACCCCGACGGCACGTGCGAGGCCGACCAGATGCGGGACGGCGCCACGCTGGTCTCGTACATCTTCCCGGCCGAGTCGCCGCAGCTGCTCGAGTGCCTCGCCAAGAAGAAGCTGACCGTCCTCGCGATGGATCAGGTCCCGCGCATCTCCCGCGCGCAGAAGATGGACGCGCTGTCGTCGATGGCGAACATCTCCGGATACCGCGCGGTCATCGAGGCGGCGAACCGGTTCGGCAGCTTCTTCACGGGCCAGATCACCGCGGCGGGGAAGGTCCGCCCCGCGAAGGTGCTGATCATCGGCGCCGGCGTGGCGGGGCTCGCGTCGCTCGGTGCGGCCAAGGGCCTCGGCGCGATCGTGCGCGCGTTCGACGTGCGGCCGTCCGTCGAAGATCAAGTCAAGTCGCTCGGCGGCGAGTTCCTCACCGTCAAGATCCAGGAGTCGGGCGAAGGGCAGGGCGGCTACGCGAAGGAGATGTCGAAGGAGTTCCTCGACGCCGAGTACGCGCTGTTCCGCGAGCAGGCCAAAGACGTCGACATCGTCATCACGACTGCGCTGATCCCGGGCAAGCCGGCGCCGAAGCTGTGGTTCACCGACATGGTCGAGCTGATGAAGCCCGGCTCGGTCGTCGTCGACCTCGCCGCCGAGAAGGGCGGCAACTGCGAGGTCACGAAGCCCGGCGAGGTGATCGTCCACAAGGGCGTCACGATCGTCGGCTACACCGACCTCGCCAGCCGGATGCCGACGGTCGCGAGCGACCTGTACGGCACGAACCTGCTGCACTTCCTCGACGAGATGGGCGGCGCCGCCGGCCACAAGATCGATCACGAGAACGACGCGGTGCGCCCGGCGCTCGTGCTCGAGGGCGGCGAGAAGAAGTGGCCCGCGCCTCCGATGAAGAAGGCGGAGCCGCCGCCCGCCGCGGCCAAGCCCGCACCCGCGTTGACGCCCGTGGCGCCGCCCGCATCGAAGCCGGCGCCGGCGAAGTCGCACGGCCACGGCCATGCGCCGTCGCCGCCGTCGAAGACGGTCGGCATGGTGATGGCCGGCATCGGCATTCTCGCCGCGATCGCGTTCGTCGCGCTGCGCTACGGCAAGGCCGACGCGTACGCGAGCGAGGAGACGCGTGCGCTGCTCCAGCACTTCACCGTCTTCATCATGGCGATCTTCGTCGGGTTCCAGGTCGTGTGGAACGTGACGCCGGCGCTGCACACGCCGCTGATGAGCGTGACCAATGCGATCAGCGGCATCATCGTCGTCGGCGGTCTGCTCGGTGCGCGGACGGACGGTCCGCTCCATGGATCGACGCTGGTCGCGATCGCCGCGACGCTCTTCGCCACCATCAACATCGCCGGTGGGTTCCTGGTGACCCGTCGCATGCTCGCGATGTTCAGGAAGTGATCCCATGCAGTTCCTGAACTCCCAGCTCCTGATCAACGCGGCGTACCTCGTCGCGGCGGTGCTGTTCATCCTGTCGCTGCGCGGCCTGTCCAGCCAGGAGACCGCGCGCCGCGGCAACCTCTACGGCGTCATCGGCATGGTGATCGCCATGGCCGCGACGATCGCGACGAATCCGCACGTCGCCGGCAAGTTCCACAGCTTCCTGATGATCGCGGTGTTCGGCGGCGGTGTGATCGGTGCTGTGATGGCGGCGCGTGTCGCCATGACCGGCATGCCGGAGCTCGTGGCGCTGCTCCACAGCTTCGTGGGCCTGGCGGCCGTGCTCGTCGGCTACTCCCTCGATCTCCTCGGCGACGGCGCCGGCGGCCCGCCGCACCTCGCCCACCGCATCGAGATCTACATCGACGTCTGGATCGGCGCGATCACCACCACCGGCTCCGTCCTCGCGTTCGGCAAGCTGCGCGGCAAGCTGCTCGGCAAGAAGATCAGCGGCACGCCGCTGCTCCTGCCGGCCCGCCACTGGCTCAACCTCGCCATGCTGATCGGCTCGATCGCCTGCGCGTACATCTACGCGAAGGACGGCAACCAGATCGGCCTCCACATCGGCACCGCGATCGCCGGCGTCCTCGGCGTGCACCTGGTCGCCGCGATCGGCGGCGCCGACATGCCGGTCGTCGTCTCGATGCTCAACAGCTACTCGGGGTGGACCGCCTCCGCCGCCGGCTTCATGCTCGGCAACGACCTCCTGATCATCACCGGCGCGCTCGTCGGCAGCTCCGGTGCGATCCTCTCGTACATCATGTGCCGCGCGATGAACCGCTCCATCTGGAACGTCATCTTCGGCGGCTTCGGTGCGGCTCCGGCCAAGAAGCCCGAGGGCGGCGCCGCACAGCCCGCGGGCGAGGTCCAGGAGATCGACGCGCCCGGCCTCGCCGAGCAGCTCAAGGAAGCGAAGTCCGTCGTCATCGTCCCCGGCTACGGCATGGCCGTCGGCCGCGCGCAGCACGCCGTCCGCGAGATGACCGAGGTCCTCCGCAACAGGGGCGTCAACGTCCGCTTCGCGATCCACCCGGTCGCCGGCCGCCTCCCCGGCCACATGAACGTCCTCCTCGCCGAGGCGAACGTCCCCTACGACATCGTCCTCGAGATGGACGAGATCAACGGCGACCTCCCCGAGACCGACGTCGTGATGGTGATCGGCGCGAACGACATCGTGAACCCGGCCGCCGAAGACGATCCGACCTCGCCGATCGCCGGCATGCCCGTCCTCCAGGTCTGGAAGTCCAAGCTCGTCATCGTCAACAAGCGGTCGCGCGCCGCCGGCTACGCCGGCATCGACAACCCGCTGTTCTACAAGCCGGTGACGAAGATGCTGTTCGGCGACGCGAAGGACGCCGTCGAGAAGGTCGTCACGGCGCTGAAGGCGTAGCTAATTAGGTCCGACCTAATTTCTGCGCAATTCGTGCAACACGGCTTGTCCGGCCGGACACCGTGGCTACTGGTCGGTGAGGGCGCCGAGGAAGGCGAGGAGGTCGGCCTTCTCGTCCGGCGAGAGCGTGAAGCCCGTCAGCAGGGCCGAGCGGTTGCGGCTGGTGGGCGCACGGCCGCCGGACGCGTAGTGGTCGATGACGTCGGAGAGCGTCGCGATCGAGCCGTCGTGCATGTACGGGGCCGTGAGGGCGATGTTGCGGAGCGTCGGCGGCTTGAAGCGGCCGATGTCGGCGGCGAGGTCGGTGATGTCGGCGAGGCCGCGATCGGTGGCCGGGTAGGGATCGTAGAGCGCGGTGTCGAACATCTGGATGCGATCGCCGGTCGCGACGGAGAACGTCGGGCCGCCGTGGCAGCTCGTGCAGCCGAGGCGCGGCGACTCGAACAGCGCGAGGCCACGCTGTTCGGCGGGCGCCAGCTGCCTGGTGTCGAACCGCGACGACGCCGCGATCAGCGTGCGCTCGTAGCTCGCGATCGCGCGCGTGACGTTCGTGACGGTCACCGGCTCGGCGTCGTCGGGGAACGCGCGCGCGAAGTCGTCGGCGTAGTGCCCGCGCATGCGCGCGACGAGGAGGTCCTCGGTCAGGCCGAGCTCGACGGGGAAGGCGCCGAACATCGGGACGAGCGCCTGCGCCTCGAGGTCGACGACGGTCGGGTCCGCCCAGGTCAGGCTCGCGCTGTAGGCGACGTTGACGAGGGACATCGAGCTGCGGCGGCCGAGCGCGCCGGTCGAGCCGACCGCGCGTGCGCGGCCGTCGGTGAACGCCCGGTCGGGCTCGTGGCACGAGGCGCACGACTGCGTGCCGTTGCCCGACAGCTGCGGGTCGAAGAACAGCGCGCGCCCGAGCTCCACCTTGTCCGCGGACATCGGGTTATCGGCCGGCACGCGCGGCGGCTGGAAGCCGCGCGGCAGGTCCCACGCGTAGGGCTCCGGTGCGGGCGCGTCCGCGCACGCGGCGAGCGCGGCGATGGGGAGCGCGACGATGGCGAGGGCGCGGGTCACAGGTCGTGGCGGACGTAGAACTGGCCCTGCGCGGCGACGTCGGCGGACGCGTCGAACACGTCGCTCGCGGGCGGCGGCGCGACCCAGCCCATCTGGGGATCGAGGCGGTTCGGGTCGTAGTCGAAGTTGCCCATCACGAGCGTCCGGAACGACGCGCCGATGTACGTGCCCTTCGCGATCTTGAGGTCCAGGCCCGCCCCGAAGAAGCCCTCGGGCATCGCCTTGGTGTCGCGGATGCGCTCCTCGCCGTAGGGCACGCTGACCTTCGTGAGCTCGAGGCCGGCGCCCAGCTGCACGTAGCCGCGGAGCCACGAGGTGAGGTGGGTGCGTGCGCCGATCGCGCCGGAGACGAGGCCGCTCGTGCGGTCGACCGGCAGGTCGGTCGCCTCGGGAGCGAGCGGGCCATCTGCCGAGCTGTACATGTCGAGGCCGGCCTCGACGAACAACGGGCCGGTCAGCTGGCGGGTGCCGAAGACGCCGAGGCCGTTCATCCGGCACTCGGTCCAGCCCTCGCCGGGGCGGTTGTCGCCCTCGCGATGGAAGCCGTAGCCGCCGACCCGGAGGCCGAGCTCGTAGCCTTCGGCGGCGGCCGAGGTGGGGATCAGGAGGAGGAGGCCGAGGAGTCCGCCGAGCTTGCCGGGCGGCAGGTGGTTCGCGCGCATGCCGGTGCCTGCCAGCACGCCGCGCGCCGTGACCGCCGGGCGCCAGACCGTGAACACCGGTGCCCACACGGGGGCGCCGGCTGCCGGATTTCGCGACGCGATGTCGGAAGACTCAACGCGCGAGGCGGCGCACGACCTCGAGCGCCTCGTCGACGTGCTTGCCGAACCGGATCTTCGACTCGAACACGTGGCGCACCACGCCGTCCTTGTCGAACACGAACGTGACGCGCGGGGGCAGGCCGAGCGTGGCCTTGAGCCCCCAGGCGTGCGCGACCTTGCCACCGGGATCGCTGAGCAGCGTGAACGGGAGGCGGTGCTTGCCGATGAACGCCTCGTGCGAGGCGGCGTCGTCGCGCGACACGCCGATCACGTCGGCACCCGCCGCCGTGAAGTCCTCGTACGAGTCGCGGAAGCCGCACGCCTCGATCGTGCAGCCGTAGGTCTCGTCCTTCGGATAGAAGTAGACGACCAGCGGCTTGCCGACCTTCGTGCGTAGGTCGATCGGGCCGTCCTTGCCGACAAGGGTCGTCGGCGGCATCGCGTCGCCGACGCGCAGCTCGCTCATGCGCAGCGTTATAGCAGTGCGGCGGCCCCGATCGATCCGAGCGCGGCGATCACGACGAGCCCGCCCGTGAGGCCGACTCGCTTGCCCAGCGCACTCCCGCCGATCCCGATCGCGAGCCCCGCCTTCACCATCGTGTTCACCGCGACGGCGATGGAGATCGCGATGACCGCCACCGGGTGCCCGATCGCGCCCTCCGAGAGCTTCGCGGTCGAGACCGTGACCGCGTCGACGTCGGTGGTGCCGCCGAGCCCGGCGGCGAGGTACAGGCCACGGTCGCCGACGTACTCGATGGCCGCGCGGCTCGCGAGCAGCACGAGCCCGAACATCAGCGTCACCTTGATCGCGCTGCCGAGCTCGAACGGGTTCTTGAGGTCGGTCTTCGGCGCCTCGCCGCCGTCGCGCCGGAACGTCAGCGCGAACCCGAGCAGCGAGGCCGCGAGCATCGCGCCGAGGGGGGGGCCGAGCGAGCGGAGCAGCGCCGGGTTGATCAGGGCGACGACGACGGCGACGCGCGCCAGCATGATCGTCCAGGCGATCGCGATCGCGCCGGCGGCCATCGGCGCGAGCTCCGGCGTCGCCTTCGCGCGCCGCGAGAACGACAGCGTCACCGCCGTGGACGACACGAGGCCGCCCAGGGCCGCCCCGAGGACCAGGCCGCGCCGCGCGCCGAACAGCTCCATCGCGACGTAGCCGAGGAACGACAGGGCGGAGATCGTCACGACCATCAGGCCGAGCGTCCGCGGGTTGATCGCGCCGAGCGGGCCGAGGTCGCGGTCCGGCAGGAGGGGCAGGGCGATCACCGCGACGATCAGGAACTTCACCGTCGCATAGAAGTCCTCGCGGGAGACGCGGCCCGCCAGCGAGTGGAACCACTCCTTCGAGGACAGGAGGAACGTCATCGCGACGCCGATCGCCGCCACCAGGAGCAGGCGGTCGCGCATCGGCTCGACCACCCCCCGGCTCGCGGCCAGCGCGCCGAGCAGGTACGTCCCGATCACGCTGATCTCCGTGGTCATGCCGTGGTCGGCGTCGCGCCGGATCTCGCCCGCGTACGAGATCCCGACCAGCGCGAACACGCCGCCGAGCGCGATCAGCGGCAGCCACATCGACGAGGGCTCGAGGAGCGTCGCGATGGCCCCCACCAGGGCCACGATCGGATAGGTCCGGACGCCGCCGATCTGACTCCCCCCGCGCTCGATCTTGGTCTGCTCGCGCTCGAGGCCGACCAGGAGGCCGACCGCGAGCGCGGTCGCGATGGCGAGGTGGGTCTCGTAGGGCTCCACGCACCGAGTGTGGTACGAATCGCCCGCCATGTGGCAACCGCCGGAGCGCATCAAGCACGAGCTGCCGGCGCCCTCGTGGCCGACGGCCGACCAGGCAGCGCACGCCCGCCTGTTCCAGCCCATCCAGCTCGGACCGCGCACCGCGAAGACGCGCACGTGGGTCCCGGCCATGGTGCCGTGGCGTGCCACCGAGGACGGCTTCGTCACCCCCGACGTGATCGACTGGTACCGCCGGTTCGCGGAGGGGCGGCCGGGCGTGCTTGTCGTCGAGGCCACCGGCATCCGCGACATCCCGTCGGGCCCGCTCCTGCGGATCGGCCACGACCGGTTCGTCGAGGGGCTCGCGAAGCTCACCGCCGCGGTCCGCGAGGCGTCGGGCGGCGAGACACTGCTGTTCATCCAGCTGATCGACTTCCTCCAGATCCGCCGCCGCCCGCCGCGCGACAAGTACTTCGGCCGGTTTCTCGCGATCACGGACCGCCACCGCGAGGCGCTGCACCACATCGATCCCGAGGCACAGCTCGACAGCGAGGAGACGGTGCGCGCGCGGCTGGCGGCGCTCCCCGATGCCGAGCTGCCGTACGTGCTCACCGCGCGCGAGCTCGAGGATCTCGAGCGCGGCTATCGCGAGCGCGTCACCGACACGCACCTGCCGCACATCGCCGAGCTGCCGAAGGTGCTGCCGCCGCTGTTCGCCGACGCCGCCGGCCGCGCCCGCGCCGCCGGGTTCGATGGCGTCGAGCTGCACTTCGCGCACGCGTACACGATGGCGTCGTTCCTCTCCGCTCTGAACACGCGCGACGACGGCTACGGCGGCAAACGCCCGCATCGCGTGCGGCTCCCGCTCGAGGTGATCGGTGCCGTGCGCGCGCGCGTCTCGCCCGACCTCGTCGTCGGCTGCCGCTACCTCGGCGACGACGTGGTCGAGGGCGGCAACCGGATCGAGGACGCCGCCTGGTTCGGCGTGGAGCTCGCGAAGGCCGGTCTCGACTTCCTCTCGATCTCCAAGGGCGGCAAGTTCGAGGACGCGAAGCAGCCGAAGGTCGGCTGGTCGGCGTACCCGTACACCGGCCGCTCCGGGTACGAGTGCATGCCGACGATCTACTCCGACGAGAAGGGCCCGTTCGCGCGGAACGTGTCCCTGTCGGGGCAGATCCGCGCGGCGGTGCGCGGCGCCGGGCTCGCGACCCCGGTGGTCGGGGCCGGCGGCATCTGCGAGTTCGCGCAGGCCGAGAGCGTCCTCGACCGCGGCGAGGCTGACCTCGTCGCGTCGGCGCGCCAGTCGCTCGCCGATCCGGACTGGTTCCTGAAGATCCGCGAGGGCCGGGGCGGCGAGATCCGCCGCTGCGAGTTCACGAACTACTGCGAGGCGCTCGACCAGCAGCACAAGCAGGTGACCTGCAAGCTGTGGGATCGCGAAGCGCTCGACGCACCCGACGTCACGCTGTCGAGCGACGGAAAGCGTCGGCTCGTCGCGCCGAAGTGGCGCACGTAGTTCGCGCCTACGAGCGGCGGCTGCTCTTGCGCCCGCCCTGCTTGCTCGAGGCCGTGCTGCGCTTCTTGCCGCGGCCGCTGCCGCTCTTCTTGCCACCTCCGTCCTGCTTGTTCACCGTCGCGTAGGCGATGCGGGCGGCGGTCTTCGCGCTCTTGCCGCTCTTCCTCGCGCTCGCCTCGATGTGACTCGCCTGACGGCGCTGCTTCGGCGTGTAGGACTTCTTGCTGCCACGGGCCATGAGAGGTCTCCCTTCGTCGCGGGGTTACCTGCATGGCGTGGGCCTTGCTGTCCTCACGGGCAGGAGCACCGCCCATGAACAAGTATCGCAGGACCCTCGGAGCCCACACGTTGCGCCACGACAAGGTCGTGAACCTCGCCGGCGAGGACATCGGCCGGATCGAGGAGCTGATGATCGACGTGACGACCGGACGCGTCGCGTACGTCGTCCTGTCGTTCGGCGGATTCCTCGGCGTTGGCGGCAAGTTGTTCGCGCTCCCGTGGAGCGCGGTCACCGTCGACGAGGCGAAGCGCCGGTTCGTCGTGAACGTCACGCGCGAGACGCTCGAGGCGATGCCCGGGTTCGACAAGGACCACTGGCCGGATCTCAACGACCTCGAGTACGCGCGCGGCGTCTACCGCCAGTGGGGCGCCACGCCCTACTGGCAGTGAGCTCGCGGTCGATCGAGCGCCGGCGCCTCGCCGTGTCAGGGGTGTGCGGCGCCGCGATCCGCCGCGCGATCCTTCAGCTCCTGGACGCCCGCCCCGCGCGCGCAGTGCGCGCAGCAGAAATACTGACCGCGCGCTTCCATGCCCTGGCCGATGATCGGCACCTTGCAGTGGTTGCAGCGCGGCGCGAGCGTCTGGATCGCACACTGGAAGCTGTCGAACACGTGAACGGTTCCGCCGATGTGGACCTCGAACGCCTTGTCGTAGGGATTGCCACAGCACTCGCAGTTCTTCATGCCCCACCAGTGCTGCAAGGCATGCGCCTTGCCTCCCGTTGCACCCATCAGTCGTGCAGCAAACACTTAGCGGCGGGTGGCGGCTCCGAGCTTGACCGAGACCGGGACGGAGTAGGCATCGCCTTCGCGGTACGGCTCGAGCGCGTGCGCCAGCTCGCCGCGGATCCGCGCCTGCACGTCGGCCGGCTGCGCCGCGAGCAGGGCCCGGGTGCGCGCCGTCCCGTCCGCGAAACCCCGCCACAGGTGCTCCAGGCTCGGGATCCAGGTGCGCCATTCGATCGTGAGGACCTCCGCGTCGTGCAGCCCGGCGCCGGTCAGGAGGCGCCGCATCTCCGCGTCGTCCGCGAACCGGAAGAACGCGGGGCCCGCGGGCAGGTCCGCGGGCTCGATCGCGCCGGCGGCGCGCGCGGACTCGGGGACCACGCCCATCAGCCGCGCGCGGTCCGGCGTGTTCCACACCGTCACCGCGACCCGCCCGCCGGGGACGACGACGCGCGCGAGCTCGGCAGCGGCGCGCTCGGGCGAGGCGAGATGAAGCAGACAGAAGCTCGCGACGGCAGCGTCGAAGCTCGCCGCGGGGAAGTCGAGCGCCTCGGCATTGCCCTCGACGAAGGTCACGGCGGGATGCCGCGCGCGCGCGATCGCGAGCATCTGCGCGGAGCGATCGAGGCCCGTCACCGTCGCGCCTCGCGCGGCCGCCCGCCCCGCGACGTACCCCGGACCGGTGGCCACGTCGAGCACGCGGCTCCCGCGGCCGGCCCGCACCGCGTCGAGCAGCGGCTCGACGACCTGACTGGTGATCGGGCCGAACAGCGCCTCGTACGCGGACGCGTCGTTGCTGTCCCAGGCTGCTCGCTCGAATGCGTCGAACGCTTCGCTCACGGCGTCAGCGTCGCACGGCGCGGCTCATCGCGCTGCCGCGCGGCGCCGCCGGAACGAGATCATCACGACCGCGAGGAGGCCGAGGAGGCCGCCGGCGCCCGGGCTGCTGCCGGCCGCGGAGCACCCACCACCCTCCGACGGGACGCACACCTGCTGCCCGCCGGCGTCCGCGCACGCGAAGTCGTCGGGGCAGCCCATGCCGTCGCCGCAGGTCTGCGTGCAGAACGAGTCCTCCCCGGTGACCGCGCACATGTTGCCCTTGCAGTCGCGGTTCGCGCTGCAGGTCTCACCGAGTGCACCGAACGCGACGGTGATGTCCCGCTTCTGCGTGGTGACGTTCCCGGCGAGATCGATCGCCTGGACCTCGAGCACGTGCGGGCCCTCGGCGACGCTGTCGAGGACGATCGTGTAGGTGGTCCCCTCGGGCGCCACGCTGGTCCCGCGCTCGACGCCATCGAGGAGCACCAGCACCTGCGCCATGGCCGTGTCGTCGCTCGCGGTCGCGGTGACCGTGAAGGCCGGCCGGACGGTGGCCTTGTCGTCGGGCGACATGATGCTCAGCTCGGGCGCCACCTTCTCCATCGGCCGGAGCCCGAGGAACTGCGTCAGCTTCACGCCCGAGCTCGTCACCTGACCCGTGCCGGTCGTCGGGCAGCTACAGCTGCGCGGCGCCGACGGCGTCGTGCCGCACGCCGCGTTCTCGTTCGTGAAGCTCTTCTTCATGGAGGAGGCGAACGGCACGTACGACATCGTGTCGACGGCGGCGACCTCGTGCTCCAGCGCGAGCAGGTGGCCGATCTCGTGCGCGATCGTCGCGCACAGCTCGTCGTTGGGCTTCGAGATCCCCAGGTGGTTCGTCGAGAACGTGAACGCGATGCCCTTCTCGGTGACGCCGCAGAAGTTGTCCGCGGCCGCGACGCCGAGGATCCCCGACCCCGTGCTCCAGCCGGTGCTCGAGCCGTTGCCGCCGACGACCGCCTCGATGTAGCTGCCCGACGTCGGCTCGGTCTCGGTGATCACGATGTTGTACGGCTCGTAGTGCTTCTTCACGCACGCCACGACGTACGGCCAGTTGAAGGACGCCTCGACCGGCGGGATCACCGCGCCCATGTGCGTGCGCCCGTTGCCCGACGCGATCGTGCTCGCGGTGTTGGTCGCCGCGTTCGTCGCGCCGCTCGTGATGTTGTACGTGCCGCCCTTGCCGTTGAGGAACACGGTGCGCACGGTCGGCGTGGCCGCGGGCGGCGGCGCGACGAACGACGACACCGCGACCGGGTAGGGCTCGGTCGTCGTGCCGCAGCTGTGCTCGTCGCGGATCAACGCGCCGGTGGCGTCGACGCGCGCGCCGGCGAGGGCGACCTGGGGGGCGAGGAGGACGAGGCCGAGGACGACGGCGGACTTCATCGGGTCGAACCCTAGCCGCGATGCCCGCGGCCGGGGAGCGACGCGTGCTGGCAGCCGTGGACTCATCGATAAGTCGCGGTCTCATACGCAGAATGTTCGTCCCGACGCTGGCGTTGCCGGCACGGCGGCATTCGTGGCCACCGCCGTACAGCGCGCAGCGCCGCCGCAGTACCCTCGCCGGCATGGACGGGCTGACGACGATGACCTACGCGGTCGACGGCCGCATCGCGCGCATCACCCTGAACCGCCCCGAGCGCGGAAATGGGTTGACTTTGCAGACCCCGCGCGAGCTCGCCGCGTGCGTGGAGGAGGCCAACCTCGACCCGAACGTGCACGTGATCGCGCTGGCCGGGAACGGCAAGGGGTTCTGCGGCGGCTACGATCTCTACGCGAGCGCGGAGCAGGGCATGACCGGCCAGCCGGCCGTCGGCCCGCCGGGCTCGCCGCTCGATCCGACGATCCAGCGCGAGAACCACGACCCGGCGCAGACCTGGGATCCGGTCATCGACTACCAGATGATGAGCCGCAACGTCCGCGGCTTCATGAGCCTGTTCCACAGCGACAAGCCGGTCGTGTGCAAGGTGCACGGGTTCTGCGTCGCCGGCGGCACCGACCTCGCGCTGTGCTCGGACCTGCTCGTGATCGAGGACGTCGCGAAGATCGGCTACCCGCCCGCGCGCGTGTGGGGCGTGCCGACCACCGCGCTGTGGGTCCACCGCATCGGCCTCGAGAAGGCGAAGCGCCTGCTGTTCACGGGCGACTGCCTGTCGGGCACCGAGGCGGTCGCGTGGGGGCTCGCGATCGAGAGCGCGCCGCGCGCCCAGCTCGACGCGCGGTTCGAGAACCTTCTCGGCCGCATCGCGCGCATGCCGGTGAACCAGCTCGTGATGATGAAGCTGATGCTGAACCAGAGCGCGTACGCGCAGGGCCTCGCGCAGAGCCAGCTGCTCGGCACGGTGTTCGATGGCATCGCGCGCCACACGCCCGAGGGCTACGGGTTCGCGCGGCGCGCCGCGGAGGCCGGCTTCCGCACCGCGGTGAAGGAGCGCGACGAGCCGTTCGGCGATCCCGGCCCGTCGACGTTCAAGGGCTGATGGACGCCGGGCAGATCGCGATGGTCGCGGGCGCCGCGTTCGCCGGCGGGGCGATCAACGCGATCGCGGGCGGCGGCAGCCTCGTCACGTTCCCCACGCTCGTCGCGGTCGGTCTGCCGCCGGTGCTCGCGAGCGTGACGAACACGGTCGCGCTGTGCCCCGGCTATCTCGGCGCGACGATCGCGCAGCGCGGACTGATCAAGCCGCAGCGCCGTCGGCTCGCGCTCCTCGTGCCGGCGGGCGCGGTGGGCGGCGCGCTCGGCGCGTATCTGCTCCTTCACACGTCGGCGCGCGCGTTCGACGTGATCGTGCCGTTCCTCATCCTGGTCGCCGCTCTGCTGGTCGGCGCGCAGGACTGGCTGCGGCGACGCCTGCTCGCCCGGGTCGCGGCGCATCGCGCCGAGGCGCTCGCGATGCTGACGGTCGGCGCCGCGGCGATCTACGGCGGCTACTTCGGCGCCGGCCTCGGCGTGATGATCCTCGCGGCGCTCGGCGCGATCATCGGCGACGAGCTGCCGCGCCTGAACGCGCTGAAGCAGGCGGTGTCGCTCTCGGTCAACGTGACAGCGGCGCTCGCCTTCGTGATCTGGGCGCACGACAGCGTCGACTGGACGATCACCGCGATCATGGCGGGAGCGGCGCTCGCGGGCGGCGCGGCGGGCGGCGCGCTCGCGTCCCGGATCCCCGCCCGGGCCCTGCGCGTCCTGATCGTGATCTTCGGCGTCTCCGTCGCGGGCGTGTATTTCACCCGCCTCTAGCGTGGGTGCTAGATTCGCCCCGATGGAGTTCCTGCTCGTCGCCCTCGCGATCGCCGCGGCCTGGTGGCTGATCGCGAAGTTGCGCGTGACCCGCCCGGCGATGCAGCTCATGACGACGCGCATCGCGTTCCCCGATGGCGGCGTGCGCATCGGCGACTGCTCGGGCTCGCTGGCGAAGCTGTCGAACCCGGAGGAGATCGTCGTGCCGTTCGAGCACGCGAACCTCGTGATCACGTTCCCGCTCTCCACGCCCGCGACCATCGCGATCGACGCGGCGTTCCCGATCGGGTTCACGCGCTCGGAGCTCGTGAAGATCGTCTGCGAGGAGTACGCGAACGTCTACGAGGCCGAAGAGGCCACGGCGCACACCAAGACCGTGCCGCCCGGGGAGCGCACCAACGGTGCGCACCGCAACCGGACCGACGGCGTGTACGGGATTTGGGGCTACGACCTCGACCGGCTCATCATGCGGGCCGCCCGGTGGACCCGGAACCCCGACGGCACCGTCACGATCGACCTCCACATCGACAGCTAGCCCGGCCGGCCTCAGAAAACTGTGGCAGACCGGCCGAACTAGCTGTCTTCCCGGGGCCGTTTTGCGGCATGCTCGGTGCAGTCGGGTCGGGACTTCGTTGGAGGAACGAATGTCGATGAAAACGCTCCTGCCGTTGGTCTTGGTCGTGGGTTGTAGCGAGCACGGGAAGACCCCCGAGCCCTTCGGCGTCCCGATCACGGGCGGCACCATGACGGTGACCGCAGATGGGACCCGCGCGGTGATCGCGGATCCCGATCGCGATCGCATCCTCCAGGTCGACCTCCAGAAGGAGTCGATCAGCTCCGAGACCGCGCTCCTGCCCGGCGACGAGCCCGGCCGCGTGATCGAGGATGCAGCGGGCCGCCTGCACGTCGGCCTGCGCCGCGGCGGGGCGCTGCTCACGCTCGACGCGAAGGGCGCGATCCTCGAGCGCCGCACCGCGTGTCCCGAGCCGCGCGGCGTCGCGTATGACGCGGCGACGGACCGCGTGCACGTCGCCTGCTCCGGCGGCGAGCTCGTCACGTTCCCGGCCGCCGGCGGCGACGCCGTGCGATCGATCCGGGTCGAGCGCGACCTGCGCGACGTGATCGTCACGGCGCAGGGCCTCCGGCTCACCAAGTTCCGCACCGCCGAGGTGCTCACGCTCGACGCTGCCGGGCAGATCGTCTCGCGCGTCATCCCGCCGACGGTGCCGCGGTTCGACTTCGGCGGCGGCATCGACCTACCAGGCGGCGGTGGCACAGGCTCCGGCGCGCCGATGGACGGCAGCTTCCCGGCGCCGGCCTCGACGGCGTGGCGCACGATCGCGCTGTCCGACGGGCGCCTGGTCATGTCGCACCAGCGCCGCGCGAAGAACATCCTCGATAGCGAGAGCCCCGGTGGCTACGGTGGTGATTGCGGCGGCGGTCCGATCGAGGACGCGGTCACCGTGATCCCGCCCGACGGCACGGGCGCGGGCCCGATGCCCGTCGCGCGCATCGGCCGCGGCGCGCTGCCCGTCGACATCGCGGTGTCGCGCGCCGGCGACAAGATCGCCGTGGCGACCGCGGGCAGCCGCAAGATCACCGTGACCTCGACGAGCGTCGCGCTGTCGACGCCCGACGAGGACCGCTGCGAGCCGCCCGAGCCGATGCCGTGCAACGACCCGCTCCCGCCGGGCGACGACGCTCCGCCGTCCCCGACGGGCGGCAGTGGCTCGGGCATGACCGGCGGTGGCACGGGGGCCGACATCGGCATCTGCTGCGAGGACAAGGATCGCAACGGCAGCTGCGATGACCGCGACGATGACGATGACGACGACGACCAGGGCGAGGACGAGCAGCGCCTCGGCCCGCCGACGTCGCTCGGCTGGACGCCCTCGGGCGACCTCGTGGTCTATTACCCGGAGGCGCCGGCGCTCGTCGTGCGCACGCAGGGCACCGAGCTCGCGCACCGCATCAACCTCTCCGGCGGCGCCGCGAACGACGCCGGCCGCAACGTGTTCCACCGCCAGACCAGCATCGGCGTCGCGTGCGCGTCGTGTCACCCCGAGGGCCGCGACGACGGCATCACCTGGCTGTTCGCGAGCGACGGTCCGCGCCGCACGCAGAGCCTCGCCGGCAGCATCCTCGAGCGCGCGCCATACCACTGGAAGGGCGACGAGAGCTCGCTGCCGGTCCTGCTCGACGACGTGTTCGCCAAGCGCATGAGTGGCGGCACGCTCACCGAGCGCCAGAAGGTCGCGCTCGGTCCGTGGCTCAACCGGATCCCGGCGCCGGCCCCGATCACGGGAGACCCCGCGGCGATCGCGCGCGGTCAGCTCCTGTTCGAGACGCCGAGCGTCGGCTGCGTGTCCTGCCACAACGGCGCGCTGTACACGAACAACCTGGTGTTCGACGTCGGCACCGGCGGCGGCTTCAAGGTGCCGAGCCTGCTCGGCCTCGCGAACCGCGCGCCCTTCCTGCACACCGGGTGCGCGCCGACGCTGATGGATCGCTTCACGACGTGCGCGGGCCCGGCCGGCGTGCACGGTGATACGTCGAAGCTGACGCCCGAGCAGCTCTCCGATCTGGTCGTGTACCTCGAATCGCTGTGATCTCCAGGCTCCTGTTCTCCGTCGCGGTGGTGCTGGGCGCATGTGCGCCGACGGAACAGGAGCGCACCGAGCAGACGTGCGTCGTGTTCTGCGGGTGCATGGCTCCGCCGCTTCCAGCGCTGCAGGAGCAGTGCATGGCCGAGTGCCGCGTGGAGTTCGACACGTCGCGGCTCAGCGATGCGTGCCTCGACTGCATCAACGCGAATGGCGATCGCTGCGCGTCGCTGGAGCAGCTGTGTGGACCGGTCTGCGATCCTCCGCAGGAGGGCGATCCGATCATCCTGGACGCAGGAGTGCCGTTTTGAAGAAGACTATCTTGCTCGCGTGTCTGTTTGCCGCCGGTGGAACGACGGCGTTCGCTCAACCGGGTGAGCCCCCGATCGCACCGGAGGCCCCGGTGCCGCCGACGCCACCGACGCCGCCACAGCCGCCTCGGCCTCCGCAGCCTCCGCCGCCGCCGGCCGGGGGCTCGACCTCGCTCGCGGTCGAGGAGCCCGCGCCCGCACCGACTCCCGCGCTGCGCCGGCCCGACGGGTTCTCGATCGGCATCGGCGTCGGCTACCGGTTCCCGACCTCGCTCCAGACGCCGAACACGTCGAGCGTGCGCCTGCGCGTGGGCGGCGGCGTCACGCTCGAACCGACCGTGGTGTTCGCGACGACCTCGCACACCGTCGACATGGGCACGCCGCAGGGCGGCAGCGCGACCCAGTTCGGCGCCGGGGCCGTGCTCCGCCTCGCGCTGGTCCAGCGCGGCCGGATGGATCTCGAGCTGATCGGCGGCGTCGACCTCGACAACGTGTCGACCGACCCCGACGACGACAACCCCGACGACGTCCGGAGCACGACCACGGTGCGGCTGCTCTACGGGGTCGCGGTCGGTGCGTGGATCACGAAGAACTTCCAGGCCACGCTGTCGGCGACCAACGGCCTGTTGTCGTACACGAAGCTCCGGGAGGAGCAGGGCTTCGACGCGGTGACCATCACGTCGGACACGACCATCGGGCTCATCTTCGATCCGACGGTCACGTTCATGCTCCACCTCTACAACTAACGCCCACCGCCGAGGAGGGCTGTGTTGCTCGCGCGCCACACGGTTCTGCGGAACCTGCAGGACGCGCGATCGAGGTGGACGCGTAACTCGCGCGGATATTCATCCTCGCGCGCGGCACATCTCGTGCTGACGCGTTTCCTCCATGCGTCCGATCGATCTCGGAGTCGTGGTGGCCATTGGTCTGTCCTCGCTCGTCGCTGAAGCCGGGCCCCGCGGAGGCGGGTCG
>JAEUJX010000574.1 GCA_016794545.1 Myxococcales bacterium
GCCCGGGCGGTCCTGGGGCCCTTCGTGACGTGGGCCCGAGCACTTCACTTCTGAGCGAACTCGGGGATACTGCACGGGACCCATGCGCCGGATGTACTTGATCGCCCTCCTGGCCATCACGCTGGTCACGCGCGCGCACGACGCCGCTGCGGAAGGGCAGTGCCGCGTGCTCGACGTCGACTACCTGCCCGCCGCCGGCGCGAACCCCGATCCGACGCTGAACATGCCGCTCTCGATCGTCGCGTGGCTCGAGACCCCGGCGGGCGAGTTCGTCGAGACCGTCTTCATCACCGAGCAGGTCGGCACGTACGGCCTCGGCAACCGGCCCGGGCGCTACGACTTCAACAGCGGACCCGCCTGGCCCTACGGCCGGCGCATCACCACGTTCCCGGTGTGGGCCCACCGCCACGGGCTCGAGTGGCCGCTGATCATCTTTCAGGACAACTACGACGACGGCCTCTCGCACGCGACGCAGATCAGCTCGCACGAGCGGCACTACTTCCGGCCGATGCAGCGCAGCGAGTCGATGTGGGACGCCGAGACGCGCAGCTCCTCGTTCGGCCCGTTCACCGACAAGGGCACGCTCGGCCCGATGAAGAGCCAGTACCCCCCGCGCCAGGACATCATGCGCGCCGCCGAGGACTCCGCGTCGGTGACCATGTACGACATGCTGAACCCGTTCGACGGGATCTCGCAGGCCTCCCCGGAGGACGGCCTGCCGGCGCGGTTCTCGTGGGCGGCGCCGATGGACCTGCCGACCGGCGACTACGTGCTGTGGATGGAGGTCTCGCGCGAGTTCGACCACAACTCCACGTACTCGGCCGCCGCGCGCCCCGCGCCGAACGTGCCGTACGGCGAGTACGGGCTGCCGTACCGCGGGCAGCCGTCGGTCCTCTACAAGGTGCCGTTCACGATCGGCATCACCTCGACCTCGGCCTCGACCGATGCGTACGCCGGCTACGGCGATCCGGACGGTCAGGACGGCACGGTGCGTGCGCCCGACTCGACGATCACGACCGACACGCCCGGCTCCGGCGCGCAGCGCCTCGCGCTCGTACCCGGCGAGGGCTATCGCGTGAAGGTCACCGCCGCCCCCGATCCGGACTCGCGCGGACCGGCGGAGGCGGCCGATGTCGCGGTCGCGACCACCGCGAATTCGGCGGTCGTCACGTTCGTCGCGCCCGGCGACGACGACCGCATGGGCACCGTGAAGGGCTACCAGATCCGCTACCTGGTCGGCGAGCCGATCACCGAGGAGAACTTCGCGAGCGCCGTCGAGATCCGCCCGCAGTTCCAGATGGTGCCGGGCGGCGCGTTGCAGACGATGACGTTCGACAAGCTCCTGCCCGAGAGCACGTACTGGGTCGGCATCCAGGCGTACGACAACTGCCTCAACACGTCGCCGCTCACCATCATCGAGATCAACACGGCCGGGCGCCCGGTCGGCGAGGTCGACGCGTGCTTCGTCGCGACGGCGGCGTACGGCTCGCTGCTCGCGAACGACGTCGAGATGCTCCGCCGGTTCCGCGACCTCGCGATGAAGCACTCCGTGCTCGGCGAGCTCGCCGTGGAGACCTACTACACGTTCTCGCCCGGGCTGTCCGGCCTCGTCGGTGAGTCGGAGCTGCTGCGCTGGACGGCGCGCGAGGTGCTCGCGCCCGTCGTCGAGCGCGTGAGGCGCTGGACGTACTAGTGCGCGCGCTCGCGGCTGCCCTCGTCGCACTTGCCGCGCGCGGCGCGGCGGCCGAGAACGTGTGCCGCGCGGTCGCGGTCGATTACCTCCCGGCGGTCGGGATCAACGCCGATCCCACGCTCAACCTGCCGCTGTCGATCGTGGCGTGGCTCGAGACGCCGTCGGGCGAGTTCGTCGACACGATCATGATCACGCAGGACGTCGGCACGTACGGCCTCGGCAACCGGCCCGGGCGCTACGACTTCAACAGCGGTCCCGACTGGCCGTACGGCCGGCGCACCACCACGTTCCCGGTGTGGGCGCACCGCCATGGCCTCGAGTGGCCGCTGCTGATCTTCCAGGACGAGAAGGACGACAACCTGTCGCACGCGCAGCTGAAGAGCTCGATCGAGCGCCACTACTGGCGCCCGATGACGCGCGACGAGCGGAACTGGGACGCCGAGACCCGCGCGACGGTGTTCGGGCCGTTCACCGACAAGGGCAAGGTGTCCTCGATGACGAGCCTGTACCCGCCGCGGCAGGACCTCATGCTGCGGGGCGAGGACGACCCGTCGGTCGCGATGTTCGACGAGCTGAACCCGTTCGACTCGGTGTCGCGCGCGTCGCCGCGCGACGGCGAGCCGTCGACGTTCTCGTGGAACGTGCCGAAGGAGCTGCCGGCGGGCAGCTACGTGCTGTTCGTCGAGGTCTCGCGCGAGTTCGATCACAACGCGACGTACACCGTCGAGGCGCGGCCGAGCCCGGCCGTGAGCTACGGCGAGTACGGCATCGCCTACCGCGGCCAGCCCTCGATCGTGTACACGGTGCCGTTCACGCTCGGTAACACCACCACCACGGCGACCACGGCGGCGTACACCGGCTACGGCGATCCCGACGGCATGGACGGCGAGCTGCGCGCGCCCGACGACACGATCACCCTCGATCGCCCGGGCTCCGGCGCGCAGCGCCTCGCGCTCGTACCGGGCGGCAACTACCGCGTGCGCGTCACCGCGGGCCCCGACGACGACGTCACGGCGCCATCGATGATCGACCAGGTGGCGACCGCCGCGACGTCGAACCGCGCGGTGCTGACGTTCACCGCGCCGGGCGACGACGCGCGCACGGGCACCGTGAAGTCGTACGAGATCCGGTTCCTCGTCGGCGAGAGCATGACGCCCGAGAGCTTCGAGCGCGGCGCCGTTGCCCGTCCCGACTTCACGATCGCACCCGGTGGCGCGCTCCAGACGATGACGTTCGAGCGGCTCCTGCCCGAGACGCACTACTCGATCGGCATCCGCGCGACCGACAACTGCGAGAACGTGTCCGAGCTCGCGATCATCGACGTGATGACCGAGCCGCGCCCGGTCGGCGAGGTCGACGCGTGCTTCGTCGCGACCGCGGCGTACGGCTCGGCGCTCGCGGCCGACGTCGAGATGCTGCGCCGGTTCCGCGATACGGCGCTGTCGCGCTCGGTGCTCGGCCAGCTGGC
>JAEUJX010000417.1 GCA_016794545.1 Myxococcales bacterium
GTCGAGCTGGTGATTGCCGGCGACGACGTCACACGTGCGGATGCAGCGCGAGCACAGGATGCAGCGCTCCTGATCGAGGACGATGTGCGGCCCGATGTCGACCGCCTTGTCCTTCTCGACCTTCGGCGTGTCGACGCGCGAGTCGTGGTTGTCGTGCTCGAAGTACAGCTTCTGGAGCGTGCACTCGCCGGCCTTGTCGCAGATCGGGCAGTCGATCGGATGGTTCACGAGCGTGAACTCGAGCTGCTGCTGGCGCGCGAGCGTGGACTGCTTGTCGGTCGTGTGGACGACCATGCCCTCGCCGCAGACCTGCTGGCAGCTCGGCTGCAGCTTCGGGTTCTTCTCGACGGAGACCAGGCACTGCCGGCACTGCGCGACGATCGGCAGGCCGGGGTGATAGCAGAACGCGGAGATGTCGATGCCCAGGGTCCGCGCGGCCTCGAGGACGTTCGTGCCCTTCGGCACCGTGACCGTCTGGCCGTCGATCGTCAGGGTGATCTGATCTGGGTTCGCCGCAGGCGCCGGCGGCGGCGCTGCAGTGGGATTGGCCGGAGGCCCGCTCGTAACGCTCACTTATCGCACTCCCCGCCGATCATGTTGATCATGCCGAAGATCGGCACGACGTCCGCGATCAGGTGGTTATGAATCAACTGGCTCGCCGTCGAGAGATGCACGAACGACGGTGACCGGCAGTACGCCTTGTAGGGACGGCCCGTGCCGTCGGCGACGATGAAGAACCCGACCTCGCCGTTACCGCCCTCGACGAACGTGTACGCCTCGCCGGCCGGCACCTTGATGCCGTCGACGATGTGCTTGAAGTGCCGGATCATCGACTCGATCGTGTTGTACGTGTCGGTCTTCGGCGGCAGCGTCACGCGCGGATCGTCGACGACCACCGGGCCGTCGGGGATCTGCTTGATGCACTGGCGCAGGATCCGGATCGACTGCCGGATCTCCTCGACGCGCACCAGGTAGCGGTCGAGGCAGTCGCCCGTGGTGCCGACCGGGACGTCGAACTCGACCTCGGGGTAGATCGAGTACGGGTAGTCCTTGCGGACGTCGTAGTCGACGCCGCAGGCGCGGGCGATCGGGCCGACGCAGCCGGTGGCGAGAGCGTCCTCGCGCGTCAGCTTGCCGATGCCCGCCATGCGGTCGCGGAAGATCTTGTTGTTGTTCAGCAGCCCCTCGACCTCGACGATGATCTTCTCGATCTGGCCGAGCGTGTAGCCGAGCTTGTCGAGGAAGCCGTCGGGCAGGTCCTTGTTCACGCCGCCGACGCGCACGTAGCTGTGCGTGAGCCGCGCGCCCGACACGACCTCGAGCAGCTCGTAGAGCCACTCGCGGGACTTCAGGAAGAACAGGAACGGACCGAACGCGCCGAGCTCCATCGCGCTCGCGCCGACGCAGGTCAGGTGGTCGGTGATGCGCGAGATCTCGCTCACGATCACGCGGACGTACTCGGCGCGCCTGGGGATCTCCTTGGTGAGCCCCATCAGCTTCTCGACGGCCATCGCCCAGCCGACGTTGTTGATCATCGGCGAGACGTAGTTGAGCCGGTCCGTGTACGGGAAGATCTGCGTGTACGTCGCGTACTCGCTCTCCTTCTCGAAGCAGCGGTGCAGGTAGCCGGGCTGCACGTCGCTCTTCACGACCTTCTCGCCGTCGACCGTCAGCACGATGCGCACGGTGCCGTGCATCGCGGGGTGCGACGGGCCCATGTTGACCGTCATCAGCTCGGGCGGCAGCTCGGCCTCGTTGTCCGAGAGGTCCTGCGCGTCCTTGCGGCCGAGGACGAGCTGCTTGAGGCTCTGCACGTCGGTCGCCATTACTTCTGCTCCATCGGCGGACGCTTGATCGGGTTGATCGGCAGGTCGTCGCGGCGGACGAGCGGCTGCCGCTTCTCCTTCGGGTAGTCCTTGCGCAGCGGGTGCCCGACGAACTCCTCGTAGAGGTAGATGCGGCGCAGGTCCGGGTGGCCGTCGAACTTGATGCCGTACATGTCGAACGTCTCGCGCTCCTGCCAGTTGAACGCGGGCCACAGCGGGGTCAGCGACGGCAGGCGCGGGTCGCTCTCGGGCAGCTCGATCTCGAGGCGGACGCGGTGGCGGTGCTTGAACGAGCGCAGCTGGTAGCACACGGTGAACCGCGGCTTGTCCTCCGTCCAGGCATGCGACGGCGGCTGGCCGAGCGGCTTCCAGTCGAGCCAGTCGATGCAGGTGCAGAACACCGGCGCGTCGAACGCCATCTGCGCGTCGTTCTTCAGCCAGGTGGCGACGGCGAGCAGCTGGTCGCGCTTGATCCACGCGATCTCGTCGCCGTGCGCGGAGCCCGTGCGATCGACCGCGGAGCCATGGGCGGCCTTCAGCGCGTCGAGAACTTTCTGCGACATATCAGCCCTCGTCTTGGTTCTGCGACGCGATCAGCTGCTCGCGCTTGTCGCGGAGCTGGCTGTGACCGCGGCCCGCCTGGATGCGATCCATCAGCAGGATCAGCGCGTCGAGCACCTGCTCCGGCCGCGGCGGGCATCCCGGGATGTAGACGTCGACGGGGATGACCTGATCGACGCCGGGCATCGTGTGGTAGTTCTGGTAGAAGCCGCCGGTCGACGCGCACACGCCGAATGCGATGACCCACTTGGGCTCCGCCATCTGGTCGTAGACGCGCTTGACCGCGGGCCCCTGCTTCTCGGTGATCGTGCCGACCACCATGAGGAGGTCACTCTGGCGCGGCGAGAAGCGCGGGAACTCGGCGCCGAAGCGCGCGAGGTCGTACTTCGGCCCGGCGACCGACATGAACTCCATGCCGCAGCACGCGGTCACGAACGGGTACGAGAACAGCGAGAACTTGCGGCCCCAGTTGGTCGCCTTGTCGAGGGTCGATTGCTTGGCCCACTTCGCGGCGTCCTCGAGGCGGGTCGTGGTGATCTCTACTCCCATCCGATCGCCTTCTTTCTCCAGACGTACGCGAGCGCGACGACCAGGATCGCGACGAACACCAGCATCTCGGCGAAGCCGAACACGCTGACGATCGGCCCGTTCGGTCCCATCGTCCTGCTGAGCTGGTTGTAGAGGACCGCCCACGGGTACATGAACGCGGCCTCGATATCGAACACGAGGAACAGGATCGCGACCTGGTAGAACTTGACGCTGTACCGGCCACGCGGTGAACCGATCGGCTCGCTGCCGCACTCGAACGGCTTCAGCTTCTCGGGGTTGGTGGCCTTTGGACCGATGAGCACGGCGAGCGCCGTGAACAGGCCGCAAAAGCCCAGGGCGAACGCGATCGCCAGCCCCGCTGGCATGTATGCCTGTAGCTGCAAAGCGTCCGCAGTATATGGCGGTCGGTCGGGCGGTCAACGCGCCGGACGCGCGAAATTCGGAAGCCGATCGCCAGCTTAGAGTGCGACAAACCGCCGCCCGACGCGTGAGATGCAGCGAGTCCCGGGACCCGGTTCACCCGCCCAGCTCGTGGGTGGCGAGGAACGCCTCCATCTCGGGCCAGTCGGCGCCCAGGAATGCGAATTCGCCGGGGTAGGACGGGCGGATCCCGAGGAGGATCGAGGCGGCAGTGCCGGCCGCGCGAGGGCCGGCGGCCGAATGTGCGAACGCGCGGACGATCCGGACCGCCCGGAGCTGGCGGCCGGTCAGCGCGGCCTCGAGCTCCAGCCACTGCTCGTCGAGGAGGTTCGCCGCCTCGGCGCTCTCGCCGGCGCGGCAGCGGATCAGGGCCTCGACGAAGGTCGCGAGCGCGTCGTTGCCTTTGCCGCGCGTCGCGGGGTCGAGCGAGGCACGCGCGGCGTCGCCGTCGCCGTGAAGCGCGTGCGCATATGCGAGCCAGACGGCGGTCTGCGAGGTCTTCGCGCTGCGGTCGATCACCTCGCGGTAGTTCTTCCGGATCGCCTCGAGGATCGCGATCGCACGCGCGTGGTCGCCTCGCTGGACGAGCGTCATGCCGAGGTCGAGCCGCGCCTGCGCGGCGACGGTCGCCGTGCGGGCTTGCTCGGCCCATCGCCAGAACACGGCCTGCGCGTGGGCAAGCTGGCCCCGGTGGAGCGCGTCGCGCGCGGCGACGGCCTCTCGTTCGTACGTCCTCGCCTCGCGCCGATCCGACAGCCACCACGGGATCGACGCGAGCACGGCGACGCCTCCGGCGATCAGGCCCCCGGACGATGTGACGGCCATCGCGGCCAAGCTCCCGACGTAGAGCCCGGTCGCCGCGATCATGCCGATGCGCGACAGGCCGCGCGGCGGTTTCGGGACCTGCGCGAGCGCCATCGCGTTCTCGACGACCAACAACGCGCCGGGCCGCGGCCCGCTCGCCTCCGCGCTGTCCGATGTCGACATGTGCGGGGCCACAAGCACGTTTGACGCCATCGCAACCGTTGGATGCGCCGCCGATTCGATCGGGGTCATGCGTGACTGCGTGGGCAGATTGCTCACGCAAGGGCGGACGCGTCCGTCGCCTACGAGAGCTCGTGCGTCGCGAGGAACGCGGCCATCTCGGGCCACGTCGTACCGAGGAACGTGTACTCGCCGGGATACGCCGGGCGCGGGGTTTCGAGCGCGGGCTCGCGCGGTCCGGCGGCGGCGGCGGCGAACGCGCGGACGACGCGCAAGGGGCGCAGCACGTCGCCGGTCGTCGTCGATTCGATCTCGCGCCAGCCGTCGGCGAGGAGCTTCGCGGCGACGTCGACGCGGCCGGCGCGGCAGTGCCAGACCGAGCGGGCGAGGGCGATCGCGCCCGAGGTCGGCATGGTCGCGGCGAGCAGGCGCGCCTCGGCGCGGTCGAGCCAGACCTCGGCGTCCTTGGCGTGGTCGAGGAGGGCGTGCGCGAGTGCGCGATCGGCGGCGCTGGTCGCGGCGAGGCCGATCGCCTCGAGTGCGCCGAGGCGCGTGGCCTCGTTGGACTCGAGCGTCGCGATCGCCTCGTCGAGCTTGCCGGTCCGGATCTGCGTCCACGCGAGGTTGTGCCGCGCGAGCGCGGCGATCCGCGGCATCACGGAGTCCGCCCACGTCGCCCACGTCTGCCGCGCGGCGTCGAAGTCGCCGCGGCCGAGCGCCGCGTAGGCGTCCTTGTTCGCGGCGTGGAACGCGCGGGCGCGCGAACTGGAGCGCCGGTTCACGACGACCAGCACGGCGAGGACGATCGCGCTGACGGCGAGGGCGGTGTGGCCGCGCGTGGCGGCGAACAGGTACGCGATCACCACGAACACGGCGAGCACCGCCGCGGTGATCAGGAGCTGGCGCGAGCTCAGAGGTTCGCCTGCGCGTTGCGGAGCGCTTCTTCGAGCGCGGCGATCATGTACTCGTTGGTGTCGACCAGATAGATGGTCTCGGGGCACGGCCGGCGGTGCGCGCGGATCTCCTCGACGATGGCGCGGGCGGCCTCGTCGATCGGCACGTCGCCGAGGTCGGTGCCGATGCCCGGGATCGCGATGACCTTGAAGTTGTTGCGGTCGCTCGCGATGAGGGCCGCGCGGGCCGCGCGGCGCACGTTCTCGGCGCCGATCTTCATGCCCGGCTCTTCCATCGTCGGGACGTGGATGACGTTCTTCGCGGGCAGCTGGCCCGCGGTGGTGACGAGCGCGGCGCCGACGGCGATCGGCGCTGCGGCCATCGCGGCCTGCTGGATCACGTCACCGCCCTGGCGGCGAAGCGCGCCGCCGATGCCGCCACCCATGATCCCGAGCGAGTTCGCCGGGTTGACCACCGCGTCGACCGGCAGCGTCCAGATATCTGCCTTCGCTACGTGAACCTGCATATCGGTCGGACCCATAGCACTCGGGTCCGACGCGGATCAAGCGTTGAGGCTCGCCGAGCCCCGCGAGGCGGTGATTACGCGCAGGCCTTCTCGAGCTCGGCCTCGACCTTGTCCTCGGCCCACTTCTTCGCGACCGCGAGCTCCTTCACGATGAGCTGCTTCGCGTTGTCGAGCATCTTGCGCTCGCCGAACGACAGGACCTTGCTGGACTTCAGCCGGTAGAGGTCGCGGTAGACCTCGGCCACGTCGAACAGCGAGCCCGTCTTGATCTTCTCCATGAACCCGCGGTAGCGGCGGTTCCACGTCTGCTTGTCGATGTGGACGTCCTTCTCGCGAAGGATGTCGAACACCTCGTCGATCTCCGAGGACGTCGCCACGTGCCGGAGCCCGACCTGATCCGCCTTGTCCTTCGGCACGAGGATCTGCATGCCGGTCGCGATGACCTTCAAAACGTAGAAGGAGCACACGGACGTGTTGATCTCCTTCTTCTCGATTCCGATGACCTCGGCTACCCCATGGGCGGGGTAGACGGCCTTCTCACCGATCTTGAAGTCGTTCATGCGGGTCGTTCTCCTGGCGCTTCGGAAAGCAATGCGAGTGCCACCGCAATATCGCGATGTTAGAAGTCAGGGGTTTCGTTCGGTGCGCCAGCGTGTCACGCCGGCTGTTGCATCGCGAAAGTGGATTCCCTAACGCGCGGCGCAGGATATCAGCGCCGCGGTAGATCGCCAGCCATTTCTCAGCGCGGCGGGTCGACTTGCCGGACCGCTCGCGGGATTTCGGGGACTTGGCGGAGCCAGAAATCGTGCGATCTCCCGACCTCTGGTACCCTCTGGGTCGCGTGCGGGGCTCCATCGGCCAGCTGCTGGTCCAGCAGGGCGTGATCAGCGCGGGCGAGCTGTCCGACGCCCTCGCGCGCCAGGCGGGCCGCCACCCCGTCGCCTCCGAGCTCTATGCCCTCGGCCATGCCTCCGAGCGGCAGCTGGTCGGCGCCCTGTCCGCGCAGACCGGGTGGCCGGGCATCGTGCTCGACGAGTCGACGATCCGGCTCGACGTCCTCGAGTATGTCTCGCTCGAGTGGGCGCGGATCTTCTCCGCGCTCGTGGTCTACGAGGACGAGCACACGCTGGTCGTCGCGGCCGCGCGCCCCGAGGACGCCATCGTCCCCGCGCGCGAGCTCGGGCAGACGCGCGGCAAGCAGGTCGAGCTGCGCATCGCGCTCGACATCACGCTCGCACGCACCGTGCGCGTCGCGTTCAAGCGCTGGAGGGTCGGCGAGCTGTTCCTCGTCGGGCCCGAGTCGCAGCAGCCCGGCCTCTACCTCGCGCAGGTCTACCCCGAGGGCGGCGAGCAGGAGGAGCACCGGCGCGCGCAGCGCGCGCTCGCCGAGGACGCCGCGCGCAACATCGAGAACACGGACGACCTGCCCAGCGAGGATCTGTCGCTCTCGAGCACGACGCTCACCGGCGACTGGCAGGTCAACACCGACGCGAGCGCCTCGACCGCCCACGGCCTCGACGCGATCGTCGAGGAGAAGACGCTCGTCATCGCCGGCGAGCTCGATCGCGGCGCGGAGCCGGAGGCCCACGAGCGCACGCGCGCTCTGGTCGTCGATCCCGATCCGCCCGGCCGCATCCACCTCGTCGCGGAGCTCGAGCGCCTCGGCCTGGAGTGCCAGGCGGCGAGCTCCGGTGTCCAGGCCGTGGATCTGATGTCGCAGATGTACTTCGACCTGGTGTTCGCCGATGTCGCGACGCCGGAGCTCGACGGCCTGCGCCTGTGCCGCGCCGTGAAGCGCAGCCGCCGGCTGGCGCGCACGCGCGTGATCATCACGACCTCCGTCCTCGACTCCGGCCAGGTCTCCGATGCCGTGCTCCAGCAGCACGGCGCCGACGGCTACCTCGAGAAGCCGCTCGACAACCGCCGGCTCCATCGCCTGCTCCGCGAGCTCTCGCACGAGGGGCACGCCGATCACGAGGCGATCCTCACCGACGCGCTCGGCCGCTATCACCAGGGTGACATCGAGGGCGCGATCCACCGGCTCCGCACCGCGCTGGACGCCGATCCGTCGAGCCCGAAGCTTCACTTCATGCTCGCGAACATGCTGCAGCGCGCGTCGCGCTGGGGGGAGGCCGTCGACGAGTACGAGGCCGTCGTCGATCTCCAGCCCCAGTACTTCCCCGCGCTCACGCGGCTCGCCTACCTCTACTTCCGGCAGGGCTTGCACGCGCGCGCGGTCGAGACCTGGCGCCGCGCGCTGCCCGTCTGTGATGACCCCGCGCTGCGCCGGAACATCGAGCTGTTCATGCGCAAGCTCGTCGCGGACATGTCGAAGGCCGACGCCGCCGGGTAGGCGCGCGCTCGTGCGGCGTCAGGTGATGTGGTTGACGATGATCGCGAAGGTCACCGCGACCGTGCTGGTCGCGATCTTGTAGCTCGACCCGCGAGTCGTATGCTGTTCGGGCACGACGAACGGAAAGCACGCCATCGAGATCACGAACAGTGACGGCCACGGGTGGTGTAGTGGCAGCCGATCCTCGGCATGCGCGCCGAGATAGGTCAGGGCAAGAACCACGAGCGCGGCAATGAACGCCCCGATTGACCACCACCTCGCGAATCGTTGCAGCGTCATGTCCCCTCCGATTTGCCAAGCCGGGCACAGGTGCCGCATTCTGCGGCACCTGTGGCTACGCGAGCGTGCCCGGATTCATGATCCGGTGCGGATCGATCGCGGCGCGCAGCGCGTCGAGATACGCGTCGAGCTTGGTCGCGCGCGCGCCGAGCAGCCAGCCGCCCGCGCCGGCGGCGGCGACCTCGGCGGAGGCGACGAGGTCGTCGGCGCCTTCGATCGTGAAGAACAGCACCGCGCCGTCGGCGTCGAATCGCGAGATGTGCGCGCGCGCCGCGCCGCCCTTGGCGCGCACGTCGTTGACGACCGCGTGGTAGACGCCGCGCAGCTTCGCCGGCGTGGCCATGACCTGGAGCGACGGCGCCGGGCCGGGCGTCGGCTCGCCGGCGTGGATGCGACGCCACCACATCTCGGCGAGCCACTGGTCGGCGACCTTGCCGCCTTCGGCGTGGACGGCGCTCGTGATCAGATCTCGATCGCACGCCGCGAGATCCGTCGGACCTGCGGTGCCGGCGCAGAGCAGGGCGTGGCCGGCGGGGAGCGACAGCCCCTCGAAGTGCTGCGCGGCCTCGGGGGCGTCGTAGATCCGCAGGCCCGACGGCGCGGCTTCCTCGCGGAGCGAGAGCAGCACGGCGCTGACCGCGGTGTCGACGGACGGCAGGAGATATGCGGCGAGGAGGCGCGCCTCGGGCTTGGGGTGGATGCGGAGCACGGCGCTCGTGATGAAGCCGATCGTGCCCTCGCTGCCGCACAGCGCGCGCGCGAGGTCGGGACCGGTCGCGCGGCGAGGCGCGACGCGCGTGTGGACGGTGCGGCCGTCGGCGAGCACCGCGGACACGCCGACGATGGCCTCCTCGAAGAAGCCGTGCCGCGCGCTCGACTTGCCGGGCGTGCGCACCGCGATCAGGCCGCCGAGCGACGACGTGAGGACGACGGGCGGGTAGTCGCCGATCGACAGGTTGCGCGGCGCGAGGATGCGCTCGAGCTCGAGCCCGGTGAGCCCGGCCTCGGCGTGCACGAGCAGCGACATCTCGTCGAGCTGGAGCACCTGATCGAGGCGCCGCGTCGAGATGTAGACGCGCGCGCGGTCGCCCGCGCCGCGCTGCGGGCGGCCGCCGGAGCCGACCGGGTGCACGGCGGCGCGATGCTCGCCGGCGCGCCGGATCACCTCGGCGACCTCGGCGGTCGAGCCGGGCGCCACGCGCCACATGCCCGCGTCGAGCTCCTCGGCGTGCTCGCTGCCGACCGCCGCGATCAGCTCGCGCCCGAGCGTCATCGCGGAGGCACCTTTCGGTCCCGGAGGCCCATCTTGCCGGGGTTGAAGATGCCGTCGGGGTCGAGGCTTGCCTTCGCCGCTTCGAAGATCGCCATCGCCTCGCGGTGCTCGCCCGCCATGTACGGCGCCTTCAGGAGCCCCACGCCGTGGTGGTGGCTGATCGTGGCGCCGACCCGTGTGGTCGCCTCCATCCCGTCGCGCCAGATCGCGTCGTAGAGGCGCTCGGCCGCCGCGCGATCGGGCGCGCTGCCCGCGAACGTGAAGTAGATCGAGCAGCCGTCCGCGTACGCGTGGGAGAAGTGCGCCATCACGACGGCGTGCTGGCCGATCGCGGCGCGCACCGAGTGATAGAGGTCCATGAGCCGCTCCCAGCTCGACGCGACCTCCATCGTGTCGACGAACGCACCGTCGCGGAACACCGGGCTCATCCGGTAGCTGACGTGATAGCGGTGCTTGAGCCACGCCCAGCCCGGGTCCTCGCCCTTGTCGCGCGCGCCCAGCGTCTCGAGCTCGTGGAACGTGAGCGCGGCCTCGACCTCGGTGCGGATCCGCGCGCCCTCGAGCCCGATGATCAGGCGGCAGCCGCGGCGGGCGATCTTCTCCGCGACGGTGCCGACCAGCTTGTTGACGAGCGCGCTCCGGCCGAGCGCCGCGGACTTCGCGAACCCGAGCAGGCGATCCACCATCTTGCCCTGCGGCTTCTCGGCGGCCGGCCACGCGGGCAGCGCCCCGGTCGACACCGGCGGCGTCGGGCCGCGCACCTCGCTCGCGGGACCGTCGTCGTCGTCGTGCGAGCCGAACGAGTTGATCAGCGTGTCGAGCTCGTCGTAGAGGCGCACGACCGCGGGACGCAGGCCCTTCTGCAGGATGCGACGGATCGCCTCGGTGCCCTCCTGCACGCTGTCGACCTCGAACCCGCGGAACACGCGCAGCTGCGGCGCGGGCGAGACGCGGAGCCGCGCGCTCGTGATGATGCCGAGCGTGCCCTCGCTGCCGACGATCAGCTGGTTCCACGACGGGCCGCGCAGCGCGCGGTTCGGGCCGTCGGTCTCGATCACCTCGCCGCGGCCGGTGACCACCGTCAGCCCGGCGACGCGGTCCTCGACCTTGCCGTACTTCGTCGACAGCTGCCCGGCGGCGCGCGTCGCGAGCCAGCCACCGACCGTCGAGCAGTAGATCGACGACGGGAAGTGGCCGAACGTGTAGCCGCGCCGCGCGAGCTCGCGCTCGAACCGCTCGCCCGACAGGCCGGCCTCGACGTCGCAGATCAGCTCGTCGACGTGCACCGAGCGGACCGCCTGCATGCGCTTGGTGTCGATCGTGATCCCGCCGCGCAGCGGGATCACGCCGCCGCACACGCCGGAGCCGCCGCCGTACGGGATGATCGGGATGCCCGCGGCGCGCGCGAGCTTGACGACGCTCACCACCTCGCGGACGTGCTCGGGCCACACGATCGCGTGCGGCCGCGGCGCGGGCTGCGTGCCCTCCCGGTACGCGATGAGCAGCCGCGGCCACATGTCGCGCGCGTAGGTGTCGAGATCGACGGCGCGCATCGATACGCGGCGCGGCCCGACGATGGCCTCGAGGTCGCGCTGCAGGCGATCGACATCGACCATTCGCGCGAAACCTATCATGGGTGTAGCTTCGCCGCGTGAACGCGAACGACGTACGCACCCTGACCGTGATCGGCGCCGGCACGATGGGCCACGGCATCGCGCACGTGGCCGCCCAGATGGGCGCCACCGTGCACCTCTATGACGCGATGGCGGGCGGTGCCGCTGCGGGCATGGAGAAGGTCGCGAAGAACCTCGCGAAGGGCGTCGAGCTCGGCAAGGTCACCGCCGCCGATCGGGATTCAGCGCTCGGCCGGATCATCGTGTTCGACGACCTCGCTCCCGCGTGCGCGGGCACCGACTGCGTGGTCGAGGCGATCCCGGAGCGGCTCGACTGGAAGCAGGATCTGTTCCGCGACCTCGAGCGGCTCGCGCCGGCGCACGCCCTGCTCGCGACCAACACCTCGTCGCTCCCGATCGCCGAGATCGCGGCCGCGATCGGCACGCCGGGCCGCGTGGTCGGCATGCATTTCTTCAACCCGGTGCACGTGATGAAGCTCGTCGAGGTCGTGCGTCACGCCAAGGCCGACCCCGCGATGGTCGCGCTCGCGGTCGCGCTCGCCGAGCGCATGGGCAAGACGCCGATCACCGTCACCGACAGCCCGGGCTTCGCGTCGAGCCGGCTCGGCCTCGTGATCGGCCTCGAGGCGATGCGCATGGTCGAGCAGGGCGTCGCGTCCGCCGCCGACATCGACACCGCGATGAAGCTCGGGTACGGCCACCCGATGGGCCCGCTCGAGCTGACCGACCTCGTCGGCCTCGACGTGCGGCTCGGTATCGCCGAGTACCTCGAGCGCGCGATCGGCCCCGCGTTCGCGCCTCCGCAGACGCTGCGCGACAAGGTCGCCGCGGGCAAGCTCGGCAAGAAGTCCGGCGAGGGCTACTACCGCTGGTCGCCCGACGGCAAGAAGCTCTGAGCGTCCGGCGGTCGCGGCTTCAGTCGTCGTCCCGGATCGTCACGAACTTCACGGTGTCGCTGTTGCCGCGCGTCACGTTCGTGAGGCCAATGCCGGGGATGGTGAGGATGACGTCCTCGCTGCCGTTGCTGTTGTTCTCGCGCGTGCGGTCGCTGACCACGTTGACGGTGATGCGGCCCGAGGTCGCGCCGGGCGCGATCTCGATCGGGTTACCGGTGATCGTGTAGTCGGTCCCCTCCGTCGCGTCGTTCGCGGTGACCGAGATCGGGATCGTGATCGGCTTCGCCGACGCGCGGCTGAGCTGGACGTCGAAGTTGACGGGCTTCGTCCCGTCGTCACCCTCGTTCACGATCACGCTCTGGCTGATGAACTCGACGGTCGGCGGGTTGTCCTCGTCGGTGATCGTGATGGTGTCGGTGGTGATCGCGCCGAGCGTCACGTTGTAGCCGCTCTGCACGCTCAGCACGGCGGTGAACGCCTCGTCGAGCTCGTCGGTGTTGTCGTCGATGAGCACGAGGTTCACGATCTGCTGCGTCGTGCCCGGATTGAACGTCAGCTGCGTCGGCGCGAACAGGTAGTCCTGCCCCTGCGTGGCCGGGGTCGCCGTCGCCGGACCGGGCGACAGGTCCACCTTGATCGGCTTGCCGCTCGCGGCCGAGAGCCGGACCGTGACCGCGACGACGAGCCCGTCCTCCTGGCGCGTCTGCGTTGCCGCCTGGAACCCGACCGACGGCTCGGCGTCGTTGTCGACGATCAGGTGGTCGTGGGACGCGACGGAGCCGACCACGACGTTCGAGGAGCTCGTCAGCGTGACGAGGAAGTTCTCGTCGAACTCGTCGAGTGGATCATCGGTCACGGGGACCATCAGGTCCTTCGACATCGTGCCGGGCGGGAACGTCAGCGTGCCGGCGGCGAGGTTGTAGTCGGAGCCCGCGCTGGCGTTGCCGGTGATCACGTAGTCCACGGAGACCTGGATCTCCGACGGCACGTCGAGCGACACGCGCAGCACGGGCGACGTCGCCTCGTCGGCCTGCGAGCTCCCGGACTCGAACTTCACCCGGGGGAGGATGTCGCGGCTGATCGACACCGTGTGCTGGCTCGTCCCGAGCAGGGCGCCGACCGGATCGGAGAGCTCGAGCTTGATCGTCTCGAGGTCCTCCTCGAGGCCGTCCATGTGGATGATCAGCGGGATGTGCGCCTCGGTCGCGCCGGGCGGGATGGTGATCGTGTTGTTGCTGCCCGTGTAGTCGGCGCCGTTGATCGCGGTGCCGCCCGTGAAGCGGTACGTGACGCTCACGAGCTCCTCGGCCGGACCGCTGAGGCCGATCGGGAGCATGACGGAGCCGGATGCCTCGTCCTGGAGCGACGCGGTGGCGAGGAAGCCGATCGTGATCGGCTCGCCATCGGCGCCGACGTTGGGCGCCTGGAAGCCACAGCCGGCGAGACCCGCGGCGGCGGCGACGAGCACGAGCGTCCTCATCACCCCGAGGATAACAGGGCTGTCCGCCTTACAGATCCAACGAACAAGGACCGTTCAGTTGAAGTTAGGCACCGCCATCCCACCCTGTGTGAAAGCCGGATCCAGCGCGCGGACGTAGCCGGCGCCACCTCCGCCGCCGCCACCCCCGCTGTTCCCGCTGCCAGCGGTTCCCGGCGCGCCGGCACCACCTCCGCCGCCCGCGCCACCGGCGCCGCCGTTGCCGCCGCCGCCGCCGCCGTTCGCGCTCTGGCCGAACATCACGGGATCACCACCCGATCCCCCCGCGGTGTTGTTCGAGCTCCCGCCGCCACCGCCGCCGCCCTGGGCCATCAAGCGACCGCTGGCGTTGAACGTCAGGTTCGTGGTGTCGAGGACGATCGCGCCGCCGGATCCGCCGCCGCCGCCGCCGTGATCGCTCGTGCCTGCGCCGCCGCCGCCGCGGCCGTTCGCCTCGATCCGTCCGTTGATCGTGATCGCGGTCGCGATCAGATCGACGGCGCCGCCACCGGATCCGCCGGCGCCGCCATCATCGCCGGACGTGCCGGGGCACCCTCCCCGGAGCGCGGTGAGCGCGCTCGCGGGCGCGGCGACGCCGCCCGCGCCGCCGGTCCCGCTGCCGCCGTTGCCACCGCCGGCTCCGAAGCTGCCTCCGGCGCCGCCGCCGCCGGTGCCGGGGATCGTCGCGCCCGGACAGCTGATCGCGGCACCGGCGCCGCGCGCGTTGCCGCGGCTCGACACGTCGACCACGCCCGTCATGTTGATCGTGATCGTGCTCGCGGCGACGATCACGAGCGGTCGCGAGCCGGTCGCGGCGAGCCGGCTGTTGATCGTGACGGTGTCCGCGGCGATCACGCAGGCGC
>JAEUJX010000438.1 GCA_016794545.1 Myxococcales bacterium
GGGAGTCTTCATCGGCGTGATCGCGCTGGCGCTGGCCGGTGCGATCGCGGCGCGGCTCGGCTGGATCGTCCCGTCACCTCCGCGGGTCGACGGCACCGGCGCGTGGCTCCTGTCGCGTGCCACCGGCCTCGTCGCGTACGCCGCGCTCGGCCTCGACGTCATCGTGGGTCTCCTGGTGTCCACGCGCAGCGCGGATCGACTCGTCCCGCGCGGCCACCTCGTCGACCTCCACGGCTGGCTCTCGCCGCTCGCGCTCGCGCTCGTGCTCGCACACGGGGCGGTGCTACTCGCGGACAGCTACGTGCGCTTCGACGTGATCGACGTGCTGGTCCCGTTCGCGTCGGCGCACGCGCCGATCGCGGTCGGTCTCGGCGTGCTCGCCGCCTACCTCGCCGGCGCGGTGCACGCGAGCTTCGCGCTGCGCAAGCGGATCGGCACGGCCACGTGGCGGCGCCTCCACTACCTGTCGTTCGTCGCGTTCGTCCTGGTCACGATCCACGCGA
The DNA here is from genome assembly GCA_016794545.1 of Myxococcales bacterium. Classification (GTDB taxonomy): domain Bacteria; phylum Myxococcota_A; class Polyangia; order Haliangiales; family Haliangiaceae; genus JABFXX01. Next base: position 504 of record JAEUJX010000438.1, read on the forward strand.
TCGCCGCCGGCACCGATCGCGGTGACCCGTGGTTCGCGTCCGTGTACGGCGTCGTGCTCCTCGTGGTCGCCGGCCTCGTCGGGATCCGCATCCTTCGATCATGGGGGGCGGCGCGAACGACACCTCGCGCTCGTGCCTGAGCCGGCGGCGAGCTATCGTCGCGCGATGAAGCTCGGAATCGTCGCCCTGACACTCGCAACGCTGGCAGTACCCGCGCGCGCCCAGGACACCGGGATGAAGCTGATGGGGCTCGTCATGCGCTGCCCGGCGATCTCGTCGGACGGCAAGCACGTCGCGCTCTACAGCATGGCCGGTTCCACCGAGCCGGGCTCGAAGACGTCGCTCGCCGTGTTCAGCGCGGCCGGCAAGCTGGAGCAGCGGATCGGCGTGGTCCCGCCGGCGACCGACGCGGCGAAGGCCGAGGCCGCGGCCACCAAGATCGTCAAGCTCCTCGACGACGGCGGCTACAAGCGGATGTCGCGCGTCGCGCGTGCGTCAGAGGACCGGCAGAAGCTGACCTACTCGACCAAGCTCACCAGCGAGGACGTCGAGCTCGAGGTGGTGGTGAAGAACCGCAAGGTCACGATCACCGGCACGCGCGCCGGCACGGCCCTCGCGCCCGTCACGGTGAAGCTCGGCGCGAAGGACGGGACCTGCAAGAAGGCAGAGGCGTACGACCTCGCGAACACGCAGGCCGGCTACGACCCGAAGACCCAGCTGTTCGCGTTCTCGGTGCAGGCCGAGGAGGCTCGCTCGGTGTGCGGCGCGCACGACTTCGTCGTGACGCTGAGGGCTCCATGAGCCGCACGGAGGAGACCAGGCCGAAGTAGCTCCTCGCGGGAGGGCGTGTCGGCTAGCGACGAGCGCGCCGCTTCGCCGGCGACGACGCCAGGTGCGCGAGCGTGCGGTCGACCGTGCCGAGGAACGCGCGGATCGACTTGTCCAGCGCGGGCCGCGGCGTGTCCTCGATCCGCGTGTGCGAGACGCCCGGGCTCGACTGCGCGAACACCATCGCCGTCGGCACGATCGCGGCCATCTCGGCGGCGTCGTGCAGCGGGCCGGACGGCAGTTCCGGTGCCGTGCCGGTCACCTCCTTGACCGCGGCCGCGACGAACGTCATCAGCGTCGGATCGAACGGGCGCGGCGTGATGTGGAGCAGCGGGCTCCACGTGACGCTGGCGAGGTGCTTCTTCGCCGCGCGCTTCGACGCCGCCTTCGCATCGGCGAGCATCTTCTTCAGGACCTTGCCGTCGAGCGCGCGCAGGTCGATCGAGATCTCCGTGGAGCCGGGGACGGCGGTCACGAAGTTCGGCTCGACCTTCACCACGCCGCACGTCGCGACCACGCGCGACTTCGGCGTCTTGCCCGAGTACTCGACGCTGATGTCGCGGCACGCGAGCGCGAACTCGGCCGCGGCGAGGAACGCGTCCTTGCGCAGGTGGATCGGCGCGGCGCCCGAGTGCGCGGCCTGCCCCTGGAAGCGCAGCTGGTAACGCTCCACGCCCATCGTGCCGAGGACGACGCCGACGGGTCGCTTCATCTCCATCAACACCGGGCCCTGCTCGATGTGCAGCTCGAGGTACGCCTTCGCGGCGAGCGAGTCGAAGGACGCGCGCGCGGTCCCCATGCTGTCGAGCGTGATGCCGTTCTCGGCGAGCGCGTCGGGCAGCTTCACGCCCGCGCGATCGGTGAGGTGCGCGAGCTCCCCGTGCGCGTCGAGCGCGCCCGCCGACGCGGCGGAGCCGGTCAGGCTGCGTCCGAACCGCGCGCCCTCCTCGTCCGCCCAGTCGACGAGGTGCAGCGTGAGCGGCGGCGTACCCTGCGCCTTCGCGCGGCGCAGCACTTCGAGGCCGGCGAGCACGCCGAGGCAGCCGTCGAGCCAGCCGCCGCCGGGCACCGAGTCGAGGTGGCTGCCGATCACGATGGAGTCGGTGCGCTCGCCCGGCAGCGTCGCCCACAGGTTCGCCGCGCCGTCGCGCACGGTGGTGAGGCCGAGCTCGGACTTCACCTTCGCGCTGAACCAGTCGCGGCACTTCCGCCAGATCGGGCCCCAGGCCACGCGCTGTGCTCCGCGTTCGTCGGAGGTCAGCTGCGCCAGTTCTTCGAGGTCCGCGATGACTCGCTGCGAGGACGGATGCACCGCCCGAGACTACCGCCGGAACAGCTCGGAGATCGACCTCGGCGCGCTCGCCTGCCGCGCGATACCGTTGCTCCTTTCGCACGGTTGCGCGAGACCGGTGAACGTTTCGCCGGCGGCGCCGTCGTCCTTCATGCGGGACACGAGATCGCCGCCGCCGACCATGAGCCATCTCACGCATATCCCGAAGTCCGTCATCGACTTCGTCCAGACCTACGTCGACGACGTGGTGGAGCTGCGACTGCTGGTGACGCTGCACGGCGCGCCCGATGGGACGCAGACTGTCCAGCGGATCGCGCTCGACCTCGACCTGCCGGCGGCCCAGGTCCGCGACGCCGCCGACGATCTCGTCGGGGATGGACTGATCCGCGCCTCGTCGGACCAGCTGCAGCTCGCACCGTCGTCGATCTCCGATCGCCTCGCGCTGGCCGATCTCGCGGGTCTCTACGCCGCCGATCGCGCCGCGGTCCTCGGGCTCCTCGCAGCGATCCGAGGGCAGGCGTAGCCCGCGGCCGCCCGCGGCCTCAGCGAACGGTGGTCCAGGCGGCGTCGCCGGTGGCCCACTGCGCGATCCAGTCCGAGAGTCGAACATTGCCCGGGCCGACGAGCGTGCCGATCTGCGCGAACATCGTGTGACTGCTGCCGGCGAGCACGAACGCGCGTGTCGTCGGCAGGTCGTACTGATTGGCGAGCAGCATGGTCGTGGCGGGGACGAGCGAGCCGGCGGTCGGGGCATAGCCGAAGTACTGCTTGATCACCGCGTCGTCGTCGTAGGTGAGCAGGCCGATGCGCGCACGCGGGTGCGCCGCGGTGACCGCGTCGATCACGCTCGGCAAGCTCGTGGCACAGCCGGCGCAGCCCGGCGGGAACTGGAGCGACCAGGCCGCCTGCCAGGTCTCGTACGCGGTGAGGACCGGGACGAACGGCGACCCGTCCTGGAGCACGTGCACGTCGACGCCCGGCCACGCCGCGGCGAACCGGTGCTGGTTGAAGGTGGCGCCGTAGCCGCCCGCGCTCGACCCGGAGAGCCAGATCTTCGACGCGTCGGGCACCGTCGCCTGGAGCGCGTCCACGAAGCGCTGCGTGTTGGTTCCGCCGGTGTGGTGGACGGTGCGCGTGGCGCCGGCGACGACGTAGTCGCGGATCTCGATCCCGGCGTGCAGGTCGCCGGTGCAGTACGGAACCCAGACGAGCGTGGCGCGGCCGAACACGTTCCCCGCGGACCGATCGGCCTGAGCGCCGCCGAGATCGGCCGCGAACCTGGCCGCATCGTAGGTCGTCTCGATGTTGACCGCGCTCTTGAGCGTGAAGCACGTGCTCGCATCCCAGCAGGCTCCGCCGCCCTGGAAGTAGACGAACAGCTCGGTGCTCGGCGTCGCGGGCACGTTGATCCCGAACCCGGCCGGCGTCCCGTTCGCACAGGTGGTGCCGGCGATCTCGATCCACGTCCACGTGTTCGGCGGCGCCGTGATCGGACCGTGGGGAGCGTCGGGAGCGTCGGAAGCGTCGGGAGACGGCGCCGTCGACGAGTCGCCGCACGCGGCGAGGACCAAGGCGAGCACCGCGACCGTCCGGGACATCGCGAGAGTCTATCCGAGAGTCCGGGGTCAGGCGGGCGCGATCACCTCGGCCAGCGCTCCCAGCAGCTCGGCCGGGGTGTACGGCTTGGGCAGAAAGCGATGGACCATGCCGAGGAACTCGGGCGACGGCAGACCGCTCGCACCGATGACGCGCGCCTGCGGATCGAGCGCCTTGATCGCCGCGACGGTGGCCGCGCCATCGAGCCCCGGCATCGCGAGGTCGACGATCACCGCCACGATCGGCTCGCTCCCGAACACCTCGAGCGCGTCGCGGCCACTGGCCGCCGCGAGGACGCGATAGCCGCTCCGCTCGAGGATGCGCCGCGTCGTGGTGCGAATGTGGACCTCGTCGTCGACCACGAGGATCGTCTGGCCGGCGCCTCGGGGCGCCCGCGGTGCGCGCGACGTCGAGGCGGGAAGCTCGTCGGTCGCCGGCAGGTACACCCGGAACGTCGAACCCGCGCCCGGCGCGCTCTCGACCGTCAGGAACCCCGCATGGCTGCGGACGATCGCGTGAGCGGTCGCCAGGCCGAGGCCGGTGCCGCGGCCCAGCTCCTTGGTGGTGAAGAATGGATCGAACATCCGGTCCATCACCTCGGGCGTCATCCCGGTTCCGGAGTCCGCCACCTCGACGACGACGTGCCGCCCCGGGGTCACCTCGCCGTAGCGGTGCGGGGGCGGCTCCGTGACGGAGGCGTTCGTGAACGAGATCCGCAGCGAGCCGCCCGCCGGCATCGCATCGCGCGCGTTGACGCACAGGTTGAGGAGCACCTGCTGGAGCTCGGTCGCATTCGCCCGCACGCAGTGCAGCTCGGGTGCGATGAGCATCGCGAGCTCGATGTTCTTGGGGAACGTGTCTCGGATCAGCCTCCGCAGCTCCGCGCCGATCGCCGCGAGGTCCAGCGGGCCT